>DUEN01000071.1 GCA_011176545.1 Caldilineae bacterium | reverse complement strand
CGAGCCATCTTAACCCGGAGAGTGCGCAGCCGGTTCAGCGCGGCCGCTAGCTCGAACCGCCGGAATCGAGCGTAATCCCCCATCCGCCTGGGATCTAAAACGTCCAACCCCTGCTCATCGATATCACACATCACCGCGTCCAGGATCTCCTTCACTGTCCGACGGCCGTCCATATACTTCTCGCGAGCGTAGTACAGGGCCTGCGCGATGGCCCGTACCTGCGAGTCATCCACCAACTGCTCCACGGCGCTCAGGTCGATCTCCTCACGGCCGAAGAGGATCGTCTTCAGTCCTCGCGCCTTCAGGCTGACCTCTCGACGTCCCTTACTGGGATCCAGGCTATCCGGCAGCGGAATGCGAGGGGTGATCGAGCCAAAGCGCTCACCGCCCTCCGGACGGCGCTCTGCCGCGTATTTCCGGGCGATCTCCTTCGCCCGCTCCGTGGCATCCCACGGCCGATAGTTCTCCATGGCGATGACCGTGTCCGCCACGTCGAAGTAATCGCCGCTACCTCCCATGACCAGGATGGTGGACACGCCGTAGTCCTGATACAGCAGCCGCACCTTATCGATGAAGGGGGTGATGGGCTCGTGCTCCTTGGCGATCAATTCCTGCATCCGGTGATCGCGAATCATGAAGTTAGTCGCCGCGGTGTCCTCATCCACCAATAAAACGCGAGCGCCAGCCTCCAGCGCCTCAATGATATTGGCAGCTTGCGAGGTGCTGCCGCTGGCATTGTCCGTGGTGAAGCTGCGGGTGTCGATCCCGAACGGCAGGTTGGCGATGAAGGGGCTGATGTCCACCCCCGCGATGCGGCGACCGTCCTCAGCGCGCACTTTGACGGCCGCTGCATCGGTGACCACGAACTCACGACCATCCCCGGGGATGTGGTTATAGACGCCCCGTTCGATGGCGGCCAACAGCGTCGACTTGCCGTGGTAGCCGCCGCCTACGATGAGCGTCACGCCTCGTGGGATGCCCATGCCAGTGATACGGCCAGCGTGTGGCAGCTCCACGGTCACCCGCAGCGAATCCGGCGACTCGAAGGGAACTGCTCCTCGTTCCATCGGCCGATCATCAACGCCGCTGCGCCGCGGCAGGATGGCTCCATCCGCCACGAAAGCCACCAGCCCCAACGCGTCCAACTGCTGGCGCAGTGCATCGGCGTCCTCCACCACGCGCAGGTGCTCCATCAGCGCCTCTCGCGGCTGATTGCGGGCCAGGAGCGCCTGCTCTACGATCATGGGCAGATCCTCGCACAGCATCTCGACAGCTTGGCGGCCCAGGATACGGCGGCCGGCCGCGGGCAACCCGGCGACGAATCGAGCTTCGATCCATTCCGACGTCACCAGGACGGCGGTACGCTCCAGCACCTCCTGTCCTGGCGTGTCCATGGCCAGCAGGCCACTACGGCCGCTTCCTCGCCGTTCAGCAGTGCGCCGGCAGGCCGCGGCGAAGCGACGGCAGAGGAAATCGCGCAAGGCGATCTCCCGGCTCTTGTTGGAGAACATGGATGTGCCGAAGCGGGCGACGGACTGGGGCACGCGCACGCGCAGCCGGCTTGGGGCGGCGAAGGGATCTCCCTGAACATGGTCGATGAAGAGGATGAATCCTGGGAACTCATATCGCCGGGCGAGGTCCTTATAGGCGGGGTAACCACGCCCATCGAGTCGGAGTAGGGTTTGTCGCAGATCCTCGTGAGTAGGCATCGTGTCCGCTCACATAAAATGGGGCGAACTCGAAGAGCCCGCCCCGCCGAGATGTTCCCTCCATAAGCGGAGGGCATTCTACCGCAGTCCTATGTGCCCGTCAAATATGCCACGCTCGTTTCCCACAATTTCCCACATGGGAATGTGGGAAATTGTGGGAATATGGGGGAATGATGGGGGAATGCGCGTGTGCTTAAACCGACAGGTCATGCTACAATGGGCATCCGTCGGCGATGGGGAACTCGCCCGCGCCCTTCGAGCCCTTGTGGGGTTACAGCGTATCGAGAAATGGCCAGACGTGGGCCTCATAGGGTTCATACCGGCTATTCAACCAAGTACTCAATCGCAGGGAGGGAAGTGAAAAGATGGCGACCGATTTGGAAGGACGATGGGCATTGATCTTGGGGGCTTCCAGTGGTTTTGGCGCGGCGACCGCCATTGAGCTCGCTCGCGCGGGTATGAACATCTTTGGCGTGCATTTGGACCGGAAGGCGACCCTGCCCAACGCGCAGCGCGTCATCGATGAGATCCAGGGAATGGGACGGAAGGCCGTGTTTTTCAATCAGAACGCGGCCGATCCCGAGGCACGTTCCAAAGTGCTCGACGAAATGCAGTCAGTGCTCGCGGAGACGGATCCGCCCCAGCCGATCCACTTAATGATGCACTCGCTGGCGTTCGGCAGCCTGCTTCCCTTTATCGCCGAATCGCCCAAGCAGGCCATCACGCAGAAGCAGATCGAGATGACGTTGAACGTGATGGCGAACAGCCTGGTGTATTGGGTGCAGGAGCTCTTTTGGCGGAACATGTTGACGCGGGGGAGCCGGATTTTCTCCATGACCAGTGCTGGTTCCTATCGGGCGTTCAAGACCTACGGCGCGGTCTCCGCTGCCAAGGCGGCGCTGGAAGCATACACCCGGCAGCTCGCCCTGGAGCTGGGGCCATACGGGGTTATGGTGAACTGCATCGAGGCGGGCGTGACGGATACCCCGGCGCTACGGAAGATCCCCGGCCATGAGGAGATGATCCAGGAAGCCACGCGCCGGAATCCCATGGGGCGTATGACGACGCCACAGGACGTCGCCAACACGATTCGCGCCTTAGCCGATCCCTCCGTGACCTGGATCACGGGAGCGGTGATCCGCGTGGACGGCGGCGAGGCCATCACGGCGTAGTTGGGTAGACGGCGGGCGGCGGGGCTTTCACTCCGTTCGCCCGCTGTTTTCATTCGGACGGGACGGCCTGTGCTGCCTGTACGATGATGGCCGTCGCCAAGCTGGGGGGCACGCGGCTGGTGTCGATCATGAGGTGGTAATAGCGTGGGCTCTTCCAGTCGGCTCCCTTAAAAAAGCGGCGAAACCAGCTTCGACGCCGTTCATCAGCCCGCCGGATGATCTGCATGGCCACCTCCTGGGTAGGCAATCCCCTTCGCTCCTGGATGCGGCGGGCGCGCACCTCTGGAGGCGCATAAAGATGTACGTGGAGCGCGGTGGGATGGTCTCGCAGGATCATCTGCGCGCCCCGGCCGATGAACACGATGTTATCTCGCTCGGCCAACTTTCGGATCGCCTCTGACATCTGAGCGATGAAGGCGGCCTCGTCCATGGCCCCTGCGCGGCCGGCCTGCCCTTTGGAGAAGAGGGCCTGCATGTCCTGGCTCACCAGGGAAGAGCGGGACATGAGCCGTTCTTCGGCCTCGGTGATCACCTCGACGGGCAACCCGGCCTGGCGGGCCATCTCCGCCAGCACCTCCTTGTCCACGCAGATGGCTCCCAATGCCTGAGCCACTGCCTCCGCTATCCGCGTCCCCTCTGATCCTAATTCCCGCGAGATCGTGACTACGGCCATCGCACCCTCCTTAACCGACTTCGGACCCCTTATTCGAGATATGCCATCGAGCTCGCTTTTCAGACTTTGTTTACCGCATCTCAAAGCAAGTATAATAGGAGCAGGTGAGCCATGTCAATATCTCCTTCGGAGGTATTTCATCTTACTCAACCTTTGCGTCCTTTGCGCTCTTTGCGGTTTGGGGTATAGAGTGTTCAGAATCCGATGAGCCGTTCGCTCATATTGGAATAGGCGACACATCCTTTGTAGAGGCGCACGGCCGTGCGCTCCTGCATTATAGGGACAACGCATGTATTACCTCAATACACTCTTGTCGTGTATGCCAATATGAGCGGAGCCGTTAAGGAGGGGGAGATGACGCGTAAGGTCTTATATGAGCATCGTACTGTCGCCGGTCAGGTGATCCGGATCGTGCAGGGCGATCTGACCGAGGAGCCGGTGGATGCCATCGTGAACGCCGCCAATGAGCACCTGGCCCATGGCGGCGGCGTGGCGGGAGCCATCGTCCGCAAGGGGGGATATGAGATCCAGGAGGAGAGTCGCCGTTGGGTGCAGGAGCATGGCCCGGTGCGCACCGGCACCGCGGCCATCACCGGCGCGGGACGTCTGCCCGCCCGATATGTCATCCATGCCGTCGGGCCTGTGTGGCGGGGCCGCGGCGACGAAGATGCCCTCCTGGCGTCCGCCGTCACGTCGGCGCTCTCCCTGGCCGCGGAGCATGGCGTGCGTTCCATCTCACTCCCTGCCATCTCCTCGGGCATTTTCGGATTCCCCAAGGAACGCGCAGTGCGCGTGATCTTGGACGCGGTGGAGGAATACCTGGCCGCGCACCCGGATGGCCCGATCCAGGAGGTCAATCTGTGCAACATCGATGACCTGACTGCCCGGCTGTTCCTGGAGGAGGCCCAGCGTCGATACTCAAAATGAGGTCCCTCGGCTATGGGCGTGATGGTCGGTTGACACGGGGGCACGCCTTATGTATCATTAAAGTGGCAAGGGCTACAGAATAGTGCCACATTGAGCCGTGAAGGGCATGTAGGGCGGGTTTCTTACCCGCCATTTTGTGGCTGGTGCGGAGACATACCCTACATATCGCGTCTTTCATCATGCAGGCCTGACCCCTTTGTAATAGCCACGGTTAGTGCAGAGCTATTGCTATAAGGAATCCTTTAGAGGTGTGAAAAAGACATGCTTCCACGGCCGGAAGCGCGTTGGATTGCCCGCTTGCGATGGTTGCAGTGGGGTGGGCCTCTCGGCATCGCCGTGTTGGTGATCGCGTACGAGGTGATCGCTCGTGCTCTGGGAGGGCGCCCGACAGATCTGTGGTGGTTCCTGGGCGAGACGGCGGTCTTCGGCATAGCGGGGCCGGCGGCGGCGTGGTGGCTCCTCCGTCGATTACTCCATGACCTCGAGCTGCGCTTGGAGGCGGAGCGTCGCCTCTCCGAGTTGGACGAGCGGATGCACTTCCTCGCCACCGTCGCCAACGACTCCGCGGACGCCATCATCGGGTTGGATGCGCAGGATGTGATCCGGAGCTGGAATCGGGGCGCTCAGGCGATCTTCGGCTATCCGTCTGAGGAAATCCTGGGACGCCCGTTTACCGATCTCCTATCCCCGTCCGAAGAGGTGGCCGAGGGATGGCGTCGGATTAAGGCGAGCGTGGCCAGCGAAGGAAGTGTGCACCATCACGAGACGGTGTGCGTAGGCAGGGATGGCCGTCGTATCGACGTGGATCTGACCCTCGCCCTGGTCCGTGATGCGGAGGGGCGGGTGATCGGCAGCTCCGTCATCATGCGTGACATTAGCCGCCGTCGCGCGATGCAACGCCAGCTTCAGCGGCGCAACCGGGAGTTGATGGCCCTCTACGCCGTTTCAGCCGCCATCAACCAGGCGTTCGATGTCGATGAGGCGCTCAAGCGGGCGTTGGACCGGCTGCTGGAGGTCTTGGATCTGGATGGCGGCCGCGTGTACCTGTGGGATCCTCGACAGAACGAGATGGTGCTTCGCGTCTCCCATGGCATGGTGAGCTTGCAGCCGCCGTTGGAGCCATCGGTGAGGCCCGGCGAGTGCCTGTGTGGGCTGGCCATCGACCGGGAAGAGACCCTGGTCGTGGAGGATCTGGGGGACGACCCTCGCGTGAGCCGCTCCGTGTGTCGGGAGTTCGGGTTCCTGTCCTGCGCCTCCGTCCCGCTCCGAGGGACCGAGCAAATGATCGGCATCATGCACCTGGGCTCGATGAAGCCGAGCGTCCTGCAGGCTGAGGACCTCACTTTGCTGAACTCCCTGGGGCGGCAGATGGGGGTAGCGCTGGAGAACATGCGGCTGCGCGAGGAGGCACGTCGCGCCGCGGCGCTGTCAACGCTCATCCAGGAGATGCACCATCGGATCAAGAACAATCTGCAGACGGTGGCGGACCTCCTCTCCCTAGAGATGTCGCAGAGCTCCAACCCCGATGCGCGGCAGAGCTTGCGGGATAGCATCACCCGGATCAAGTCGATCGCGGCAGTGCATCAGCTCCTCTCCCTGGAACAATTGCGCCTGACGGACATCACCGCCTTGGCCCGTCAGGTGTGCGAGATCTCCATCCAGCATCTGGTGCATCCGGATCAGCACATCACGGCTGAGGTGCGCGGCCCCAGCATCTATCTGCCGTCCAAGCAGGCCACGGCCCTGGCGTTAGTGATGAACGAGTTGATTAGCAACGCGTTGGAGCACGCGTTCGTTGGGCTGGATCGGGGTACCCTCCTGGTCGAGCTGGCACAGGAAGGCAACGAGGTCCGCGTGACCATCCGGGATGATGGGCACGGATTGGCGCCGGGCTTCGATCTCCATCGCAGTAAAGGGTTGGGCCTGCAGATCGCGCACACGCTCGTCGAGAAAGACCTAAATGGCACGCTCAGCTTTAGAAGCCATAACGGACGTGGAACCGAGGTGCAGTTGGTGTTTTACAAATGATGGCGGAAAACGGACACCCTGTTGAGCCACTGCGCATCCTCATCGCGGATGACGAGAGCATCCGGGTGCTCAGCTTGCGGGTGCAGCTGCAGAACCTGGGATATCAGGTGGTGGGGGAGGCATCGAACGGCCGCGAGGCGGTAGAGCTGGCGCGGCGTCTGATGCCGGATCTCATCATCATGGACATCAAGATGCCGGTGATGGACGGGATCGAGGCCGCCGAGATCATCACTAGGGAGCGTCCGGTCCCCATTATCCTGCTCACCGCCTATAGCGAGGCTGAGCTGGCGCGGCGCGCGGCCGAGACCAACATCTCCGCCTATCTCATGAAGCCGGTATCCGAGGATGATCTGCTCCCCGCCATCACGTTGGCCATGACGCGATTCCGTCAGTTCCAGGCGTTGCGTCAGGAGGTGGAGAGCCTGCGGGAGGCGCTGGAGGCGCGCAAGCTGGTGGAGAGGGCCAAGGGCATCTTGATGCGGCGTCTGAACCTGACGGAAGAGGAGGCGTTCAGGCGGATGCAGCGGCGCAGCCAGGATCTGAACAAAAAGCTCAGCGAGGTGGCGGAGGCCATCATCCTGGCGGACAAGATGTTGTGAATGGATATGGGATGAATTATTGACACGTCAGGGCTCGCATGGTATATTGATAATGCGAACGCTGGTGTTGCGGTGCTGAGGAGTGGCACCGATGGAGGTGATGAGCGCCTTCTGCCCCGATGAAGAGGGGGCGGGATGGCGCTTTTTGTTTTGTATTCTGTGGCGTTCCCACCGCCTAGAGGTTCGATTGAGGGGAGGTCCCCTGTGCGGCCGTGCTGGGAGGTACGCGCGTGGTGCGCGTTGCGCCCCGAGAGTCAAAGTGCATCCTGGCCCCTCGTATGTGAGCACTGTGAGGCATATCGTTCAGGCGTATCCTGCTGGGAGTTAGGGGATGGTGAGCGCCGCTGTTGTGCTCCCCCGTATATCACATGCGATTTTTGCGAGCTGTATTTGATCCACCAACAAGATCTACGTGCGCAGCGCAGGGGACGAGCGAGCTCCACTGTCCCCTTACCGTATGAGATCCCCCAGGGAGGGCGGCCCAGCGAAGGAGGGCGTTCCGTGCGATTTGGCGTGCCGAAGGAGCGGCAAGACCAGGAGATGCGCGTGGGGCTCACGCCCGCTGGCGTGCACACCCTGGTCGACGCGGGCCACGTGGTGTATGTGGAACGCAACGCGGGCCTCGGTGCTGGTTTCTCGGACGAGGATTATCGAGAGGCCGGTGCGGAGATCGTGTATTCGGCTGAGGAGACCTACGGCCGGGCTGAGGTCATCGTCAAGGCGGCGCGGCCCACCCGTGAAGAGCATCATCTTATGCGTCCCGGTCAGACGCTGTTGTGTTTCCTCCATCTCGCAGTGGCATCGCGCGACTTGACGGAAGCGCTGGAAATGCGTGAGGTCACCGCCATCGCCTATGAGATGATCGAGGAGGACGATGGCACGCTGTCGGTGTTGATGCCCACCAGCGAGCTGGCGGGGCGGCTGGCCCCCATGATCGCCAGCGAGCTCCTCTCTAGCCACACTGGCGGGCGCGGCATCCTGCTCAGCGGGATGCATGGCGTCCCGCCCGCGGAGGTGGTCATCCTCGGCGCGGGCGTCGTCGGCTCCCATGCCGCCCGTTGTTTCTCCGGCCTGGGCGCTCACGTGACCGTGCTGGATCACAACCCGCGACGGTTACAACAGGTAGATTCCATGTTGCGCGGGCGGGTGGTCACCCTCTTCTCCAGCACGTACAACCTGCGTCGGGTCGTCCGCTTCGCCGATGTGCTGGTGGGATGCGTGTTGGTGCCGGGCGCCCGATCCCCCGTGTTGGTCACCCGGGAGATGGTGCAGAGCATGAGGCCGCGAGCCGTGATCATCGACTTCTCCATCGATCATGGCGGCTGTGTGGCGACGAGTCGGCCGACCACCCATCGCGACCCCTTCTACATCGAGGAGGGGGTGGTCCACTATTGTGTGCCGAACGCGCCGGCGCGGGTAGCGCGCAGCGCCAGCCATGCCCTCACCAACGCGGCCTTGCCTTATCTCCTGTTGATCGGCCAGTACGGCGTTGACGGCGCCCTGGAACGTTCCTCCGCGCTGCGTCGCGGGGTCAACGTGTTGCGCGGGCGGCTGCTCCATCCTCATATGAAGGAAGGACAGCCGTCATCCGAGGCCACGACGGCCCATGGATGATCGAATGCCCGAGTCGATTCGCTCAGAGAAGAAGTCATAGCGAAGGAGGAGGCAGCGATGGCAACAATCCCTAGTGACCTGGAAATCGCCCAGGCAGCAGAACTGAAGCCGATCCTGGAGATCGCGGCTTCGGTCGGGCTAGAGCCGGACGACTTGGAGCTGTACGGCAAGTACAAGGCCAAGGTCCGGCTGGAGGTCCTGGAGAAGTTCAAGGACCGGCCACAGGGTAAGTACATCGACGTCACGGCCATCACGCCCACCCCGTTGGGCGAGGGAAAGACGACGACCACGATCGGCCTGACGCAGGCGTTGGGGCGACTGGGCAAGAAGGTGATGACTTGCATCCGCCAGCCGTCCATGGGGCCCACGTTCGGCATCAAGGGCGGGGCGGCCGGCGGCGGCTACTCCCAGGTCGTGCCCATGGAGGACTTCAACCTGCACCTGACCGGCGACATCCATGCCGTGGGCGCGGCGCACAACCTGTTGGCCGCCGCGATCGACGCCCGTATCCTCCACGAGGATAACTACTCCGACGAGCGGCTGGCCAAGATGGGGCTGAAGCGCTTGAACATCGACCCGTATTCCATCACCTGGAATCGCGTGGTGGATGTGAACGACCGGGCGTTGCGCAACATCATCATCGGGTTGGGGGAGAAGACGGATGGTCGGCCGCGCCAGACCGGGTTCGACATCACCGTGGCCTCCGAAGTGATGGCCATCCTGGCGCTGACGACCAGTCTGAAGGATCTGCGCCAACGGCTGGGCCGCATCGTCATCGGGCGGAGCAAGTCGGGTGAGCCCATCACGGCTGAGGACCTGGGCGTAGCTGGGGCCATGACGGTGTTAATGAAGGACGCCATCAAGCCCAACCTGATGCAGACGCTGGAAGGCCAGCCTGCCTTCGTGCATGCCGGCCCGTTCGCGAACATCGCCCACGGGAACTCCTCCATCCTGGCGGATCAGATCGCGCTGAAGCTGGCGGACTACGTGGTCACCGAGTCGGGCTTCGGCGCCGACATCGGGATGGAGAAGTTCATGAACATCAAGTGCCGGTACTCCGGCCTGACCCCCAACTGCGTGGTGATGGTGGCCACGGTGCGCGCGTTGAAGATGCACGGCGGTGGGCCGCGCGTAGTGCCGGGGCGGCCGCTGGATCCGGCCTACACGGAGGAGAACCTCGAGCTGCTGGAGAAGGGATGCGAGAACCTGGTGCGTAACATCGAGATCGCCAAGCTCTTCGGCGTGCCGGTCGTGGTGGCCGTAAACCGCTTCGCCACCGACACCGACGCGGAGCTCAACTTGGTGAAGCGTGTGGCCGAGGAGTCTGGCGCGGAAGGTGCAGCCATCTGTGATCACTGGGCGCGCGGCGGTGAGGGCGCCCTGGAACTGGCCGAGTTGGTGGTGGCCGCCTGTGAGAAGCCGTCCAACTTCCAGTTCCTCTATCCGCTGGATTGGCCTATCAAGAAGAAGATCGAGACCATCGCCACGAAGGTGTACCTGGCGGACGGCGTAGACTACGAGCCGAAGGCGGAGCGACAGATCGAGGCTTACGAGAAGGCCGGGTATGGCAATCTGCCCATCTGTATGGCCAAGACGCACCTCTCGCTGAGCCATGATCCCAACTGGAAGGGCGTGCCGCGCGGTTATCGGCTGCCGGTACGTGAGGTGCGCGCCTCCGTAGGGGCCGGGTTCATCTACCCGCTGTGCGGCGAGATGCGGACCATGCCCGGGCTGCCGTCTCGACCGGCCTTCATGAACGTTGACATCGACGAGGAAGGCCGAGTGGTTGGCCTGTTCTAAGCGTACGTGGATCGCAGAGGGCTTCCTCACTTTGAATTCACCGGTGGCGGAGGGCATCGCCCTCCGCCACCCTCCCCCGGATTGATGTGTTGAAGAACGAGATCGAAGTCCGTATCCCTCTATGGAAAGGAGTCGTCGTGCGGATTTTGGTTGTGGTTCAGGGTGAGTATGGACGTCGGATCGCGGATAACGTACGTCGTCATATGCCGGTGGATTGGCACTTAGCGGTATGGAACGCGCCAGCGAGCCTTTCTCTCAACCTGGTGATGGATGAGCCGGAGGCCTTTGTGCCGCCGGGATTGCCGCCAGCCGACCTAGTCCTCTCGTTGGGGCAAGTGCCAGCGACGGCCGTTCTCCTGCCCGAGCTGGCTGAGGCGGTGGGCGCGCAAGCCGTCATCGCCCCGATCGACCGTGAGGAGTGGTTGCCTTCGGGCCTGGCGCGCCAGGTGGCTGGCTGGCTGGAGGAGAAGGGGATCGCTGCGGTCTTCCCGAAGCCTTTCTGTTCCCTCACCGAGTCCACTTATAACTTGCGATCTCATGTGCGCTCATACGATCATCCCTTGATCGCCGCCTTTGCCACGCACTTCGGAAAGCCCGAGCTGCGTATCCACGTGGACGATGACGAGAAGGTCATCCAATCGGTCGAGGTCGTTCGAGATGCCGCCTGTGGGTGTGCTCGCTTCGTCGCCGAGAAGCTCGTGGGCGTGCACGTAGATGAGGCGGAGCACCAGTCGGGCATGTTCCATCATCACTATCCCTGTCTGGCGAGCATGGGGATCGACCCTGACTTCAACGACACGCTGATGCACGTGTCCGGCGACATCCTTCGTGGTGTGGTGCGGGAGCAGGTCGCACCCTTCCGCACGCCGCCTCGATATCTGCGGCCGCATGGACGTGTAGATGATATCCCTGGGACAGAGGCGTCCCCTGGGGAGGGATAAATCACCGAGGGTATCGCTAGCCCAAGGAGGACGGAAATGGAGAAGATCGTGCTGGATGTGCCCTTGATGTGGGCCGATCACCACGTCTTGAAGGTGAAGGAGGCCCTGGCCAAGCTGGAAGGCGTGGAGGATACGTATGCCAGCTCGGCCTGGAAGCAGGTCCTGGTCACCTATGATCCATCGAAGGTCGATCGCGCGGCCATCGAGAAGGTCCTGGCCGACGCTGGCTATCCGGTGGGACAGGGCGAGCCCCCCTTACTCGTCCAGCCTACCGAAAAGCGCCGTGACCCGCGATGGGAGGAGTTGGGCTTCAGAATGACGGAGACGAATCAGGCGGATATCGAGATGTCAGGTGAGTTCCGACGCTACTAAGGAGGAAAGGAGATATGGCACGGAAGAAGATGCGGACGCCGGAAGAGGCCAGCCGGGATGAGGCCGCGGTAGCGCTCCTGGAACGGGCGTATCAGCTGGCGATAGAGACGGCCTTCACGCGGGCGGATGAGATCACCCCCTGCCCTATCGGCGCTGAAGGGCTCTGTTGCAAGAACTGCGCGATGGGCCCTTGCCGGCTGGTGGGCAAGACCGAGCGCGGGGTCTGTGGGGCGACGCGCGACACGATCGTAGCCCGTAATTTCGCCCGCGCTGTGGCGGTGGGCGCTGCGGCTCACTCCGATCATGGTCGTGACCTGGCCTATACACTCCTGGAGGCGGCCGAGGGCGACGCCCCAGATTACAAGATCCGAGATCCCTATAAGTTGATGGAGGTGGCGGGCTACCTCGACGTCGAGACTAACGGGCGTCCGATCGAGGAGATAGCCCGGGATGTCGCCCTGGCGGCCCTGGAGGAGTTCGGCAGGATCCGGGGCGAGCTGCGCTACCTCAAGCGAGCCCCCGCCAAGCGTCAGAAGATCTGGCGTGAGCTTGGGATCGCGCCGCGGTCCATCGATCGCGAGGTCGTGGATCTGCTTCATCGCACGCACATCGGCAACGATCAGGACCCCGAGCACTTGCTGGATCAGGCCATGCGTTGCGCCCTGGCCGATGGGTGGGGTGGTTCCATGCTGGCCACCGATCTGACGGATATCCTCTTTGGCACGCCCGCCCCGATCTTGTCCGAAGCTAACCTGGGCGTGCTCCGGGAGGATATGGTGAATATCATCGTCCACGGCCACGAGCCCACCCTTTCGGAGATGATCGTCGCCGCGGCTCAGGATCCTGAGCTGATCGAATATGCCAAGAGCAAGGGAGCCAATGGCATCAATCTGGCGGGCATCTGCTGCACGGCCAACGAGACCCTGATGCGCGAGGGGATCCCGCTGGCCGGTAACTTCCTCCAGCAGGAGCTGGCCATCCTCACCGGAGCCGTCGAGGCGATGGTGGTGGACGTGCAGTGTATCATGGAAGGGCTGGTGCCTCTGGCGGAGCAGTTCCACACTGAGTTGATCACCACCTCGCCGAAGGTGAGGATCGCCGGCGCTACCCATATCGAGTTCGACGAGCGTAACGCGTTGGCGATCGCCAAGGAGATCGTCCGGCGGGCCATCGACCACTTCCCCGAGCGAGGGGAGACGTTCATCCCCGATTATCGCAGCCCTCTGGTGCCCGGGTTCTCCCATGAATACATCGACTACGCCCTGGGCGGCTTCTATCGGGGCTCCTTCCGGCCGCTCAACGACGCCATCGTCGCTGGCCGCATCCGGGGCGTGGTGGCCAACATCGGCTGTAATAACGCCCGCATATGTCACGACTCGCTCCATCGCTATGTGGTGGAGGAATTCATCAAGAACGATGTCCTGGTGGTGGAGACGGGATGCGGCGCCATCGCCAGTGCCAAGCAGGGGTATATGACCCCGGAGACAGCGTTGGAGCTGGCCGGCCCCGGGCTGCGAGAGGTCTGCGAGGCCATCGGTATCCCGCCGGTGCTCCACATGGGCGCCTGTGTGGATAACTCCCGCATCCTCACCGTCCTCTCCCAGATGGCGACGGAGACCGGGCTGGGTGAGGATATCGCTGACATCCCGGCCGTGGGCATGGCGCCGGAGTGGATGAGCGAGAAGGCCCTCGCCATCGCCACCTATTGCGTCGCCTCTGGGGCCTACGTCATCATGGGTGGTGAAGGGCCCGTCCGCGGGAGCGAGGAAGTGACCCGGCTCATCAGTGAGGGCTGGGAGAAGAAGGTCGGCGGTAAGCTGGAATTCATCCCCGATGGTGAGGAGATCGTCCGTCGGGCCTTGGAGCACATCGATAAGAAGCGGGCCGCCTTAGGCTTGCCTGAATACGATCCTTCCAAATGGGGGAAGAGCGGCGACTGGCGCATGCCGGAGCTACTCGAACTCCCGTTGGAAGAGCGGATCGAGGCCGTCTACGGGAAAGCGGTTAAGTAAGGGAGGTGGGGGAAGAGATGTCCCGATACATTGCGACGCGAGCCATTCGTGGGGCGAACGCCCTTGTCGCCGAAGCTGAGGCATTGCTCCAAAAGGCCATCGTTGAGAAGGGGGGAGATGCCCAGGTGGCCTTCCCCAACACGGCTTACTATCTGCCCGTCATCTACGGCATGTTGGGGCAGGAGGTCACCAAGCTGGAGGATCTGAAGCCGGTACTGGAGCACGCGAAGAAGTTGTTGCATCCACCTCCGAACGGGAAGGTATGGATGCCTTATCTGGGGGAGACGTTGGACTGTGGTATGGCGACCCTCCTGGCCATGGAGGCCATCGAGGGGATCCGCTTCGCGTTGGGCGAGCAGCCGGAGCCATATCCTGGGCTCCAGCTGGCTGGTGGTACGTCCTTCACCAGCCCTGAATTTGAGAAGGAGGCCGCTGACGGCCATCTCAACGGCCCCATCGACGATATCCAGCTGCGCTCCTGGGGTATCCAGTTGGTGGACGGCCGTATGCCTGGCTTCGCCGCCATCGTCGGCGCGGCACGCACCAACAAAGCCGCCGTCGCCATCGTGCGGGAGCTCCAGCAGCGCAACATCCTGGTCTTCCTCTCCGGCAACGTCAACGGCCGCTCCATCATCGACCAGTTGCACGAGGAAGGGGTGGAGATGGGGTATGACACTTACATCGTGCCGTTCGGGCGTGACACCATCTCCGCCATCTACGCGCTAGGGTTCGCCACCCGATCGGCGCTGACCTTTGGCGGTCTGAAGCCTGGTCAGTGGCGGGAGATCCTCCTCTACAACAAGTATCGCGTCTTCGCCTTCGTCCTGGCGCTGGGGGAGGTAGACGACCTGAAGTACGCCGCCGCGGCCGGAGCTATCTCCTATGGCTTCCCCACGATCGCGGATACCGTGATCCCCCAGATCCTGCCTACTGGCATCACCAGCTACGAACACGTCATCTCCATGCCGTGGAACGAGATCGAGGGGGAGACGGACGAGGAGAAGGCTGCCAGGTTGGTCCAGCGCTGCATCGAGGTGCGCGGCGTCAAGGTCCGCATCACCGAGGTGCCCATCCCGGTGCCCTACGGTTCCGCCTTCGAGGGCGAGGTGGTGCGCCGCGCCAACATGCGCGTCGAGTTCGGCGGCAAGTACTCGCGAGCCTTCGAGTACCTGCGCATGGCCGAATGGGATGAGGTGGAGGACGGCAAGATCGAGGTCATTGGGCCGGACTACACCACGGTGGAAGAGGGCGGCTCCATGGATATGGGCATCATCGTCGAGGTGGCGGGCCGCAAGATGCAGAAGGACTTCGAGCCGGTCCTGGAGCGCCAGATCCACTACTTCATCAACGGCGCCTCCGGCATCCAGCACATCGGCCAGCGCGATATCGCCTGGATCCGCATCAGCAAGGAGGCCGCGGAGAAGGGCTTCTCGCTGCGGCACTTCGGCGATATCCTCTACGCGCGCTTCCACGCCGACTTCGGCGCCATCGTGGATAAGGTCCAGGTGAAGATCCTGACCGATCCCGAGCTGATACAGAGCTGGCTGGAGCGGGCGCGCGAGGCTTATCATGAGCGCAACATCCGCCTGGCCGGGATGACCGATGAGTCGGTCGATACCTTCTATTCGTGTACGCTGTGTCAGTCCTTCGCCCCGAACCATGTCTGCATCATCAGTCCGCAGCGGCTGGGGCTGTGCGGAGCCTATAACTGGCTTGACTGCAAGGCGTCCCATGAAATCAATCCCACGGGTCCTAATCAGCCGATCCCGAAGAAGGAATGTCTGGACCCGGTGAAGGGATACTTCACGGGGGTGAACGAGTACGCCCGACAGGCCTCCCATGGCACGGTAGATCAGGTGGCGATGTACTCCATCATGGAGAACCCGATGACGGCCTGCGGGTGCTTTGAGTGCATCGTCATGGTGATCCCCGAGGCCAACGGCGTCATGGTCGTCAGCCGAGAGGATCCCAGCATGACCCCCGCCGGGATGACGTTCTCCACCCTGGCGGGTATGGCGGGCGGTGGCCTGCAGACGCCGGGAGTCATGGGCGTGGGTAAGTTTTACCTGACCAGCCCTAAGTTCATCTCGGCCGACGGTGGCTTCAAGCGGGTGGTCTGGATGTCCTCCTTCCTTAAGGAGACCATGGCTGAGGAACTGAAGGCTGTCGCCGAGCGGGAGGGGATCCCTGACCTGATCGAGCGCATCGCCGATGAGAGGGTGGCGACGACGGTCGAGGAGTTGCTGCCCTGGCTGGAGGAGCACGATCATCCGGCTTTGAAGATGCCGCCGCTCCTTTAATCTGCTAGGTAGGGGCGACGCATGCGTCGCCCCTACCTAGCGGGGTCTAGCCTTGCGCGTTTACCGCCTCTCATGGCACACTGTAGGTGACGGAAATCGGGCGGGCGCATGAACAAAGGGGGTCGGGCCTTGCCTAGGATCGTCACCTGGTTGCTCCTGGCGGTCGCGTGGACTTGGGCGATGGGAGAGATCGCCGCCCAGGAGGTTCCGTCGTCCTCGGTCTGGATCGTCCATCTGGATTGTCATGAGGATGATTGTTCTAGGCAGGCCATGGCGATACGCCGCGAGGCGGCCCGGCGCGGGGGACGCGTGGCGATGCTCCCCCATCCGGCGAATCCAGGGAGGTGGCTCCTGCTCGGCGCCGATGAGGAGACCATCGCCCGGATGCGGGCTCATGCGCCCGTTCTGGAGGTACGGCGGCTGGCCTATGATGAGAGCCGGGGCGCCTTGGATGGGGGTTATCAGATCGCCGGCCAGGTGGTCGATCAATATGACGCGCCCGTCCCGAACGCGTGGGTCTCGGCGACGGAATTCGAGTCGGGGCAGCTCGCTGGAGGGTTCTCCGATGCGTCTGGCGCCTTCCAGATCGACATCCCCTTTGCCGGGGACTGGCTGGTGATCGCCCAGGGCCTGTTCGATCATGGGTTTTCCAGCCCGGCCTGGGTGCGCGTGCCGCCAGGCGCGACGGATGTGCGTCTGGTTGTCCGTAAGGGGGATCACCTGATCCACGGCGTCGTCCGGGATGCCGATGGGCTTCCCGTGGCAGATGCTATGGTGATGGCTGAGACGCTGGTGTGCGTCGATGGCAACCTCTATCAGGCGTACACCGACGAGGAGGGACATTATGAGCTTCGGGTTCCCGCGGGCGAATACGAGGTCAGCGTGGATCTCGTGCCGCAGCCGCGGGCCCGGCATGTAGATCTGCGGGATCAGGACTCGGTTGAGCTGGATTTTCAGCTGCCGACGGTGCATTCGATAAGCGGCCAGGTACGCCGGGGGGACGGCCAGCCCGTATCGGAGGCTCCGGTCCGGGCAATGCCCTCCAGTGCCTGTCGCATCCCGCGACGATGGGCTGACCAGGATGAGACGGATGCTTCGGGGCGTTATGCCCTGTTCTTGGGGGAGATCTCGTATCAGGTGCTCGCTGAGTGGCCCGAGGATATCGGGTACGGGGTGGTGACGACCACCCTCACGCCGCGAGAGGTGAGATCGGATCTGGACTTCGTATTGCCGGAGCTTTATCCGGTGCAGGGGACTACGCAGACGCATTCCGGCGGGGTCTTATATGGCCCCTTCCGGGTGGTGGCCTCCACGCCGGATGGGCAGGAGGTCGCTTACACTCAGCCGGATGATTCCGGCGTGTTCACGTTCACGTTGATGGCTGGGCGGTATGTCATCGGGGCCAACATCGTTGGTTATCCCGATCCGCCGACGGTGACCATTGAGGTGACCGGCCCCGTCACGGGTATCGCGCTGCGTTCCCCTGAGGCGTTTACCATCTCCGGCCACGTGATGGATCGCTCCGGGCAGCCCATGGAAGATGTGACGATTATGGCGCAGCCGGTTGGTGAAGGGGAGCCGGAGTCGGCTGTGCGAGGCACGGACGCATCCGGCGCGTACACGCTCACGGTGCCCGCGGGGGTATACGAGATTCGCGCGGTGGCGGACGTACCCTTCCCCTCGCGCGTCGTGACCGTGATGGAGGATGTGACCGGGATTGACTTCACCTATCCGGTGACGTATCACGTTCGCGGTCGGGTGCAGGATGCCTCGGGACACCCTATCACGTTGGGCAGGGTGTACTATATCATACCGGGAAAGCACCCCGGCAACGACTATATACAAAGTGAGTTGATCTACTATGATGGCTCTTTCGCCATGGATCTCCCGGCGGGGGCATATTGGTTAGAGGCCGAAGCGTGTGGTTATGCCCGAGGGCGGCGGACCATCAGGGTGCTGGGCGATATCTCGGTGACGTTAACGTTAACGCCCCTCTCGCACCGGATACGCGGCCGGGTGACCACCGCCGATGGAGCGGCCGCGTGCGGCGTGCCCATCGTGGCCCGGGTCGATGAGGCCCTCTATGAGGGAGAGACCATGGCGGACTGGGTGCAGGAGATGGACCTCGGCACCTACGAGCTGAGGGTGGGGCCGGGGGAGTACGTCGTACATCCTGCATCGGAGCGGTACCCGTTCAGTGTCCCATCGGCGCGTCGGATTGCCGTGCCGCCTGATGCGGAGAACGTGGATTTTGTGGTCTTTCCCAAGTTTTCGGAGAAGATAACGCTATATCTGCCAATCTCACTACGCGACGGGCGATAACACGCCGTTGCGAGGAGGGAACGATGCCAGAGGTAACCATTCCGAAAGAGCAGTGGACTGGACGAGTGCGTGAGATCACCCTGGGAGCGACCGCGGCTGAGGGGGGAACACGCAGCCATACCGTCACGATAGGAGGGGCTTCGACGTTGCCCTTCCTGCACTTTGAGGGGGAGATCCCCAACCCTCCGCGCATCGCCATTGAGGTCCGGGATCGGCGGCCAGAGGAGTGGCCGGCCCCTTTGCTGAACGCCTGGGGAGATGTGGTGAACGACCCGGCGGAGTGGGCCAAAGCGGCCACCGAGCGAGGGGCTGACCTGATCCTCCTCCAGCTGACGGCGCCCACGGGGGGCAATGGGGCGTCTCCCACGCCGGATGATGCTAGAGCCGTGGTACGGCGCGTGTTGGAGGCTACCGGCCTGCCTTTGCTGGTGTTCGGCCCGGGGCAGGCGGAGCTGGATAATGAGCTCCTGGTGGCGGTCGCGGAGGAGGCGAAGGGGGAGCGATTGGTGTTAGGCGTGTGCGAGGAGAAGAACTATCGCACCATCGTGGCGGCCGCGCTGGCTCACGGCCATCTGGTGGACTCGCGCACGCCGATGGATGTCAACCTGGCCAAGCAGTTGATCATCCTGATCCACGATATGGGGCTTCCCCTGGATCGCATCATCATGGACCCGACCACGGCTGCCGTGGGGTATGGAGTCGAGTATGGCTACTCCGTGATGGAACGATTGCGCCTGGCGGCGCTGCAGAGCGATACCATGACGCAGTCGCCGATGTTGGTGACCCCGGGTGAGGAAGCCTGGCGATCCAAGGAGGCGCGAGCTGGGGAAGGGGTGCCGCCCGCCTGGGGCGATTGGGAGGAGCGCGCCGTCCTTTGGGAGGCGCTGACGGCGATCACGCTGGTGCACGCGGGCGCGGACGTGCTCGTCATGCGCCATCCAGAGGCCGTGCGGCGGGTGCGTCGCATGATCGAACGGCTTATGGCCGGCGAGCCCGTCCCTGGCTGATGCGAGAAGGAAGCAGCTCATGTCCGGCGAGCGAGGCATCATGCAGGCTGGCGCGACGGCCGCGCTGGCGGCCGCCGTGCTCACGATGATCTGGCTGCTGATGCTGCTCATCCTGCCTGCGCCGCCTAGTGATGCCACGCCGGCCGAGGAGCTGCAGTTCATCGTCGAGCATGAGGCGGCTCATATCGTCTTGTATGCTGGCGTCTTCCTGTTGACGCTGGTTCAGGTGCCATTTCTGGTGGCTCTGACGGTGTTAAGTTACCGACGACGTGGGGGGCTGGCCCTCGTGTGGGGAGTGCTGGGGTTGCTATATGTCGTCTTCTCCCTCTACGCGTACTGGACCCAGCTGACCGTGGTGCGAGGGTTGGCCGATCTCTTCGTGAACTCTGAGGATCCGGCCCTGCGGACGGGCGCGCTGAGCACCTATCTGACGTGGGGATATAACGGCCGGCTGTCAGCAGCTCCCTACGCGTTGGATCTGTTGGGATACCTTTTGTATAGCATGGCCTTCCTCGGCTTCGGGCTGATGCTGGTGCGTGAGTGGGGGGTGGATCTCGTCTCCGGGGGCCTGCTGATCCTCTCGGCGATCGCCGGGATCGTCGGGGTGATCGGCTATCTGGGACGCAGCGCGTTGCTTGAGAACGGCATCGTGCTCTCGGGGGCGTTCGTCATGCCCGCCTTCTTCACGCTGGCCTACCGATTCCAGCGCGAGGCGAGGAGGGGATAATCCTTAAGGAGGAAGCGTCGTGGGTGAGACGGAACAGCCGGTCGATCTGACTCTGGAGTCGTTGATCGAGCAGATCAGCCACTATCTGGAGGTCAATCACGGCGGAAGCGTCGAGCTGGTCAGCTACACGGACAAGGAAGTAAAGGTACGGTTCGGGGGCCATTGTGTCGGATGTCCTTTCATGCAGGCGACCCTAACGCAGGGCATCGAACGGACCGTGCGCCATTACTTCCCGAACATCGAGCGCGTCATCGCCGTGTAAGGATCTCTAATCTCAGATCTCTAAATCCTGAAAGTTGGCCCATGGAAGGGCTGGATATGAGGTTTATCGAGACCATATCCTTCTGTGAGGGCTTAGAGCCCGGGAGGTCATAATGGCGTTAACCGGCTTGCAGATCTACAAACTGTTGCCGAAGACGAACTGCAAGGAGTGTGGATTCCCCACCTGTCTGGCCTTCGCGATGAAGCTAGCGGCGAAGCAGGCGGAGCTGAGCGCCTGCCCCTACGTGAGCGAGGAGGCCAAGGCGCAGTTAGAGGAGGCATCGGCGCCGCCGATTCGCCTGATCACGCTGAGCAGCGATGGCTACAAGGTAGAGGCGGGCAACGAGACAGTGCTCTTCCGTCATGAGAAGACGTTCTATCATAAGCCTGGCCTCTTCGTGCGCGTCCGGGATGATCTGCCCTCTGACGAGATCCAATCGCTGGTCCAGCAGGTGCACGATTACGCGGTGGAATACGTCGGCATATCGCTCACCCTGGACGGGGTGGCGGTCGAGGCGGCTTCGGGGGATCCGGCCACGTATGCGGCTGCGGTAAAGCAGGCCACCCAGGCTGAGCGCCCGCTGATCCTGTTAGCCCCCGATCCCAAGATGGCGGAGGCTGGCCTGGACGCAGCGACGGATGTGCGGCCCTTGCTGTGGTGTGCGACCGCGGACAACTGGCAGTCGCTGGCCGAGCTGGCGAAGGCGCACAACGTCCCGCTGGCGGTGCGGGGCGATGGCGACCTCTCCGCGTTGGCGGGGCTGACGGAGCAGATCAAGGCGGCGGGCGTGGAGGATCTGGTGCTGGATCCCGGGCCGCGCGATCCGCTGGACACGCTGATGACGTTTACACAGATCCGTCGGCTGGCGCTGCAGAAGAACCTGCGGGCGCTGGGTTATCCGATCATCGCCTTCCCTGGAGAGGGCGTGGAGGATCCCGGGGATGAGCCGTTGCTGGCGGCCCAGCACATCGCCAAATACGCCGGCTTCATCGTGCTGGATCGGTTCACCCCCGCTTCGGCCTATGGCCTGCTCGTGTGGCGGGAGAACATCTTCACCGATCCGCAGAAGCCCATCCAGGTGGAACCCGGCATCTATGAGATTAACAACCCGGGCCCTGAGGATCCCGTTATGGTTACCACCAACTTCTCCATTACCTATTTCGCGGTCGCCAACGAGGTGGAGTCCAGCGGGCATCCGGGATGGCTCCTGGTGGCCGATGCCGAGGGCATGAGCGTGCTCACGGCCTGGGCGGCCGGCAAGTTCGATGCCGAGAAGATCGCCAAGACGGTGAAGGGCACCGGTATCGAGTCCAAGGTGAAGCATCGCAAGGTTATCATCCCCGGCCATGTCGCTGTGTTGCTGGGCGAGCTGGAAGAGGAGCTGCCCGATTGGCAGGTGTTGGTCGGGCCGCGTGAGGCCGTGGATCTGCC
>DUEN01000070.1 GCA_011176545.1 Caldilineae bacterium | reverse complement strand
CTGCGCCGCCACAACCACCCATTTTCCTGTCTCATTCATACACCCATAGAGGCAATGGCAATGAAAATCGATGCACAAACAGTACGCGCGGCAGCCTATGGAGGTGCCGTGTTGGGGGGAGGCGGCGGGGGCCAGATCGAGGAAGGGCTCAGCCTAGGGCGGCTAGCCATGGAGCTGGGAAGGCCCCGCCTGGTGGCCCTTGACGAGCTGGACGACGAGGCTGTGCTGGTGACGGTGGCCGCAGTGGGCGCTCCCTCAGCTGCCGATCAATACTTGGAACCAATGCACTACGTTCAAGCATTGCAATTGCTTATGGCTAACCTGGACACGCCCGTGGTCGGCCTCATTACCAATGAGAACGGCGGCATGGCTACTCTTAACGGTTGGTTGCAATCGGCGATCACCGGGCTGCCGGTGGTGGATGCGCCTTGTAACGGACGCGCCCATCCTACGGGGCTGATGGGCGCCATGGGGCTGGACGCGGTGGCCGATTATGTAGCGAAGCAGGCCGCTGTGGGAGGAGATCCGGATGCCGGACGACATGTGCGCATCTATGTCGAGGGTGGTCTGACCGCGACCGCGCGGTTGGTGCGCCAGGCAGCGGTGGAGGCTGGCGGCCTGGTGGCCGTGGCTCGCAATCCGGTGACGGTGGGATATGCCCGTCGGCATGCCGCGCCGGGGGCGATCGAGCAGGCCATCGAGGTGGGCCGGGCACTGCTTGAAGCGGCGAGCCCTCGCGAGGCTGCTGAGGCCGCCTGCCGGATGCTCGGCGGGGAGATCGTCTGCCAGGCCAGGGTGACGCATCTCACCCTGCGCAGCGAGGGCGGCTTCGACGTGGGACAGGTCGAGCTGGAAGGCGGCTATGAACTGACCTTCTGGAACGAGTACATGACCCTGGAGCGACACGGGGAGCGGCTGGCCACCTTCCCCGATCTCATCGCCACCCTTTCAGCCACCGAGATCCGCCCCCTGTCTTCTGCCGAGGTGCGAGAGGGGGAGGAAGTGCTCCTCATCCGCGCGCCAAAGGAGCGGCTGCGCCTAGGAGCTGGTATGCGTCGGCCGGAGCTCTTCCAAGCGGCCGAACAGGCCGTGGGGAAGGAGCTCATCCGTTACGTGTTCTCCACGGAGGCCGCGGGGAAGAGAGAGTGAACGGACTACGCAATACGTAATGCGTATTGCGTAATTTGGCGGAGGTAAGCGTATGACGCTGAAGCAGACGATCGAAGCATATGAGCTCCTGGATAGCGCCACGGTAAGCGGGGAGGCCGTCGCCGCGGCGTTACGGGAGCGGGGCTTACAGCCGGAGGTGATCCCTGTACAGGGCGACCAGGGCAGCACCGACTTCGTCAGCGTGGTGGTCCCCGGCACGGCGGGCAAGCAAGCCGGCGGGGAGGCACCCACGCTGGGGATCATTGGCCGGCTGGGGGGCATCGGCGCCCGACCGACGGCCATCGGCCTGGTATCTGACGCCGACGGTGCCATCACCGCCATTGCCTGCGCCCTCAAGCTGGCGGACATGGCCCGCGCCGGTGATCGGCTTTCCGGCGATGTGATCGTCGCCACCCACATCTGCCCTAACGCTCCGACCCAGCCTCACGATCCCGTGCCCTTTATGGGCTCGCCGGTGGACATCGCCACGATGAACCGGTACGAAGTCCACCCGGAGATGGACGCCATCCTCTCGATAGACACCACTCGAGGCAACTGGGTGATCAACCGGAGGGGCTTCGCCATCTCGCCCACGGTGAAGGAGGGGTACATCCTGCAGGTCAGCCCCGATCTCCTGCGTATCATGTCCGTGGTCACCGGCCGGCCGCCGGTGGTGTTGCCCATCACTACCCAGGATATCACTCCCTACGGCAACGGCATTCCGCACCTGAATAGCATCATGCAGCCAGCCACGGCTACGGACGCGCCCGTGGTGGGCGTAGCCTTGACGGCCGAGATACCCGTCCCCGGTTGTGCCACAGGGGCCAGCCAGATCGCGGATATCGAGATGGCTGCTCGCTTCTGCGTCGAGGTGGCCAAGGCCTTCGGCCGCGACGAATGCGCCTTCTACGACGCCGAAGTGTTCGAGCGGCTGGTGGCCCTGTACGGCTCCATGAAGCGTTTGCAGACCATGGGAGGTGAGGCGTGACTTCGGGGGCTGGCCGACGTCTGTTGGGCCTGGTGACCATCGGCCAGTCACCTCGCGATGACATCTTGCCGCAGATCCAGCCCCATCTGCCGGCTGATGTGAACATCCGGCAGATGGGCGCGCTGGACGGGCTGACGCGCGCCGAGATCGACGCTCTGGCGCCGGGGCCAGGCGACTACGTGCTCCATACCCGGCTTCGGGATGGCTCCGCGGTCACCGTGAGCCGGACAGCTATCTTACCTTTGCTGCAGGGCTGCTTAGAGCAACTGGAAGGCGAGGAGGCCAATCCCATCGTGCTACTGTGCACCGGCGAGTTCCCGGAGCTGTGTGGCTCGGGGCTGCTCATCGAGCCGGACCGGCTTTTGGTCAACGTCGTTCGCGGCCTCAGGCCACGGCGCCTTGGCGTACTCGTGCCGTTGCCAGCGCAGATCGAGGCGGCGACGGAGAAGTGGCGGACGACGGGGGCTGAATTGGCCTTCGAGGCGGCCTCGCCCTACCGAGATGGGGACGAAGTGTTTCGGGCGGCCGAAGCGCTGCGGGATCAGTCGCCGGACTTAGTGGTCATGGATTGCATGGGCTACACGCGGGCGCATAAGGAGGCCGTACAGGAGGTGATGGACAAACCCGTGATCCTGGCCGCCAGCATGGTAGGCCGGGTCATGGGCGAATTGGTGGGGCGGTAAGGCGTTCCACACCCTCGATCCGCCTTCCTGAGGAGGCCCGGCGGAGTAAACCCAAGGCAGGGGCGATTCGTGAATCGTCCCTGCCTGCTCTATGTTTTTACCTTTCCCTCTGCGCTCTCTGCGCCTTAACGGCGATATGGGTCATCATCGCTTCCTCTCTCTTCCGCGCTCGTGATATACTGAGATGAATTTTCCTGGAGAGGGTCGCGTATGAGCAGGTACATCTATCCACTGACGTTTGAGCCACAGTTCCGTGATTATATGTGGGGTGGACGCAATCTGGAGAGATTGGGCTACAGGCTGCCGCCGGGCATCGTGGCGGAGATCTGGGCGATTAGCGGCCATTTCTCATCACCGACGGCCGTAGATGCGGGGCCGTATAAAGGCCGGCTGCTCACAGAGTTGTTGACCGAGATGGGGTTGGATCTGGTAGGGACGCGCAATCAGTCCGCCTTGGAGCGGGGGAAATTCCCACTGTTGATCAAACTGCTGGATGCTAACAAGGATCTGAGCGTACAGGTGCACCCGGATGATGCCTATGCCCAGGCGCATGAGAACGGGGAGCTAGGCAAGACGGAGATGTGGTACATCCTGCGCGCCAAGCCCGGGGCACGGCTGATCTATGGATTGCGGCGCGGCGTCACGCGGGAAGAATTCCTGCAGGCGTTACGGGAAGGGAAACTGGAGCGATGTCTGCACTACCTGCCCGTGCGGGAGGGCGACGTCATCTTCATTCCGACGGGGACGGTGCACGCGCTGTTAGCCGGGTTGATCGTGGTCGAGATCCAACAGAACTCGGATGCGACCTATCGCGTGTATGACTGGAATCGTCTGGGGCCAGATGGGAAGCCGCGGCCGCTCCACATCGATAAGGCGATGGACGTGATCGATTTCAACCGAGTGGAGCCTGGGCCCGCCGTGCCGGAGCTGGTGGAGGCCCGTGATAGCTTTCGACGGGAGGTCCTCACCCGTTGTTCGTACTTCGTCGTGGAGAAGATCGAGCTGGCGCGGGGCGAGCGCTTTACCGGGGCGTGTGATGGGAAGACGTTTGAGATCTGGGGATGCATCAAGGGCCACGCGACTGTGATGTGGTTGGGTAATCCCGTGGAGCTCCCCGCGGTGCGATTCACGTTGCTCCCGGCCGCGTTGGGGACCTTCGCGATAGAGGCCCGTGAGCCGGCGGTATTATTGCGCACATACGTGGAATGACGGAGATTGGAGATTAGGGATTGGAGATTGGGATTCCTGAAGCGTTTCTAGAGCGCATGGCCTGGCTGTTGGGGGATGAGTATCCGGCCTTCCTGGCGTCCTATGAGGAGCCTTCGCTCATCGGATTGCGGGTGAATACGCTCAAGCTGACGCCGGAGGCCTTCCGCCTCATCGCCCCCTTCGATCTCTCACAGCGGGTCCCCTGGTGCCCGGAGGGGTTCATCGTCCCCGTGGAGGAGCATCCCGGCCAGCATCCCTTTCACGCGGCCGGACTTTACTATATACAGGATCCAGGGGCGATGGCTGTCGCTCGGCTGTTGGACCCTCAACCTGGGGATTGGGTGCTGGACCTGTGCGCTGCCCCAGGGGGGAAGGCGACGCATCTCGCGGCGCTGCTCCAGGGTGAGGGACTTCTCATAGCCAACGACATCGATCGCGCGCGGGCCCGTATCCTGGTAAAGAATATGGAACGATGGGGGGCTCGCAACGTGGTCGTGACCAGCGAGAGGCCGGACCGGCTGGTGGAGCGTTGGGCCGGCTGCTTCGATCGGGTGTTGGTGGATGCGCCATGCAGCGGCGAGGGGATGTTCCGTAAGAGCGAGGCCGCGCGCCAGGAGTGGAAACCCGCGTTGATCGCGGGGGCGGCCAGGCGACAACAGCAGATTCTCGAGGCAGCCGCGGCATTGGTGCAGCCTGGCGGCCGGCTGGCCTACGTGACGTGCACTTTCGCCCCAGAGGAGAACGAAGGGGTGATCGCGCATTTCCTGGCGCGGCATCCCGAGTTCGAGATCATCCGGCCGCCATGGTACCCCGGCTTCGCCTCTGGCCGTCCCGATTGGCTGGAGGGCGATCGCTCCGGGCTGGATGACGGGTTGTGGCATACGGTGCGCCTCTGGCCGCATCGGGCGCCAGCCGAGGGCCATTTTATCGCCCTGATGCGTCGCCGCGGAGAGGTGGCCTATGATGATGTCCCCCGGGCGCGGGTTCAGGCACCGCCTGCATCAGCGCGGCGCGCATATGAGGCCTTTTGCGCTGAAACCCTGACGATCAATCTGGATGGAGAGCTGGGATGGTGGGGATCGACGTTGTATCTCGTTCCCACTTCGTTGCCGGACTTCCGAGGCGTGCGCGTGTTACGGCCGGGCCTGCCGCTTGGGGCTATACGCAAGGGGCGCTTTGAGCCTGCGCACGCTCTGGCGATGGCCTTGAGAGCCACGGAGGTGCGGAATATGTTGAGGCTATCGCTATCCGATCCTCGCGTGTTCGCTTATCTGCGAGGGGAGAGCTTCCCTTCACACGGGGATGATGGATGGGTTTTGGTCACCGTGGAGGGATATCCTCTCGGATGGGGGCGGAGGACCCGCGGCCTCCTGAAGAGTCGTTATCCCAGATCTCTGCGAGGCAGATGAAAGTAGGGGCGGATCTGATATCCGCCCTATTGGTGTCAAGTTAAGTGATGTGGGGGCACGGTCCAGCCCCGGGGTGGTTCGGAGGAGCGCCAGCCCTTGTAGGGACACGGCGCCGCCGTGCCTCTACGTCTGCCCCGTGGGGCTGGAGGCCACCGGCCCAAGCCCCAACCAGGCAGCTTGGCGTAGACGACACACGGCGGCGACTGCGTTCTATTAAAACTTCACGAACGAGGATTTCTTAGCCTTGCAGATCGGGCATTCGTCTGGTGGCTCCCCGAAGCCGGTCCAGCCGCAGACGGGGCAGATGTAGATATCCCCGATCTCGGCATCCTTCCCGGCCTCGGCGGCCACCTTCGCGTCGCTGTAGATCTTAGCGTGGATCTTCTCTGCCTCGTAGGCCCAGTCATTGGACCGATAGGCCGCCTTCTCCTCTTGCAGTTCAGCTACCGCCTTGAAGGCGGGATACATCTCCTCCACCTCATAGGTCTCGCCAGCGATGGCCGCCTCCAGATTCTCCACGGTCTTGCCGACGTTCCCGAGCGTGCGGAGGTGGTTGGTCGCGTGGACCTGTTCGGCATAGGCGATGGCGCGGAATAGTCGCGCGATGTTGGCGAACCCCTCGCGTTCCGCCCGCTCGGCGAAGATGAGATACTTCATGTGGGCCTGGCTCTCGCCGGCGAAGGCCGCTTCCAGGTTAGCTTGCGTCATCTTGCGCATGGATGTCTCCTCCCTCAAGGTGAGTTAAGATAAACGGGGGGTCTTGCATCTCCTCCTTACATCTTGTCGGCAGGAGGATATGGAACGTGCTTCCTTGTCCAGGGCCAGGGCTTTCCGCCCAGATCTTGCCGCCCATTCGATGGATCGCCCTCTGCGCGATGGCCAATCCCAGGCCCGTGCCGGGCGCCTCTCGCTCGTGAAATCGGGTGAACATCTTAAACAGTTGATCTCTTTGCTCCTCCGTGAATCCTAAACCGTTATCTTGAACCCGTAGGTGGGTCTTCTCCCCCTCCTGGCGCCCGTCGATCACGATGCGTGGAGACTTATTATCGCGCCCAGCGTATTTGATGGCGTTATCGATCAGGTTAGCGAATACCTGCTCGATCCAGGTTGTCTGCCCACACACAGGCGGCAGGTTGGGAGCGACCTCGATTTGGACGTTGCGTTCGAGGATCGCCTCGCGGAAGCGCTCCAGCACGGCGCCGATGACGTAGTTCACGTTGATCTCTTCCATCGGGCCTGAGAGCTTGTTAGCGCGAGCGAGCATGAGAAGGTCATCGATGATCGTGGCCATCCGATCGGCGCCCTCCTGGATGCGCTCGGCCATCTCCAGGCCCTCAGGGCCTAGCTGTTTGCCATACATCAGCGTCAGCGCCTCCGCGTAGCCACGGACGGTGGTCAACGGCGTCTTCAGATCGTGAGTGACCGAATAGGAGAAGGCGTCCAGCTCCTGATTGCGGGCTTGAAGTTCGCTGAATAACTTGGCCCTGGAGATCGCCATGGCCGCCTGATTGGCCAGGACTTCTAGCGTTTGGATCGTATTGAGGTCCGGGACTAGGCCATCTTCGGGGTCATCTACCGAGAGGATGCCGATGAGTTCACCTTCGTGGTACATCGGTATCAGGAGCATATCCTCGGGGTGCCAGTGGCCCGGCCCCCGCTCAGGAAGGTTGGGACGGTAGGCTCGATCCCATAAGGATGTCTTGTGCCAGTCGATTCGATCGTGGGAGATGAAATAGGATCGGCTGATGCGGTATTCCTCTCGCATGAGCTCAGCGAACTCTGCCCAAGGGACCTGCTGGCCGAGCAGTTTCTCCTTTGCCTCGGGAGGGGCGATCACCGTGGTGACCTCGAACGTGTCGTTCTTCCGTACGTTGATGACGACCATGTGGAACCTGAGCGCCTGGACGATGCCATGAGCGATAGCCTCAAGGATGTCGGAGAGGGAGACACTACGGTGGACCGCCTCACAGGCGAGAGCGACGCCCTCCCAACGGCGGGCTTCCCGTTGCACACGTTCCAGGAGGCGGACATTTCTCAGTATGATGGCCAGTTGTTGGGCGCTGGCCTCAAGGACCTGGACGTCCGCCGCCGTGATAGGATCCTCCCTATCACGCACCGCGATGATGATACCATCGGTGCTTTCCCGCTCCTTGATGGGGACGTAGACCTGATACCTAAAGTCAGAGCAGGGGACGTGATATTCAGATGGAGGTGGCCGAGGTGGCCCATCCGGCGTGAAGATGAGCGTCCGCTCCTCGGATATAGCGGTGAGCGCGGGGTCTTGAGACGAGCCAGTCAGTGGGATGTGCAGGTCTTTGAAACTCGCGGACGCGAGGCCCCCTGCCCATGCGCGGCCTTCTAAAGTCTGATCTGCAGGGTTGACCAGCCCTATCCAGCTGCCGTCAAACGCTAGCTCATCCACCAGGACTTGGGCGGCGGACATCAAAACGGCGTTCAGGTCGTCCCGCCGGTTTGCCTCCGTTATGATTTTGATGAGCGCTGTGAGGTGTCGATCAGGATTGCTCACTTCCATGCTTTCTCTGTCCTATATCAAGAGACGCTGCCAGCCTGGCGGGATGATCGCATTAGGAGCCCCGGGCTAGGCGAGATAGGTCGGTGGGATTTCCAGGAGGTTAGTGAGAGCGCGTCCGAAAAAGTACGGCACCTGGATTCCGAAGCTACTCTGACAGCGCGTTTTCAACCGCCGCCATCTCAAGTGGAAGAATTCTCAGACACGCTCTGAGATCGTCCTGGCACCACCTTGTGTCTCTATTGTCCAAGTTCCTCAAGAATGATAACGCAAACCTTTCTGCAGGACAAGTATTAAGATCAAGGATCAGAAGTGTGGTGATTCCCCTGTGAGTCGGAGCTCACAAAGCCTTTGCCGTCCGTCTCCTGTGTCCGATGTGAGGCGTCATCGCGTTGACAGTTTCCGGCTTTTCGTTTAGAATAGGCGTGATCAGCCGCCAGTCTGTGGCTCGGGGCGAGCCTGGACTTAGGCGGCTGGCTTTGAGATGGGGGTATTGCTCCTGTAGAGGCTGGTTTCAGTGATATCGTTAGAATAGGGAAGGCATTCTAGACCGGGTGCCCCATCCCGTTAAATCGCGGCGGTGAGCGTTAAGGAGGATCGATGGCTAAGTATAAGGTTGAGCAGTTGCGTAACGTCGCCCTGCTGGGTCATGGTAGCTCGGGAAAGACATCCCTATCCGAGGCTTTGATCTACGACAGCGGAGGTGTCTCCCGCATGGGCCGGGTGGAGAATGGTTCCACTGTCTCGGACTGGGATCCGGAGGAACAACGGCGCGGTTTCTCCGTCAATACCTCCATTATCCCGTGCGAGTGGCAGGGGCACAAGATCAACATCCTGGACACGCCGGGGTATATGGACTTCATCGGCGAGGTGATCGGCGCGGTGCGCGTGGCCGACGCGGCCATTATCGTCCTGGATGCCGTGTCCGGGGTGGAGGTGGGGACCGAGGCTGTGTGGGCTCATGCGGATGAGCGCAAGCTGCCCCGGTTCGCTTTCATCAACAAAATGGATCGCGAGAACGCCTCCTTTGATGGGGTGTTGGCCCAGTTGCGTGAGGCCTTCTCCGGCAACTTCGTGCCCCTACAACTCCCCATTGGTGCCGAGGCGAGTTTCCGAGGCGTTGTAGACCTGGTTGAGAAGAAGGCCTATATCGGGCCTGAAGGGGAGGCCACAGAGATACCGGCCGAGATGGCTGAGGCTGTGGAAGAGGCTCGCGTGCAGCTGATCGAGGCCGCGGCCGAGAGCGATGATGAGCTGATCATGAAGTATCTCGAGGGTGAGGAGCTGACGCCCGATGAGATCCGGCGTGGCCTCAGCGTCGGCGTGCGCGATGGCAGCGTGATCCCAGTGCTCTGTGGCTCGGCTACGCAGAACCTGGGCGTCCACGCCCTGCTAAAGGCGATCATTGACTTCCTGCCATCTCCCCTTGAGGCCCCTAAGGAGGTCGCCACGGTGCCGGGAAGCGAGGAAGAGGTGGAGCTGTCTCCGGATCCGAATGGGCCGTTGGCCGTGCTCGCCTTCAAGACCGTGGCCGACCCCTATGTGGGTAAGCTGACGTATTTCCGTGTGGTCTCGGGCACGCTGCGCTCGGATAGCCGGGTCTTCAATCCCCGCGTCGGTCAGGAGGAGCGCATCGGCCAGCTCTTCATGGTACGGGGCAAGGAGCAGACTGGCGTCGAGGAGGTGATCGCCGGCGATCTGGGCGCCGTGGCCAAGCTGACGCATACCCTGACGGGAGATACGTTGTGTGATCAGGGAACCCCGCTGGTTCTGAAGGGGATGACTTATCCGCATCCGCTGTATGAAGTCGCCGTCTCACCTAAGACGAAGGCCGACTCGGCGAAGATGGGGACCGCGCTCACCCGCCTGTGTGAGGAGGATCCGACGCTGCAATGGCGACAGGAGAAGGCGACCCGGGAGACGATCCTCGCCGGACTCGGTGAGGCGCATATCGACGTCGCCGTGCGGCGGTTGGAGTCCAAATTCGGCGTAGGGGTAGAGACGAGCATCCCCAAGGTGCCGTATCGGGAGACGATCTCCCGCGTGGCCTCGGCGCAGTATCGCCATAAGAAGCAGACGGGAGGCGCGGGGCAGTTCGCCGAGGTGCACCTGCGGGTGGAGCCGTTGGAGCGAGGCGCTGGCTTCGAGTACGTCAATGAGGTGTTCGGGGGCGCCATCTCCAGCGCGTTCATCCCCTCCATAGAGAAGGGGATCCGGCAGGTAATGGAGCAGGGCGTCATTGCGGGGTACCCCGTGGTTGATATAAAGGCTGCCGTCTACGACGGCAAGGAGCATCCCGTGGACTCCAAAGACATCGCGTTCCAGATCGCGGGACGTGAGGTCTTCAAGCTGGCGGTCCAGCAGGCGGGGCCGATCCTGTTGGAACCCATCATGAACGTTACCATCACCGTGCCCGAGCAGTACATGGGCGACGTCCTAAGTGACCTGAACACGAAGCGGGCCCGGGTGCAGGGCATGGAGCAGGTGCGTGGCAAGAGCATCATCCGGGCTCAGGTCCCGCTAGCTGAAATGCAGCGTTATGCGACCGATCTGCGGTCGTTGACGCAGGGCCGCGGCATTTACACGATGGAATTCTCGCACTATGAGCCTGTGCCCAGCCACATCGCGGAACGCATCATCGCCGAGGCCAAGCAGAGGGCGAACGAGGAGAAGTAAGCCGAGAATAGGATGGGGGGATTCCGCCGAAAGAGCCACGTGTCCACGTACACGTGGCTCTTTCTTTATGTGATCAGTTAGCTTCCGGCCGTTGGCGGGCCAGGGCCTCCTGGAGGTAGGCTACGGCTTGCTGATACGTATCGTGTGCCTCCTGGGCCAGGCGGAGAAACCCGCTGTTGACCTTCCCGTCGGTCGCCAGGAAGGCCAGCGCTCCCAGGTACGTGCGCCAGCGGACGTAGCTCCCCTTCAGGCTCCCATCTGGGGCATACATGAGCAGGGGATGCTCATCGCTGGCGATGATGAAGAAGCCGGGGAGGTCGAAGTGAGTGATGTCGAGGGCGGCCCGGAGGTATCCCTCGGGGGTGTTCGCGTAGCGGTCCGGAGCGCTTCGCACCACGGTTTCCAGGTCGAATCCTAATTCCTCTAACAGTGACGGGTAGATGGCCACGCCCCACCGGCGTACCATCTGTACGCACCCGTTATAACCGACTGGTATAGGAGCGCAGAGGTCGGCCAAGCCTGCTGGCAACTGGATGGTGACCTCGTGTTGGCGAAGGCCGCCGTGTCTGTCCACCGCCCAGTAAACCGCGTGCCAATCCTCGGTGGGATAGAGCCCAGGAAGATTGTTCAATATCCGAGTCCCCTCTTTCGCGCTGCTGATCCTCACGGCGTTCCCAGCTCTTCGTCTCACTTTCATCCCTCCCCGCTGATCTCATCTTCTGAACGAGCATGTTAACGTTGTCCCAAAGCTTCTCTCCTAGAATCATTATAGCTCCATTTTACATGTTTTGAGTCATTGACTTTTCCCTTCTGGTATGGTAAAGTCATTGTGAAAAAGTTCTCCTATTGGGATGCTGATGTCGGCATTCCACTCCGGGACTGATGCGGGTCCCCCGGTGTTCCAGTATTGCCGAATGACAGGCTCCTCATGAGTTCGGCAAAGGTGTTGTCGTCTTCACGGCAAACCTCGCGTTCCATGTAGCACATTACAATCAGCTGATAGTGTGGCTATGGTGTCTAAACGCGCGATGAAAGCGCCACTAGGTGGGTATCCAAAGGAACCGGGGGGATTTTAGGAAGCCCACTGAAGATAGTGCCTGGGTGGGATTTCTGGCAGGCTTTTGGGATGTCTTACCGAGCACTGTTGCATTGAGGTGGGGGGCCTTCTCACTCTTTTACAGGAGGTCTGTATGGCTGCTTCGATAGCTCCTACGCAGGTGGCAACCTTCTTGGACGAGGTGATAGCCGCGACGCCCGGCGATCCCCATCTGGAATTGTGTCTGCAATGCGGCACGTGTGGAGGGTCTTGTCCTTCTGGTCCGGATATGGACCATACACCACGTCAACTCTTCGCCATGATCGCTGCTGGTATGAAGGATGAGGTCCTGCGGAGCAACACACCATGGTACTGCGTCTCCTGTTATTACTGTGTTGCTCGCTGTCCCCAGGAGATTCACATCACCGATATCATGTACACTCTGAAGCAGATGGCGATCAAGGAGGGCCTGTACAGGGAATCTACAGCTGCTGACGCGCCGGAGTTCTCCGAGACGTTCATCGACTTCGTGAACAACTATGGACGTAGCTTCGAGTTGGGGCTGGCGACGCGATATACATTGCGTCATCATCCCTTGAACGTCGTTAAGATGGCTCCCATGGGGCTGGAGTTGTTGCGTAAGGGGCGGATGGACCTCACGCCTAAGCGCATTAAGGGGATCAATCAATTGAAAGCCATTCTGGCGAAGGCCAGGGAGCTGGGAGGTGCGTCATGAAGTACAGTTACTATCCGGGATGCTCCCTGGAGCGTAACGCCATCGCCTATCATCGGTCCGCGATGGCCATCGCTGCTCCTCTAGGGATCGAACTGGTCGAGATCGACGACTGGAACTGCTGCGGCGCGACGGAGTATTTCAGCATTGACTTGCTGCCGGCGTATGCTCTGGTCGCTCGTAACCTTGCCCTGGCCGAGCGACAGGGGAATGGGAGTGAATTGGTCGCTCCGTGTAGCGCCTGTTTCCTCAACCTGAGTAAGACGGATCGCTATATGAGCGAATCCCCCGACTTGGCCGAGAAGGTCAACACGGCGCTGGCAGCGGGAGGGCTGCATTATGATCCTGGTGCCGTCCGGGTGCGCCATCTGTTAGACATCATTGTCAATGACGTAGGCTACGACGCGGTGGCCGCTAAGGTGACTAATCCCCTGCGCGGCCTTCGGGTAGCGCCTTATTATGGTTGTCTCATCGTGAGGCCGGGATATCAGCCCTTTGACGATGCGGAGTATCCGACCTCTCTGGACCGGTTGATGCGTGCCCTGGGCGCCGAGGTGGTGGATTTCCCGCTGAAGACGCATTGCTGTGGCGGCCACATGACGCAGATCAGCCAGCCGACGGCTTATGAGCTTATCCGGCGACTCTTGAAGAACGCCGCGGATTACGAGGCGGACGTCATCGTGACCGTGTGCCCGATGTGTCAGTTGAACCTGGATGCCTTCCAGGGGGATGTGAACAAGTTCTTTAAGATGGACTATCAGATCCCCGTGCTTTACTTCACCCAGTTGATGGGTCTGGCCTTTGGAATGGATGCCAAGAAGGTGGGGATTGGGAAGGAGTTCGTGGATGCGAGGCCAGCGCTGTCCAAGATCGGTGTAGAGGCCCCAGCGCCGGAGAAGCCGAAGCGGCGGAGCCGCAAAGGGCTTCCCATGCCAACGATGCCGGAGGAGGGGTAAGCGATGAGTGAGGTGCGTGTTGGCGTCTACGTCTGCCACTGTGGGACGAATATCGCCGGAGTCGTGGATGTGGAAGAGGTCGCCCGGTGGGCTGGCGAACAGCCACACGTGGTCGTTGCCCGGGATTACAAGTTCATGTGCTCCAGCCTGGGGCAGGAGCTCATCGAGAACGACATCAAGGAGCTGGGGCTGACCCGCGTCGTGGTGGCGTCCTGCTCCCCGCACATGCACGAGAAGACCTTCCGCGGGGCCTGCGAGCGCGCAGGGTTAAACCCGTTCCTGTTCGAGATGGCCAACATCCGGGAGCATGACTCCTGGGCCACCGATGATCGGGAGGCAGCGACGCAGAAGGCCAAGGCGCTGGTGAAGGCGGCCATCGAGCGGGTGGTGTATCATCAACCTCTGGAGCCGCTGCGGGTGGAGATCAACCCGAACACCCTGGTGGTGGGTGGAGGGATTGCGGGCATCACAGCGGCGTTGGAGTTGGCCAATGCGGGGTATCATGTGTACCTGGTGGAGCGGGAGCCGTCCATTGGCGGGCATATGGCGCAGTTGGATAAGACCTTCCCCACGCTGGACTGTTCGGCGTGTATTTTGACGCCGAAAATGGTGGAGGTGGATCAGCATCCGAACATCACGCTGTTGAGCTACAGCGAGGTGGAGAAGGTCGAGGGGTATCTGGGCAACTTCACCGTCACCGTGCGGAAGAAGGCCCGCTATGTGAATGAGGATCTGTGTACAGGGTGTGGGGAATGTGAGAAGCGCTGCCCGAAGCGGGTGTTGGACGAGGTGTTTGAGGCGGGGTTAGGCTTTCGGAAGGCGATCTACCGGCCATTCCCGCAGGCGGTGCCGAAGTACCCGGTCATTGATAAGGAAAATTGTCTTTGGTTCCAGGTCGGGAAATGTCGGGTGTGCGAGCGGTTCTGCCCTGCGGGCGCGATCGATTACGAGCAAGAGGATCAGCTGATAGAGATAGAGGTAGGGAACATCATCCTGGCGACGGGGTATGATCTCTTTGACCCGCGGCGGATCCCGCAGTATGGGTATGGCCGGCTGGCCAATGTCTTCACCAGTCTGGAGTTTGAGCGGATGGTGAACGCGGCGGGACCGACGGGGGGTAAGATCGTGTTGCGGGACGGGGAGACCGAGCCGAAGAGCGTCGCCATTATCCATTGCGTCGGATCCCGCGATAAGAACTACAACGAGTACTGCTCCAAGGTTTGCTGTATGTACTCGTTGAAGTTCGCCCATCTGGTTCATGAGCGGCTGCCCGACGCCGAGGTGTACAACTTCTACATCGATATCCGCACTCCGGGCAAGGGATATGAGGAGTTTTACCATCGGCTCCTGGAGGAGGGTACGCACTTCATTCGAGGCCGGGTGGCCGAGGTGACCGATGCCGCCCGTATGCCGGGTGAAGAGGGCAAGATCATCATCCAGGTCGAGGACACCCTTATCGGTAAGCAACGTCGGATCCCGGTGGACATGGTCATCCTCAGCGCCGGGCTGGAGGCGCGACACGACGCCCGGGAGGTGGCGCAGAAGTTCGGGCTGGGCTGCGACTTCAATGGCTTCTTTGTGGAGCGGCACCCGAAGCTGGATCCGGTGGCAACGATGACGGAGGGGGTGTTCATCGCTGGCGCGTGCCAGGGGCCGAAGGACATTCCGGAGACGGTGGCGCAGGGTGCGGCTGCGGCGGCGCGTGTGGCCAGCCTGATCAGCCAGCGTGTCGTGGAGATGGAACCGGTGCGGGCGCACATCGACGAGGAGAAGTGCTCTGGCTGTCGGATCTGCAACAACCTGTGTCCGTACAATGCCATCGTGTACCATGAGGATCGGAAGGTATCCGAGGTGATCACGGCGCTCTGCCAGGGCTGTGGGGCCTGTGTGGCTGCCTGTCCCAGCGAGGCCATCACCGGCGCTCACTTCACCCGTGATCAAGTAATGTCGGAGATTGAGGGCATCCTGTGGGATGTGCGGTCGCCGGATGCTCATGAGGTAGAGCGGGAGGCGGTGCCTGCCTAGGGTAGGCGCCGCCTCATGTCGTGGGAGACTCTCGAAGGAGGGGTCCATGAGCGATACATATGAACCTGTCATCGTGGGGTTCTTGTGTAATTGGTGCTCTTACCGCGCCGCGGACCTAGCGGGCACGTCCCGTTTGCATTATGCGCCCAATATGCGGCCCATTCGAGTCATGTGCAGTGCTCGGGTGGAGCCCCAGTTCGTGTTGAAAGCGCTGCGGGAGGGCGCGGACGGCGTGCTCATCGCCGGGTGCCATCCGGGGGAGTGCCATTACACGGAGGGTAACATCAAGGCCCTGCGTCGTTACATCCTGCTCAAGCGCATGCTGGCCCAGTTCGGGATCGAGCCGGAGCGGGTCCAGCTGGTATGGGCGGCGGCCTCGGAGGCCAATGTGCTGGCCGACGCGGTGAATCGCATGACGGAACAGCTGCGAGCCCTGGGGCCGTTGCGTTGGAATGAGACCGTCCTGAAGAGCGATGGCCACGGTCCTGCGGAGGCTGTCCAGTCAGCGGAGGAGGGGTGACCATGGCCGAGAAGAAGAAGTTCGCGATGTATTGGGCTGCCTCCTGTGGGGGGTGCGAGATCGCCGTGCTGAATATCGGTGAGAAGATCTTGGATGTCGACGCGAATTTCGACATCGTCTTCTGGCCGTGCGCGGCCGACTTCAAGTACAAGGATGTCGAGGGTTATCCGGATGGCTACATCGACCTCTGCCTCTTCAACGGGGCGATCCGGACCTCTGAGAACGAGGAGATAGCCCACCTGTTGCGCCAGAAGTCGAAAGTCCTGGTCGCCTTTGGATCGTGCGCGTATGAGGGGTGCATCCCGGCATTGGCCAACCTGACGACGAAGGAGGCGATCTTCCGGACGGCTTACCTGGAGAGCCCCTCCACGGATAATTCGGACGGTGTATTGCCTCAGCCGACGACGCAGGTGGCGGAGGGGGAGCTCCATATCCCAGAGTTCTATGAGACGGTAAAGTCGCTCGATCAGGTGGTGCCGGTGGATTATTACATCCCGGGATGCCCGCCAGAGCCTCATCAGATCGCTGCCGTGATCGATGCCATCATCCAGGGCGCGGAGCTGCCGCCGCCAGGCTCCATCATCGGCGCCGGCACGGTAGCCGTATGTGAAGAGTGCCCGTTGGAGAAGCATGAGAAGACCATCGCGCGATTCTATCGTCCGTATGAAAAGAGGCCGGAGCCTGGCGTTTGCCTGTTGGAGCAGGGAATCGTTTGTCTGGGGCCGGCGACGCGCAGCGGATGTGGGGCTAAGTGCCCGCAGGTGGGGATGGGCTGCCGCGGATGCTATGGCCCGTTAGACGGCGTCGAAGATCAGGGCGCGAAGATCTTGTCCGCCATCGCCTCAGTTGTTGACGTAGGCGCTCCTGGGGAGGATGAGGCGGAGATGGAGCGGAAGATCGAGGAGGTGATGGCGACCCTGGCGGATCCCGCTGGTACGTTCTACCGGTTCAGCCTGGCGCATTCGTTGCTCCGGCGGGCGAGGGCCAATGGCGGTGGTGACGGGAAAGGAGGCGCGGCATGAAGCGGATCACCATTGACCCGATCACCCGATTGGAAGGGCATGGCAAGATCGAGATCTTTCTCAACGATGAGGGAGAGGTCGCGAACGCTTACTTCATCATCCCGGAGTTGCGGGGATTTGAGCAGTTCTGCGTGGGCCGGCCGGCCGAGGAGATGCCTCGGATCACTAATCGCATTTGCGGCGTGTGCCCGGAAGCCCACCACATGGCCTCCACGAAAGCCTTGGATGCGCTGTTCCACATCGAGCCTTCCTCGGCGGTGAAGAAGCTGCGGGAGATGTTCTACTCTGCCTTCTATGTGGCTGACCATACGACGCACTTCTACGCGTTGGGCGGGCCGGACTTTGTCGTGGGACCCGACGCTCCGGCCGCCGAGCGAAACATCCTCGGTGTAATTCACAAGGTAGGCGTGGAGATCGGCAAACAGGTCATCGAGGCGCGCATACGGAATCATCATGTCATCGAGATGTTGGGGGGACGTGGCGTGCATCCGGTGGCCGGGTTGCCGGGCGGCTGGAGCCGGGCTATCACCGAGGAAGAGCGACAGGAGATCGAGGAGATCGCTCGGAAGAATGTGGAGTTTGGCCTCTTTAGCTTGAAGCTCTTTGAGGACATCGTGCTGGGGAACCAGGCATACGTGGACATGATCGTCTCTGATGCCTACACCCATCGTACCTACTACATGGGCACGGTGGATGAGAACAACCGCGTGAACTTTTACGACGGGATGATTCGGGTGGTGGACCCGGATGGAAACGAGTTCGTGAAGTACCATCCGAAGGACTACACCCAGCACGTGGCCGAGCATGTGGAGCCCTGGACCTACCTCAAGTTCCCCTACCTGAAGAAGGTGGGGTGGAAGGGCTTCGTAGATGGGAAGGATAGTGGCGTCTATTGCGCCACGCCGTTATCCCGGTTGAACGCGGCCGACGGGATGGCGACGCCCCACGCCCAGGAAGCGTATGAGAAGATGTACGAGACGTTGGGCAGCAAGAAGATCAACGGCCGGTACGAGCCCGTCCACTATCGTCTGGCGACACACTGGGCCCGACTCATCGAGCTCCTCTACGCGGCCGAGCGCATGTTGGAGCTCATCCAGGATCCGGAGATCACCGACCCTAACGTCCGGCCTGAGGTGACGAACACGCCCGATGAGGGGGTGGGCTGCGTGGAGGCGCCGAGAGGGACACTAACTCATCACTATTGGACCGACGAGAACGGCATCCTGACCAGGGTGAACCTCATCGTGGGGACGACCAACAACTACGCGCCGATCGCCATGTCGATCAAGAAGGCGGCCCAGTCCCTGATCAAGAAGGGGACGGTGATCACGGATGGGCTGCTGAACCGGATCGAGATGGCGTTCCGGGCGTATGATCCGTGCTTCGCCTGCGCTACTCACTCGTTACCAGGGCGGATGCCGTTAGAGGTCACCATCTACGATGCCGATGGCAATGTCGTGGAGCGATTAAGCCAGTACGTGGAGTCGCTCTGAGCGCCGCGTGGGTGGCATGGAAAAGACGTTGGTCCTCGGGTTGGGAAATCCCATCTTATCAGACGATGGCGTGGGGGTGCGGGTGGCTCAGGCCCTGCATGCCGCACTCCCACCTGACGTTCCTGTGGATGTGAAGGAACTCGGCCTGGGCGGCCTGACTTTGATGGAGGCGATGGTCGGCTATGACCGGGTTATCCTGATCGATGCGCTGCGAAGAGAAGGTGGAGAGCCGGGGGCGGTGCGGCGGATGACGCTGAAGGAGCTGCGCGACCTCTCCCCCACCCAGCACAGCGCATCTCCACATGATGCAAGCCTTGTCACAGCCTTAGAGGTAGGGCGGCGGATGGGGTTCTCTTTGCCCAAAGAGGTCATCATCTACGCGATCGAGGCGGAAAAGGTGACCGACTTCGGCGAGGAGATGTCGCCCGCCGTCGCCGCGGCGGTGCCCCGGGTGGTGAAGGCCGTGTTGTCTGAACTGGGGTATCTGTGAGAGAGGGAAGGAGGTTTCCATGGTTTCCCCTGAGCTGATCCGACGCTATCCCTACTTTGCTGGCCTATCCATGGATCAGATCGTGACCTTGGCCAAGGTCGCTGATGAGCAGAAGGTGGAAGCGGGCCATTATTTTTTCCATGAGGGTGACGAGCTATGTTGCTTTTATCTGGTGTTGGAAGGTGCTGTTGCGGTGGTGATCGAGATGCCCGATGGACAGGAGGCGGTCATTAGCACTGCGGGGCCAGGGGAGGTCTTCGCGTGGTCCGCGTTGGTGCCGCCGCATACGGCGACGGCTAGCGTGAAGGCGATGACGCCATGCCATGTGGTGGCTTTTGATTGTCGAGAGCTGCGGAAGGCCTTCGAGGAGGATTGTCGTTTCGGCTATCTGATGATGGTGAAGGCGGCTCAGGTGATCCGGGATCGCCTGGTGGCGACCCGGCTGCAGGTGCTGGCGCATACGCCGCCTGCGGAATCATAAGCATGCGCTGGATATCCAGCATTAAAGTGACCGGCACTCTCTACAAGTGCCGGTCACTTTTTCTAGGGGGCTCTTATCAGGTTCTCACGCGATCTCAGCGCCTACCGCATGGTGGGGTGCCACATGGAGGTCCACCTCCGTTATCATCGCCCCCGCCGCCTCCCAGGGCGAAGTAGTTGATGATCCCGTCATGGATGGCTTGGGCGATCTGGGCGCGGCGGCAATTGTCGCAGCCAAGGGGCACCCCTACCTTTGACCTGGGGCAGCCACAAGGGCTGCCCCAGGTCAGGAGATGGCAGGCGAGAAGTCCGTACCTACATTGCTTAGCTTAAATTGATGCCTAAGGGGCGCACGGCCGTGCGCCCCTACATTAGGATGATCCCGCCTATTCTATGGGCGTGTCCATTTATGGCACGACAAGGCTCTCGCTCGACTCCACGTTCGCGGCAGGATCGTAGGTGAGTGAATCGTGCGTCACCCCCGTCACCTCCGAGGTGTACGTCCCTGTCTGCTGGGACCTCACGTTGAAAGTCACTCCGCCGTCACTTCCCGTCGTCCCGGAGTCGGAGACGGTCGAACCATCGGGCAGGGTGGTCGTCACATATACAATGGCTTCAGAGACGGGGTTACCAGCCTCATCCTCGATGATGACCTGAGTGTAGACGAAGTAATTAAGGCCGCGCTTGACATACCACATGTCAATGGCCGAGACGTGCATCGTGCCTTCGCCCTGGCTGACGGTCACCTGTTGGCTGTCGGTGTCCGTGGCGCCGTCGTCGTCCGAAACGGTGAGGACGACTGTATAGGTACCCGCTGTGCCATAAGTGTGACTGACCGTCACGCCGCTGCCGGTGGAGCCATCACCGAAGTCCCACGCATAGCTGACGATGGAGCCGTCGGGGTCACTGGAGCCAGAGGCATCGAAGTCACAAGTCAGACCACTGCAAGTGTACGTAAACGTGGCCACCGGTGGTTTATTGCCGCCCCCCGTGGCTGCGACGATGGCGTTATAGACATTGATCCGTCCCCATCCATATTCCCGGTCCCAGCCAGACTTGCCCAGGTCGTCGGCTGTACTCTCGATGATGTCTCGGATCTCGTCGTTGATCTTGCCATCGCCGTCGGCGTCGGTCACACCCACGGCGAAGAGCAGCGCAGCCAGGCCGGACACCTGCGGTGCAGCCATCGAGGTGCCTTGGAGCTGATCATAGTACTTGCTGTATGAATACGAGGTGGTTAGATAGACGTCGTAGGTGGGCATCGTGCTATAAATCCCGCCCGGATCGTGGTACTTGTCCATGTCACCGCCAGGTGCCACCACGTCCAGGTCGTTGCCCTTGTTGGAATAGGGCGCTAATTGATCGTGCCAGTTGGTGCTGCCCACGGCGATGCAATTGGCGAACGCTGCCGGGTAAGAGACCCGTGCGGCACCATCATTGCCTGATGAAGCGACGATGACCAACCCTTTCTCCCAGGCGTAGTTAATGGCCTGCTCCTCAGAGGCGGAGCCGATTGGGCCCCCCAAGCTGAGATTGATCACGTTCGCGCCATTATCAGCCGCGTGGTAGATGGCGTCCACGATAGCGCTGGTCGGGCAGCCGTTCTCGTCGCAGACGCGCAGCGGCATGACTGTAATGTTAGGACTATAGCCGACGCCAACGGAATCGTTCTCAGCATCCTCGCCCCCGTTGTCGGTCTCAGCCAGGGCGATGCCCGCCACGTGGGTGCCGTGTCCATAGGTGTCCATGGGATCAGCATCGCCGTCGAGGTAATCGTAGCCGGGGACGATCTTGTCATTCAGGTCTGGATGGTAGAGGTCAATCCCGGTATCGATCACTGCCACCACGGCGGAACCGTTGAAGGTGCTGCCCAGCAGGGTGTAAGCCTCCTGCCAGTCCATGTCGGCGTCGGTGGTGGCACAGTCACTGCCATCGCACAAGCTGCCGTCGTTGTTGAGGTCCCACTTCAGGAAGTAGCCGCCGTCGTCCGGCGTTCCGTGGAGTTGGCGCAGCCAGTTTGGTTCAGCGAAGGCCACCCCTGGCATGGCCTTAAGTCTCTGCACGGCGGCAGGGACGGAGCCCTCCTTGAGCTCTAGGATATATATACTCCCATCTCCGATACCGCGCTGTACCCTGGCGCCAACAGCATGAGCCACCCTGGAAGGGAGCACTCCGGGCTTCACCTTGACCAGGACTTGTCCTTTGACGAAAGGCAAGGTTCTCTCTGTGGGGAGCGGCGGGGCAGCGGAGAGGGAACCCGTGCTCAGGATCAACCAAAGGACCAGGAAAATTACCCCGATCAGCTTAAGGCCTCTGTTCTCAGACATAATATAACTCCTTTCAGTATCTTTGTCTCGGCTTATAACATATACCTTGCATTTCTACCAGGGCATCGTGTGCTCCCTTTCTCGTTAGGCCAGTGATTGCAACGCCATTTGCAGGATGGCATCCAGGGACACCTGCTTGTGCACGAGATAGCCTTTGGGATTGGGGGATCTGGTAACAATGATGCACGACGGAGATGCTTAGCGAGATCTCGCCCAGTGAAGAGACACGCCACTTTAGCGGGGATGCGTTTCAGGACGATTGATCTTTGTTTGAAGCTATGCCTTTTCCTAATGGCGCAACAGCTTGTCTCGTACTCATTATATTCGCTGTGCCCTCTCTCGTCAATGCATCTATCGCGGCCGTCGGGCCTTGTGAGGCGATAGGCGCTGAAGTCATCGAAGCGGATGCCCGGGCCTGATGTCTTGCCGGGCTGTGCCACCAGCCCCACGCGCCCCGCGCTCAGGCTCTCATCCGCTCAGCCGGCCATGTCACGATAGAGAGATACAGTGGTTATGAGCAAAGATCGATGGCGTCCTGTCGAGATTGGCGCCTGAGGGAGGCCATGGTAGAATCCAGAGGTGAGGGCGGGGGAAACCGCTGATTCACATGAGGAGGGCAAGGTAGACGATGGGACGGGGTAAGTCTATGACTCCTCGCGAACGGATGCTGGCGGCGTTGGCGCGGGACGTGCCTGATCGTGTGCCAGTGACGGTGCATCAGTGGCAGCCGTATCACCTGGATCGTTATTTGGGTGGCATGAGCGACCTGGAGGCGTTCCGTTACTTCGGCCTGGATGCGGCCATCT
>DUEN01000007.1 GCA_011176545.1 Caldilineae bacterium | reverse complement strand
TCGAGGCCTTCGGCATCGACCGTTTTGTGAGGTTATGTAAAGAGCGAGTTCTCACCTACGCGGCCATCCAGACGGAGCAGTCCATCCGGCTAGGCTATTGGATGGACTGGAACGATCCTGATCAGCTCCGCTGGCTGCGGGACAAGCTGGACGAGGATCCGTCGCAGGTCATCACGGTGGAAGGCCCCCTCGGCCCGGTGACCGACACAGTGGAGCAGATCGTGGGGCGGCTGGGCCTGCCCGAGCTGGGCGGCTCCTACTTCACCTTCTCCAACGAGAACAACTACCAGATCTGGTACTTCCTGAAGCGATGCTGGGAGAACGGGTGGCTCTACAAGGGGACCGACGTCATGCCCTGGTGTCCCCGCTGCGGCACTGGCATCAGCCAACATGAGATCGTTACCGAAGGTTATGTCGAGCGCACCGATCCCGGGCTGACCGTGCGCTTCCCGCTGTGCGATCGCCCCGGCGAGGCGCTGCTCGTGTGGACGACCACGCCGTGGACGCTCACCAGCAACGTGGCCGCGGCGGTCGGCCCCGACCTGACCTACCTACGCGTGCGCCAGACGGACGAGGACGGCCGCACGTGGATCTATTACGTGGCCGAGGGCGCGGCCAGACAGGCGCTCAAGGGGCCTTACGAGGTCCTGGGCAAACTCAAAGGCTCGGAGATGGTGGGCTGGGCTTATGAGGGTCCCTTCGACGAGTTGACCGCCGTGCGGGAGGCCGACGTCCCGGAGCAGCATCGGATCATCCCCTGGGACGAGGTGGGCGAGGAGGAGGGCACGGGGATCGTCCACATCGCCCCTGGGTGTGGCGCCGAGGACTTCCAGCTCAGCAAGGAATACGATCTGCCAGTGATCGCGCCGCTGGATGAGTTCGGCATCTATGTGGATGGCTTCGACTGGCTCACCGGCCGCGCCGTGGGCACCGTGACGGAGCCCATCGTGGAGAATCTAAAGGAGAAGGGGCTGTTCTATCGCCTGGAGCCGTACACCCATCGCTACCCGGAATGCTGGCGCTGCCACACGCCGCTGGTCTTCCGGCTGGTGGACGAATGGTTCATCTCCATGGACGAGCTGCGGTACCAGATGATGGAGGTCACCCGGCAGATCCGGTGGATCCCCGAGTTCGGCCTGGAGCGGGAGCTGGACTGGCTGCGCAACATGCATGACTGGATGATCTCCAAGAAGCGATACTGGGGGCTGGCGCTGCCCATCTGGGAATGCCACAAGTGCGGGCACTTCGAGGTCATCGGAAGCGAGGAGGAACTCAAGGAGCGGGCCGTCGAGGGGTGGGACACGTTCGAGGGGCATACCCCACACCGGCCGTGGATCGACGTGGTCAAGATCCGTTGTTCTAAATGCGGCGAGCTCATCAGCCGCATCCCGGACGTGGGGAACCCCTGGCTGGACGCGGGCATCGTCCCCTTCTCCACGCTGCGGTACCGCACCGATCGCGCATATTGGGAGAAGTGGTTCCCGGCCGACTTCATCACGGAGTCGTTCCCCGGCCAGTTCCGCAACTGGTTCTATTCGCTGCTGGCCATGAGCACCGTGTTGGAGCGACGGCCGCCCTTCCTGACGGTGCTGGGATACGCCACCCTGCTGGCCGAGGATGGCCGGGAGATGCACAAGTCGTGGGGCAACATGATCGAGTTCAACGAGGCGGCGGAACGCATCGGCGTGGACACCATGCGCTGGCTCTACTGCGCCCATCGTCCTGAACAGAACCTGCTCTTCGGCTACAAGCTGGCCGACGAGGTACGCCGCCGCTTCATCCTGCCATTGTGGAACGTCTACGCCTTCTTCGTCACCTACGCTAACCTGACCCCGGACTGGCACCCCAATCCCCAATCTCCAGTGACCCAATCTCTCCCTACCCAGCCCCTCGACCGCTGGATCCTCTCCCGGCTGCAGGAGGTGATCGAGCGGGTCACCGAGCGGCTGGAGGACTACGACGCGTTCGAGGCCACGCAGGCGCTGGAGACCTTCGTGGATGATCTGAGCGATTGGTATGTGCGCCGCTCCCGCCGCCGCTTCTGGGAAGGAGATCCGGCAGCACTGGACACACTGTACGCCGTGCTGGTCACGCTGGCGCGGCTCCTGGCCCCCTTCATCCCGTTCCTCACGGAGGCGATGTATCAGAACCTGGTGCGGTCCGTGGACGCGGACGCGCCGGTGAGCGTGCACCTGACCGACTGGCCCCAGCCCGCGGCCGAGGCGATCGATCGCGAGCTGCTGGCTGATATGGCGCTAGCCCGCCATGTCGTGACGCTGGGGCACAGTGCCCGCAACAATGCGGGTATCAAGCTGCGCCAGCCGCTGGCCCGGGCGCTGGTCGTGTTGCCCGATCCTGAACAGGAGGAGCAGCTGGAGCGCCTGGCGGACATCGTGGCCGACGAGCTGAACGTGAAGGCGCTGGAGGTGACGACGGAGGAGGCGGATCTGGTCACGTATCGGCTGCTGCCGGACAACCGCAAGCTGGGGCCGCGCTTCGGCCGCAAGTTCCCCGCGGTGCGTCAGGCGCTGGCCGAGGTGGACGCGACCGCGGCCGTGCGCACGCTGCGCGCGGGCCAGCCGTTGACGCTGACCGTCGATGGAGAGGAGGTGGAGCTGGCCGCGGACGAGGTGCTCATCCAGACCACGCCGCGCACCGGCTTCGCCGTGGCCGCGGACGAGGGTATCACCGTCGCCGTGGACACGACGCTGGATGAAAAGCTCCTCCACGAGGGGCTGGCGCGCGAGGTGGTCCGCCGCATCCAGAACCTGCGCAAGGAGGCCGGCTTCGCCATCGAGGATCGGATCATCACCGAGTATGCGGCCGATGGCCCGCTGGCCGCCGCCATCGCCGCTTTCGCCGACTTCATCAAGAACGAGACGCTGAGCGTGCAACTGCGGGAAACGGACCAGCCCGCGGGCGAGGCCGTTCGGGAGCTGAAGGTGGACGGCCATCGGCTGGTGCTGAGCCTGCGCCGCATCGCCGAATAATATTATAACCGCAAAGGGCGCGAAGGACGCAAAGGCAATTCAAAAAAGCTCTTCTGAGGTCAAGTTCGTAAAAGTCATTCTGAAAAACCTTGGCGCTCTTTGCGTCCTTTGCGGTTCCCTATCCCCTGTTCCACGCTCCACGCCCTCCGCTCCACGCTTCACGTCCCCTCGCGGTACCGATGGCCTCGCATCCGCTCGACGGCCCACCCGGGCAGGTACACCTCGGCACCGATGGCGCGGGCGATGACGATCAACCGACAGGTCTCCTCCAGCTCGATCGATCGGTATAGCGCCTCCTCCAGGTCCTCGCCCAGGCAGACCGAGCCGTGGTGCTGCAGCACGAGCACGCGGCTCCCATCGCTGGCTTCCGCGGCCGCCTGGGCTACCTCCTGGGTGCCAGGCAAGATGGGCGGGACGACGGCCACGTCGCCCAGAAAGTAGTTGCCCTCGAAGGTCATGGGGCGGACTTCACCTAGGGCGGTGCCCACCACCGTCGCCAGCGGCGGATGGAGATGAACCACTGCGTTGATCTCTGGGCGACGTTGGTAGATGGCCAGGTGTAGCTGGTGCTCGCTGGACGGTGGATGGCTTCCACCGCACACATGGCCGTTCAGGTCCACACACACCAAATCGTCCGGCGTCAGCGCGTCCAGCGCCGTGCCGGTGGCCGTGATCCAGAACCGATCTGCGCCGGGCAGCCGGGCGCTGATGTTCCCGCTGATCGCCTTCACCAGCCCGTAGCGCACTGCCCTCTGGCCAATCTCACAGATCTGTTCCTGCAACGAGCGCTCACTTATCTCCATGGGACACCTTCTTCGATCTCAAAACTTGGAAGAACACGCCCCATTGTACCACTGGCATGAGAAACCCGGAATCTTGGAGATCGTATATCCAATGGGGTCAAGATTTCGCGAAACAGCCTACCATGCCTATCGTAAATCCTGAGGGGGATGCGGAGGGGCTTCCCCTCCGCAAGCAAAAATTTCTTCCTGCCTCTACCTGCCTGGTTGGGGCTTGGACCAAGGACCTGTGGCCCTATGGGGCAGGTGGAGGGCTGAAGAGCAAACACAAACAGGGCGACCGGCCGGTCGCCCCTACCTGCTCTCAATGAAGTGTGTATCCAATAAAACCTGCGTTATCTTGTTTTCTCCATAATTCGACGAATCTCTATCCAATCTTCTCGCGCTTTCTCGATATTCTCGCGGAATTGGTGCAAGAGCTTTCCACATTGAGCAAACGTCCCAAGAGCATCATAGTCTTGAGCCTCCTTCTCTTGCCCTTCAATAGCCCCCTTCATATTATTCAATAACCTGGACAACTCGGCATCAACTAGGCTGATAACACGTGTCAATGCATCAGCAACATCATCTTCACTGTCCGATCCATCAAACGCCTGATCGCCAGAAGGGAGCTCGCATCGTTCTGAGCGTTCACTGTCAGGCCCCTCCCTCTCGAAGAACTGACGAATACGAGATTCATCCTCGGCATCGACTGCATGCGATAGAAGTATCTGCTGCAAGGTGTCGGACTGTCCTAAAAGCCATTGCTCAACCAAAATTTCAAACTGACGCACCCCTTCGATATCGGGGCTAAGCCGTCGCCTATACTTATCCTGTACAGTTCGGTATGTAACACCATGGCGTCTGGCAACTCGCCTATCAGCTTCCCGCCGTAAACGCTGAATCTGTCCTACACCGCCATATGGTTCATAGTTCTTATATATCTCCTCCAGTACCTCAAGAATATGTTCTATTCTCTTGCTCATAATGTCCTCCTCGCTGTGTAATCCTGCAAAAGAGTCGGCACTCCAGCATGTCTCCCAAAGTTATGGAGGCGGAGGATATTATTCGGCTTGGACTCGAAATATTAGTCGCTTCAAGCACATAGGCTCTGTCACCAAGAGATGGAAATCTCACTTTCAATACTTATTATGCTTTTCGCAGTACGTCAATAGGCAAGTAGTCATCAGGCCCGCCTATTCGGCAACCAACCACGAGTAGAGGCGAGTGCCTGAGAGCTTGGTATAGGGTGCCCTCAGGTGTAACGCACCTGAGAGGTGCGTTGCACCTTCACCGAGACGGGATAGGGAGACCTACCCGTGAGCAGGGTGCTCCCGAATTGTCCGGCGATGCCGCCTCAAGTATAATCATTCTGCCGCCAGTACTAGTCTCAAACCGCCCATCCGGCACCATGGGTAGGGCGAGTTCCCTTCGTCAGCCTTGCTCAGGCAGGTAAAAGCGAGAATCTGCAAGGGTTTGCTGGAGCAGCACGCATTCAGTATAATGCCTTCGCCAGCAGGAACATCAAACCGAGGCCAAGTATACACGCGATGAATACGGACTTCCCACCCGCCACGTGGCGGCTGATCATCGACGGCGCGGCCGACGGCGCCACCAACATGGCCATCGACGAGGCCATCGGCCGGACGGTGGCGCAGGGAAAGGCCCCACCCACGCTGCGCTTCTATATGTGGGCGCCCCCCTGTGTCTCCCTGGGGCGCCATCAGAAGCTGCGAGACATCGACCTGGAAGCGTGTGCCGCGCGCGGGTACGACGTGGTGCGCCGCCCCACGGGCGGCCGCGCCATCCTGCACACGGACGAGCTGACCTACTCCGTCGCCGCGCCGGACTCTGACCCGCGGGTGGCGGGTGCGGTCATGGACGCGTACCACCGGCTGAGCCAGGGGCTGGTGGCCGGGCTGCGCATCCTGGGCATTCCCGCCAACGAGGCGCCGGGCGCCAACCGGGCGGGGCCTGATGCCTCACCCGCTTGTTTCGAGATCCCCTCGGCCTACGAGATCTGCGTGGACGGCCACAAGCTCATGGGGAGTGCCCAGTACCGTTCCGGCCACATGGTGCTCCAGCATGGGTCACTTCCCCTGTATGGGGATCTCACCCGTATCGTCGATTGTCTGGCCTTGCCCGATGAGGCGCGTCGTGAGGCGCTACGCACCCTGCTCCGACGCCGCGCTCTGACCGTGGAGGCCGTCCTGGGCCGCACGCCCACCTTCCAGGAAGTGGCTCAGGCCCTGGCCCAAGGCTTCGCCCAGGCGCTGAACCTGCACCTGGAGCCAGGGAGGTTGCTCCCCATCGAGAGGGAGATGGCCGCGGAACTGCGGGCCAGCCGATATGCCAATCCTGAGTGGACGGAGCGCGTGGGGGCACTCTCGCGCCCGCAACGGTGATGTAGCCATGGTGATCGGGATCTTGACGCTCGAGTTACGTCTACCCGGAAACGGCTCCCTCAAGGGGAAACGGGGCATCCTCAAGCCGCTGATGGCTCGGCTACGTCGGGACTTCAACGTCTCTGTGTCCGAGGTAGACGCGCAGGACGTGTGGCAGCGTGCCGTATTGGGCGTCGCCTGCGTCTCTCCCAGCGCCGACTACGCCCACGGCCTGCTCACCGAGGTGGCCGAGACCGTCGAGTCGTGGCGCATGGACCTGGAAGTGATCGACTACGAGATCGAGCTGATCCACTAACGTCGGGACAACACGTGCACCACCTTTGTCTTCTGTAAGGGCGACCGGCCGGTTGCCCCTACAAAAGATCGTGCTGTCTATTCCTCTATTCCAATGGTAGCACCACATTAAATCGTGGAGAGCATGTAGGGCCGGTATGGAAACCGGCCCTACATGCTGTGTTCTTAATCATACAGATATGGCGCTTTTGCAATAACCACGGTTAAACATGGAGCTATCATTCCAATATGAGCGATTCATATTTCACCGCCAAAATGTAGAAACGGTAGGGGCGATTCATGAATCGCCCCTACCGTTTTCTCTCTCTGAAGCTATAACCGCCCCAAATGGCCTAAGGTCGTCGGATGCGGTATAATGTAGACGTGGATGAGCACTCGGAGAGGTGAAAGGGACTTGGCTGAACACGAGAACCACATCGGCAACGTTCGCACGATCGATATAGAAGAGGAGATGCGCGGCGCGTATCTGGACTACGCGATGAGCGTCATCGTGGCGCGGGCGCTGCCCGACGTGCGCGATGGCCTCAAGCCCGTCCAGCGTCGCATCCTCTACGCCATGCATGACATGGGCCTGCGCTCCAACAGCCCATACAAGAAGTCTGCTCGCATCGTCGGGGAGGTGCTGGGTAAATATCATCCTCATGGCGACTCGGCGGTGTACGACGCCATGGCGCGCATGGCCCAGGATTTCTCCATGCGCTATCCGTTGGTGGACGGCCAGGGGAACTTCGGCTCCATCGACGGCGATACCCCGGCGGCCATGCGTTATACGGAGGCCCGCCTCGCTCGCATCGCCGAGACGATGCTGGAGGACATCGAGAAGGACACCGTTGACTGGATCGATAACTTCGACGGGTCACTGCAGGAGCCCGTCGCCCTGCCAGGGAAGCTCCCCAACCTGATCCTCAACGGCGCTTCCGGTATCGCCGTCGGCATGGCGACCAACATCCCTCCCCATAACCTCAGCGAGGTGGCGGACGCCATCTGCTATCTCATCGACAATTGGGAGCGCCGTGACGAGGTCATCCTGGACGAGCTCACCCAATTCATCCAGGGACCTGACTTCCCCACCGGCGGCATCATTCTCGGCACCGAGGGCATCCGCAAAGCGTACGCCACGGGTAACGGCCGTATCGTCGTTCGCGCCGTCACCACCATCGAGGAGCTGCGCGGCAACCGGCATAGGATCGTCGTCCACCAGATCCCATTCCAGCTCAACAAGACGACCCTGATCGAGCGCATCGCCGAGTTGGTGCGGTCGGGGCGGCTCGATGCAATCAGCGACCTGCGGGATGAGTCGGATCGGGAAGGGATGCGCATCGTCATCGAGCTGAAGCGCGGCGCGCCCCCCCGGAAGGTGCTCAATCAGCTCTTCAAATACACGCCCCTGCAGATGTCCTTCGGGGTGAACATGCTGGCCCTGGTGAACGGCGAGCCGCGCCTGCTCAGCCTGAAGCGCATCTTACAGGCTTATGTCGAGCATCGCCAGGACGTCATCACCCGCCGTACCAACTTCGAGCTGCGGCGGGCCCGAGATCGGGCTCACATCCTGGAGGGGCTGCGCATCGCGCTCCAGTCCCTGGACGAGGTGATCGCCATCATCCGGAAGGCGGAGAGCGCCGAGGCAGCTCGCACGGCCTTGATGGATCGCTTCGGCCTCTCTGAGATGCAGGCCCAGGCCATCCTCGACCTGCAACTCCGACGGCTCGCCGCGCTGGAGCGCCAGAAGATCGAGGATGAGTATCACGAGACGATGGAGCGCATCGCCTACCTGGAGGACCTGCTGGCGCATCCGGAGAAGATCCTGGCTCTCATCAAGGCCGATCTCCAGGAGCTAAAAGAGAAGTTCGGCGACGAGAGGCGCACCACCATCAGCCCTGACGCGGCGGAGTCCTTCTCGGAAGAGGATCTCATCCCCCAGGAGGACATCCTGATCAGCATCACGGCGGATAATTATGTCAAGCGCACGCCGGCACGGGCCTATCGGGCGCAGGGACGGGGCGGCCGCGGGGTCACCGGCATGCAGACGCGAGGCGAGGATGAGGTTTTGCACCTGTTCGCTGCCCGCACCCTGGACCACGTCCTTTTCTTCACCAACCGGGGCCGCGTGTATTCCGAGCGGGCGTATAACCTGCCCGAGGCTGGCCGCAATGCCAAGGGCCTGCCCATCGTCAACGTGCTCAACCTGGAGGCCGACGAGCGGGTCACGGCCGCGGTGGCCGTGCCGGACTTCGAGCAGGCACAATACATCACGTTGCTCACCCAGCGGGGCCGCATCAAGCGCATGAAGCTGTCCGATTTCGCCTCTGTGCGCCCCAGCGGCATCATCGCCATGCACCTGGAGGACGGGGATGAGCTGGGATGGGCCCGCCTGACGAGTGGCCACGACGAACTGATCATCGTTACCGCCCAGGGGCGAGCGCTGCGCTTCCCCGAGGGGCAGGTGCGCACCATGGGACGCACGGCCGCGGGCGTGAACGCGATCCGGCTGCGCGACGGCGATTACGTGACCAGCCTGGACGTGATCGAGCCGGACGCCGACCTCCTGGTAGTCACGGCCAGCGGCTATGGCAAGCGCACCCCGCTCACGGAGTATCCCACGCACAATCGATATACCACGGGTGTATTGACGACCAACGTCCGCCGCCTACAAGACGGCGATTTCGTGGTCGCGGCGCGGGTGGTATCGGAACGGGATGAGGTCACGCTGATGACGGCCAACGGCATCGCCATACGGCTCCACGTGCGCAGCATCTCCCAGATGGGGCGCGCGGCGCGCGGCGTGCGTCTGGTGAGCCTGCAGGATGGCGACGCCGTCACAGCCGTGGCCCGGCTCCCATCCAATAACGATGGTAAGCCTGTGAGAGGATAATTATGAGCGTCTCACGGTGGCTGGAGAGAGGACCTGGCCTGCAAACCGAGTTTCTACCCACCCCGGATCCGGATCTTCTGGCGGAGACGATGGTGGCCTTCGCCAACACCGACGGCGGTACGATCTTCGTCGGGGTGACGCCTGAGGGTGAGGCGACAGCGGATCTCTTCCCCGAGGAGGTCGAAGAGGCGTTACGTCAAGCACTGGCCATGTGTCGCCCGCCCATCGCCACGGAGTGGGAGCTCATCGAGGTACCCGGCGGGTTCGCGGTGAGCCTGCGTGTGCCCCGATCCGCCGAGCTCCACGCGCTGGCGGACGGCCGCGTGCTGGTACGCTCGGGGGCGGAGAATCGCCCGCTAGGAGGCGAGGCCATCCGGCAATTGGCCGCCACTAAGTCCAGCGGCGAGTTCGAGCTGGAGCCCGTCCCGGGGGCTGCCCGCGAGGACCTGGACGAGGGGGTCATCGATGAGTACATCGCGCAGCGCGAGCAACGCCAACGCCGCCCCATCACGGTCGATCGAGAGACGCTGCTACACCAGATCGGGGCCCTGACCACGGCGGGGCTTCCCACGGTCGCCGGAATCCTCCTCTTCGGGAAGGAGCCCCAGGTCTTCCTGCCTCAATCAGGGGTCGTCTTCGTGAAGTTCATCGGGACGGAGCCGCGGGGGCCGGAGGGATTGCCTGGCTATGGGCGCCGGGAGGAGATCACGGGCCCCCTGCCTCGCCTCATCGAGCGCACCTGGCAGATCGTCATGGAGGAAATGCGCGTGGAGGCGGTTGTGCAGGGCCTGAAGCGGGAGGAGCGCCCGGAGTATCCTCCCTTCGCTGTGCGCGAAGCTATCATCAACGCCGTCTGTCACCGTGATTATCGCCTGAGCGGACGTCGAATCGAGATCCGGATGTTCGACGACCGGCTGGAGGTGCAGTCTCCCGGCGGATTGCCTGGTTACATCACGCTGGATAACATCGTGGAGGAGCACTTCTCCCGCAACCCGCGCATCGTCAACGGCCTCTTCCAGTGGGGATTCATCGAGGAATTGGGACTGGGCATCGACCGCATGATCGAAGCGATGGTGCAGGCCGGCCATCCCCAGCCCACCTTCCGGGCCACGCCTTATTCCTTCACCGTGATCCTGCAGAACATCGTCGAGCGGGTCAGCGTGGCGCCCCAGTGGGAAGGGAACATGAACGAGCGCCAGTTGCGCGCGTTGCAATACATCCAGGAGCACGGCCGGATCACGAACCGCGAGTATCGCGAGCTGTGCCCACATGTCTCCGCGGAGACGCTGCGGCTGGACCTCGTTGACCTGGTGGAGCGAGGGCTGCTGTTGAAGATAGGTAACAAGCGAGGCACATACTATATCCTGAAGTGAGACACCCCAGCCAATTGAGCGCGTCACCTCGCCGATAATTGCCACAACTCTCCATTTATCCTACAATGCGTCCATCGCCTCCCTGACCGCCCGGCTCGATCGCAGCCATTCACCCGGCCAGGAGCGCATCGGTCCTATCCGAAGCATCTCTGTTGTCGAGGTATGATATGTTCATCATCCTATTTTTGATCGCCATCGCGGTGGGGGCTTTAGGCGCCCTGCTCGGCATCGGCGGCGGGATCATCACGGTCCCTCTGCTCACGGTGCTCTTTCACATCCCGATCAAGGCGGCCATCGGCGCCAGCCTGATCAGCGTCATCGCCACCTCCACCGCGGCGGGCGCCGTGTACGCCGGACAGAGCCTGACCCACACCCGGCTGGGCATGGTCCTGGCCGTAGGGACCACGTTGGGGGCGCTCACCGGTGGCCTGACCGCGGCCTTCCTCAGCCCGCGCGTGCTCCAGGGGATGTTTGCTGTGTTGTTGCCATTCGTCATGTTCAGCATGCGTCAGTTACCCAGCGATGAGGCCGCGCGGCCGGCCCTGGGCGCCCTGAACACGGCCTATATGGACCCCTTCACGGGACGCGTGGTCCGATATGGCGTCCGTCGCCTGCCCCTGGGCTGGAGCACGGCCTTTATCGCGGGGAATCTATCCGGCTTGCTGGGCGTCGGCGGAGGCTTCATCAACGTGCCTATCATGAGCGTGGTCATGGGCGTGCCGCTCAAGGCGACCATCGCCACCTCCAACTTCATGGTCGGGATGACTGCGGCCACCAGCGCGCTGGTCTATTACGCCAAAGGCTTAATCGACCCCCAGGTAGCCGTCCCCATCGCCCTGGGCGTCCTGGTGGGCGCCCAATTGGGATCGTGGTTTGGCACCCGGGCACGCTCCCTGACGCTCAAGCGATTGTTCCAGATCCTATTGCTCATTCTCGCCATACAGATGGCATGGAAGGCGATCACAGGATGAGAAGGCAGATCGACTACGCGAGATTGATCCCGGGCATCGACGTCGCGGAGATCAGTGAGGAGGACGAGGCGGCGCTCAGAACGATCGCCAGCACTCGGCAGATCGATCGCATCGTACAACGCCTGCTTATGGTGACATTGGTCGTCAGCGCGATACTCTTCATCGCTGGCGCCATCTGGCAGGTCGTTGCCCATCTCCCCCCTGTCCATCACGTCACACAAATCGCCGACTTGACTCACACCAATGGCCCCGATCTCCTGTTCTCATTGGGCCTCATCGTCCTCATCGTCTCCCCCATCCTGCGGCTGATCGGGGTCGCGGTGGGGTTGGCCCAGCAGGGTGATTGGGCCTTCGTCGGCGTGACGGCCCTCGTATTGGCCGTTATGCTCGCTAGCCTGTGGATAGGCTAGGCTGGGAGGGAAACATGACGGGAGACGAAAAAGTCCACCGGGCGATTCGTGCTTTTTACAATATCGCCCAGGCCATGAACGCCAGCTATGGACGCCAAGAGCTCCTGCAACGCATGCTGGAGACGATCGTACAGGAATTGGGTTATAAGGCCGCATCGATTCGACTGTTAGACCACGAGCGCCAGACGCTGGAGATCCAGGCCGCCGTCGGCCTCAGTGAGCGCTATCTCGCTAAGGGTCCCATCGAGGTGGCCCATAGCCCCATCGATCGCGAGGTGCTGCAGGGGAACGCGGTGGTCTTACATGACATCCTGTATGACGGTGGCCTGCAATACCCGGATGAGGCGCGCGCCGAGGGCATCCGCTCCGTGCTGGCCGTCCCCCTGCGCATCCAAGAGCGGAACCTGGGGGTGTTGCGCGTGTACACCGCTGAACCCCACCACTTCCTCCAGGATGAGCAACTGCTGGTGAGCGCTGTGGCCAACCTGGCCGCCCGCGCCATTCGCAACTCGCAATTATACCACGCGATGCACACTATCGCCTCCGAGGTCAACTCCAGCCTCAAGCTGAACGAGGTGCTCAAGGCGTTGCTGCGTAACGTGATCCAGGAGATGAACTGCAAGGCGGCCTCGATCCGGCTCCTGGGGCCGCGCAAGCGACGCCTGCACCTGATGGCGGCGGAGGGGCTGAGCGAACGCTACTTGAAGAAGGGCGACATCTGGGTGAAGGACAGCCCCATCGATCGCGAGGTGCTCCAGGGCCGCCCCGCCATGATCTATGACGTGGAACACGAGGTGGGATTCCAGTACCCGGAGGAGGCCGCCCGGGAGGGCATCCGCTCCGTGCTGGCGGTCCCCCTGCAGGTGAAGGGCCAGATCATCGGCGTGTTACGCGCGTATTCCGCTCAGCCTCACCGGTTCTGCGAGGAAGAGGTGGAGTTCCTGGAGGCCATCGCCGACCTGGGGGCCATCGCCATCGAGAACGCGCGGCTCCACGAGGCGCTGAGCGAGAAGTACGAGGCCGCCCGAGAGGATTGGGCCGGGTGGTATCGCTTCCTCACGCTGTCATAGAAAGTTATCTTCAGGCGGCTCTCATCCCCCTATCCCCCTTAAGTTTAGCCATATGGGTAGCGGAAGGCAGTACCTTCCGCTACCCATACCAAATCTAAAGCCTTATCCCAAATATCCAAAATCGTATCCCAAGTATCCCAAAAAATGGTTTGGGATAACTTGCGATATTTGGGATAATGCGTGCTATCCGATCAGGGTCCCCTCCCGCCACTGCGCCGTCTCCACGGGGCCGTCCCAGCCGATGAGCCGCCGCAACTGCGCCCGAAAGCGTGGCGGATCCCCTGTCGTCACGAACCGATACGTGGGGCGTTCCTCGTCTACCGCCGCGCCCAGGGCTTCCCATACGCGCCGCGTCTGCCGCGCCACCGCGGGGGCCGGGTCGATCACATCGACGCCGGGGCCCGCCACTTGCTCGATCCAGGGTCGCAGAAACGCGTAGTGGGTACACCCCAGGACCAGCTCGTCCACGCCTGCGTCACACAGTGGCCTCACGTATCGCGCCACCAAGGCCATGGTCTCGGGCCCGCCCAGACATCCATCCTCCACATGCTCGACCCATCCCGGGCAAGGCTGAGCGATGACCTCCACCCCATGCGCATATCGCGCCAGCAACCTGGCGTATGGCTCGCCCTGGAAGGTGCCCGGCGTGGCCAGGACGCCCACCCGGCCGCTCCGGGTGCGCGATACCGCTGGCTTGACCGCGGGCTCCATTCCCACGATCGGGATGGTGAACCGCTCCCGCAGGTGATACAGGGCGGCCGCGGAGGCGGTGTTACACGCCACGACCACCACCCCCGCCCCCTGAGCGATCAGCCAACGCACGATCTCCTGAGCGATGCGCCGTATCTCCGCTTGCGGTCGGACGCCATAGGGGCAGTGCGCCTGATCCGCCAGGTAAAGCAAGGGCAAGCCAGGCAGCTCTTGGGCGACCTCCCGCCAGACCGAGAGCCCGCCGACCCCGGAATCGAAGAGGGCGATCCACCGCATCATGCCATCTCGTCCCAACCGGCAATTGGCATACCCGACCAGGCTGTGCTATAGTGGCCCCGTGATGTCACGCTTCTTGACCTCCCGTCTCGAGGGATCATCACCGCGGTATCAGGCTCAACACATCGCCCGATGGGTTGGGCTGCTGATCCTTATCGCCGCGCTCGCCCTTTATCTGTGGACGCTGGACGATGGACTGCAACCCGAAGAGCTGCGCGGCGGGGATCTCATTACGCACCAATACGCCCAGGTCGAAGCACGGCCTTCCAATGCGCCAGGCTATCCCCTTTACACCATGGGCGGCTGGCTCTGGTTCCGACTGGGCCGACTCCTGCTAGGCCCATATAGCAACCCGATCCGCATCCTCTCCAGCTATTCTACGCTATGGGCCTTGCTCGCGCTCTGGCTATTATACCGCCTCCTCCTCGATGTGACCGAGGGCAACTGGGCGCTTTCTGGGTTGTGCACGGCCTTTTACGCCGTGACTTATTTCTTCTGGTACTACGCGACGACCACGGAGCAATACACCTCGGCCGTGGCCCAGACGCTGCTCATGATCTGGCTGGCGTTTCGCTGGGATGCGGCCCAATCGCGCGGCGAGGAGGGCGACCGCTACCTCCTGGCGCTGGCCTTTCTCACCGGCATCGGGCTGGCCCACATGGTGACTGTGCTCTTCATCGTCCCGCCGATCCTGTGGTTCGTCCTGGCCCGTCGCTCGGATCTGCTGCGTCGCCCCCGGCTCATCATGAAGGCCATCGGGCTGCTCGCTTTGCCCCTGTTAAGTTACGCTTACGTCTATATCCGCGGCGCGCAACATCCCGAATGGCGCGGCGTCGGCGAGTGGGAGAGCACCTGGCAATGGTTTTGGTCGTTCCTGAGCACCCGGCAGGGCCGCGATGAGCTCACGTGGAGCCTGTCGCCCTTATGGACGGATGAGTTCCCGGCCCTGATATGGCGGGAGCTCACCTGGCCCGCGTTGCTCATCGGCCTTTGGGGCATCAGCCGACTGGGACGACACCGCGCCGCGCTTATCTACAGCAGCCTGGCGATCTACCTGGTTTTCTGCTTCATCGACCGTTTGGGGAACTGGTACCAGGTCATCATGCCGGCCTACCCCCTCATCGTGATGGGATTGGCCGTAGCCGCCGATGCGCTTTGGCGCTGGGGTCTACTCCGAAGAGCGTGGCCCACGCGGGCGGCTATTCTCCTCTTCCTGTGCGCCTTGGTTGGATATCGGTTCATGTTGAGCCTGCCCGGCGCCGATTCATCCGGGCGACCAGGCGATGTGGGCCTCGATCCTGGCTGGCGCATCATCGCGGACGATCCGCCGGCCGACGCGACCATCCTGGGCACTCTGGATGAACGCCTCGCGCTGGATTACCTAACCCGCATCTGGGGGGTGAGGTCGGATTTGCGAACGATAAGCGCCGATCAGGCGCGAGGGCTACTCGAGGGGGGACACACCTTCCTCAGCACGGTCGATGCCGTCCCTATCGTGAGATCGGAGGTCGCGCCGGAGGCGCGCTTCTCATCGGCTGGCGTGACGCTGGTGGAGGTACGCCTGACGCCGCGTCGGGAGCCGCCAGCGTTGGATATACTCCTGCAACGCCCGGTAGGGGATGGGCTTACCCTACTGGGGATCAGCCGCCGTCAACCGCGCGTTCATCCGGCGCTGCCCGACCGCTTTCACCCGGCGCCCCGCCTCACCCTCTACTGGCAGGCGACGAAGCCTATCTCACATGACTGGGCCATCTCCCTGCGCCCCACGAGGGGGAGCCAATTCATCTTCGCGGGAGGTCAGCTCGTACAGACGGATCGGCGACATCCCGTGCAGGGGGCTTATCCGACCACCCGCTGGGTCCCTGGCGAGACCGTGCGAGATGACTACGCGCTGCCGGTGATCCCTGGCCCGCCAGCCGACGGCCTCGCTGTCATCGTGTATCGGCCATTGCCGGAAGGGGGCTTCCAGAATCTGGCCGAGGTGCACATCCCAGGGAACCCCTACTGACCTAACCGCAAAGGACGCGAAGGGCGCAAAGGCAATTCAAGAAAGTAGGGACACGGCGCCGCCGTGCCCCTACTTTCATATCTGGCGCTGTTGTGGGGGCGCATGACGTACGCCCCCACATTGTGTCATGTTTATGTTATGAGCGACTCCCTTAATCGCTCTCAGCCTCCTCTGAAGAGGCCTTCTCCTCCTCTCCACCTTCGCGCTCGACGACCACGGTGATCTCCGCGGTGACGTTGGGCATCAAGCGGATGGACACCTGATGCGTGCCCAGTTGACGGATCGGGCGCTCCAACTGGATATGTCGCCGATCGACGGCCTGCCCCACCTCGCGCTCGATGGCTTCCGCGATATCTGCTGAGGTGATCGAACCGTACAGGCGGTCGCTCTCACCCGCCCGGGCGGTGAATCGCAACGTGAGCTGGTTCAACTTCTCGGCCAGCGCCTGCGCCTCGTTGAGCTCGCGCGCCCGGCGACGCTCCGCGGCCTCCCGGATCGCCTTGGCCTGCTTCATGACGCCCTTGGTGGCGGCGATGGCTAGCCCGCGCGGGATCAGGTAATGCTGGGCATATCCCCCGGCGACCTCTTTGATCTCGCCCGCCAATCCCAAACCTTCCACGTCCTGAATCAACATGACCTTCATCGAGAACTATCCTCCTACATTAGTGTGATTCTCCAAGGACAACGTCGTATCCGGCCTTAGGATTCGGTAAGAGCACAGCGACATCGCGCTCTTACAAACCGATTATTCCGCTGCATCATGAGGGCAACGCGCGCTCTATCCTACCTCTGAGTGGTTCCATTTACACAGTCTGGACGCATCTTACACCATATCCGTTAAGGGAAAGAGTACCCCTAGACTCTACGACATTCTAAACGAGTATGTCCACATTCGCAAAACTTACAGGAACGAATATGTGATGTCCTTCTCCCCGTTTGGAAAGGGAAGCGGTGGCACCATGCCCGGCGTCCGCCACAGCACCTCAAGAGCGTCCGCTATCTCTCGATCTCCGATGTCCGCCGGTCCCATCCCGGTATCCCCCAACCTCTCTCTGTATAAGTCCTTCAGAGATGCTCTTATCGAACTCACCGATTCTCTTTATGGAAAGCTCAAGTTCCGTGAACCTTTGTCATCCATATTAAATTGTGCTATACTCGCATCATGAAGATGCGTCGTTTCCCCGGCACATGGGTTCTGATGCTCAGCGCGCTTCTGCTCCTCACCATGCTGGGGTGCTCAGCGGGGGGCTTGCTGGCCCGAGCGCCCCGTCCGACGCCGACGCCGACCAAGACGTTGCGCCCGACGTTTACCCCCACTCCCATCGGCGCGGAATCCGGGGTCATCCCGGCGGCCACGGTCCCGGCTGAGACCTCATTGCCTGTAGCAGCAGCGCTCTCTCCGCGCGGGCTGGCGCCCATCCGCCTGACCCCAACGGCGATTCCTACCCCGGCGCCGCCAACCCCGACGCCGGTCCCCACGCCGACGCCCATCCCGCCTACGCCAACGCCCTATCCGACCCCCTGGCTCACCGTGCTGGAAGATAAGGTCAACGTGCGCCAGGGGCCTGACCTGAGCTTCGAGAAGATCGGACAGGCCCGGCGAGGCGAACGATACGCCATCCAGGGGCGCCTGCCAGACAGCAGTTGGTGGCAAATCTGCTGTGTGGAAGGCCGCGTGGGGTGGATCTCGGCCCGCTTCGTGCAGCCGCAAGGCATCCTCGCCTTCGTGCCCGTGTTACCTAAGCCGGCGACGCCCACCGTCACGCCGACGCCGACCCAGACGCCAACGCCTTCACCGACGCCGACGCCCATCCCGCCCTTTGAGATCGCACGAGGGCCCGAGTTTCCTTTCCCGACCAATAACCCCTTGCTCACCATCTGGGTTTGGGTATATGAGGGACGCCCGGGCAGCGAACGATCGCTCCCCGGCTATCGACTGAAGGTGTTGCGAAACGGCGTAGACGTCAGCTCCGACGTCACTTCCCATGGCGATCCGGTACAAGTGACACCGCCAGGGGAAGGGTCCTACAAGTACAACTTGAAATATGAGCTCAAGGATCCTGGCCAGGCCAATTGGGTGATCTATCTGACCGACGCCTCGGGCCGCAAGCTATCGCCCGAGACGCGATTCACCACTCGCGGCCGGGCCCGTAGGAACCTGTTCGTGTACATCGCCTACATCCGCGTACGGTGACGCCGGCCCTGATCGCGCGTCCCGCACGCACGCGGTAGGGAAGCTCTTCTCAGTCAGCTCATCATCTATCATCACATGGCAGGAGTGAGAGATGCGCTATCGTACCGGTTGGACTGTTCTGCTCATCACCCTCGTATTGATCGTGACCCTGGGCTGCCCGTTGACCGGGCTCATCGGCCGTCCGAAGCCCACACCGACGCCCACTCGAACGCCGCGGCCCACCTTCACCCCCACACCGGTCACGCCGGAGCTCACGGAGATGCAGCCGGTGGCCCAACAGCCCACACCGACGCCCGCTCCGCCGACGCCAACGCCGGTGCCCCCAACGCCAACGCCTATCCCTACGCCCTTCGCAGTGGTCAACGCGGATCTCGTCAACCTGCGCGCTGGGCCCGGGACCAATTATCCCCGCGTGGGCAAGGCCCAGGCGGGTCAGACCTTCGCCATCACCGGGAAGAACCCAGCCGGCGACTGGTGGGAGATATGCTGTGTAGGGGGCAAGGTGGCCTGGATCTACGGGCGCCTGGTGCGGGCGGAAGGCCCCATTAATACAGTACAGGTGGCGAAGCGCATCCCGCCGCCGCCTCCCACCCCACGGCCCACCCCGACGCCGATCCCACAGCCGACGCCAACACCCGCGCCACAGTACGCCTTTAACGCGGGTGGCGTGGAAGCCCGCATCAACACTAACGATTGGATCAGCGTCTGGGGCCGGCTCTTCAACCGAAACGGGGATCAGGCGGTCGGTGGATACAAACTCCGCGTCCTACGCGGAGGGGCGACCGTCGGCGAAGTCACCTTCGATAACTTCTTCTCTAGGGCCTATCCTGGCCTGGATGGCGAGTTCATCTATAACGCCAAACTGGAGATCCGGCCTGTGGTCGAAGGACAATACACGGCGCAGCTCTTAGGTCCTGGCAACCAACCGGCGGGCCCCGACCAGACGTTCACCGTCTCGGGCACGACGCGAGAGTTTCTGATCACCTGGCGGCAACGCTAGACAAGGCCATCTGCCGCCGATCTCTCTTACGATATCAGCCGGAAGCTCATCACGTTTCAGAGCTTCCGGCTGATCTTGTGCCCGCCTGCCATGGCCAAACGAGGGAGCATGATCAAAGATCGCCTGGACCTTACATCGCTGCCATCATATCACGGTTGGGGTAAGCTCCCCGCGATCGCCGCGCTCACCCTGGTCGGCCTCATCCTGCGCGCGACGCGCCTGGGATTCCAACCGTTATGGTGGGATGAAGGGTACAGCGTCTGGTTCGCCACCCATCCGCTATCGCAGATGGCCGCCCTCACGGCTCAAGATATCCATCCCCCGCTCTATTACGCGCTCCTTCACCTCTGGATCACGCTGTGGGGACCCGGGCCGATCTCCCTACGGACGATGTCTGTGCTGTTTGGCGTGCTGACGATCCCCATCGCCTATATCGTCGGCCGGGAACTGGCCGGGCCGCGGGCTGGGGTGTGGACGGCCGCGATCGTGGCCCTCAACCCTCTGCACATCTATTACAGCCAGGAGATACGCATGTATGGCCTGGTCGCCGGCCTGGGCCTGTGCAGCACGTGCTGTGCAGCCCGCATCCTGGGGCGGACGCACCCCGGCCATACGCCTCCCGCCCGGGGCATCTGGATCAGCTACGTGCTGCTCACGCTGGCCGCGCTTTATACCCAATACTACGCGGCGATGCTCCCCATCGCGTTCACCTTATATGCCCTGTGGCGTTGGCGTCGCGAGCCTCGTCGGCTGGCACAGTGGATGGGATGGCAGGTTCTCGTGGCGCTGGGCTACCTCCCGTGGGTGCTGTACGCCGCCCCCAAGCTCATCCCCTACGTCGCGCAAAAGGTGGTGGCCGAGGCCGATCGTCCGTTAGGGCCGGTGGTGTATCTCACTCGCCACCTGAGCGCGTTCACAATCGGGCATCTCGAAGGCCCCCTCCGTGTGATGTGGCCGATCGGGCTGCTCCCCCTGCTGCCCGTAGCCTGGTGGCTGTGGCGGCGCTGGCGTGAGCCTATACCCGGCCGTCCGGCGATCCCTTTCCTGGCCATCACGCTGCTGACCTCCCTGGGGATAGGCTTCCTGCTCAATCTGCGCTATCCCTTCTTCCCGGAGCGCGGCGAGCGGCTGCTTCTACTGGCCGCGCCGGCATTGTGGCTATTGGGGGGCATAGCCCTTGCAGATCTATGGCAGGAACGACGACGCTACGCTATCGGTGTCAGCATCCTGTGGGCCGGGCTGGCCATAGCCAGCCTGACGGCGTTCTATACCGTACCCCGATACCCCGATGACGACTATCGCCCGCTCATCCAGCAGGTTCAGCAACAAGGCCAACCCGAAGACGTCGTGTGGTGCGTCTTCCCATGGCAGGTGGGCTATTTCCGCGCCTATGCCCGCCCAGATGCCCCCATGGCGCGCTTGCTCCCCTCTCAAGCATGGGATCAAAAGGTGCAAGACGCCCTGGATAAGACGCTGGTCCAGGGACGTCGCATCTGGCTTCCCGAGCATCTCAGCATGGGAGGTATCCTGGAGACACGCATGGAGACCTACCTGCTGGGGCGCGAGGATGTCTATCCCACCGTCAACGCCTGGTACGGGCCCAACACCCGGTTGACCCTCTTCACGCCCGCGGCGGGGGCTGGGCTCGCGGGCCCTCAAGCCGAGGCGCCGGTGAACTTCGATCGCGTGCTGCGATTACACCACAGCGTCCTCTCGCCGGATATCCCGCGTGACCCGACCCGGCCGGAACTCGCCCAGGATCCACAGCGACTCCAACCCGAATACGACGTGATCCGGGTGGATCTGGAATGGGAGCTCACGGCGCCCATCGCGAGCGAACTCTACATCGGGCTGCGTCTGGCCGATGAGGCAGGACGGACATGGGGGCAACGCGATAGCCAGCCGCTGGGCGGAAGCAAGCCCTTCCCGACGATGCAACCCGGCCAACGGCTGCGTGACCGTCACGGGTTGATGGTGCCGGCAGGGACGCCCCCCGGCCGCTATACGGTATGGCTGAAAGTGTACGATCCCTCGACGGGCCACGCTTTGGACCTCATCGGGCCGGATGGCCGTACCCAGGGCACGGAGATCGCGCTGGGACAAGTGGATGTGTGGCCTGCCGATCGGCCGCTCGATCCCATTCATCTCCCCATCGCTATCCGGAAGACCGTCGATCTGAGCGACGGCGTGCGTTTCCTGGGGTACACTATAGGCGAAGGGCCTTTTGAGCCAGGTCGCGCCATCCCCATTAACCTCTTCTGGCGCGCCCAGAGGGACCTGGAGGGGGAATATCTGGCTTTCGTCCAGCTCCTCGATGACCAGCGGCAACTCTTAGCGGCGTGGGAGGGGCCACCAGGAGGTGCGTTCCCCACCTACGAATGGCGTCAAGGGACGCTGATCCGTCAACAAGTCGAATTACGGCTACCCGCCACCGTTCCCGATGGCGAACATGAGCTCATCGTGGGCATGTTTCGCCTGCCCGACCGATCTCGCCTGACGACGCCGCGACGCTGGTTTCCTCCTCGTCCTCCTCGGGATTATATCTCGCTAGGGCGTGTGGCCGTGCGCGGTCGTCCCCATCATTATATCCGGCCCTCCCCCCAACATCCCGTGAATGTCCAGGTCGGGACCTTCGCGCGGCTGATTGGCTATGATCTGGAGGTGAGCGAACCCAGGCCGGGAGGACGCATCACGCTCACGTTGTATTGGGAGGCCATTGAGCCGGCCGACGAGGAGTATACGGTGTTCATCCACTTGTTGGATGAAGAAGGGCGATTCCGGGGCCAGAGGGACGCGCCCCCAGGCGATGGCGCCTATCCCACCACCGGATGGCTGCCCGGCGAATATCTGATAGACCGACATACGTTTACTATAGCGGAAGACGCAACGCCGGGGACGTATATCCTGGAGGTAGGCATGTATCTGCCCGCCACTAACGCTCGCCTGCCCATCCGGGATGCGGCAGGCAACCTCATCGGCGATCGACTCCTGCTATCGGACACGCCCATTATAGTTCGTTAAACGTCAACGGAGGGAAGATGATGGACGAGAAGACGAAGGGTCAAGAGAAGCCTCCCACCGAGGATGTCATCGAGGAGCTGAAGCGGCTCGGTCAACAGCTCGGACGAGCCCTCAAGGAAGCCTGGGAGAGCCCAGAGCGCAAGGAGCTGGAACAGGAGCTTAAGCAAGGATTGCGCGAGCTGGGCGAGCAGGTGGACGAAGTGCTCGATGTCGCAAAGGAGCGGCTGGCATCGGAGGAGATCGTCGAACAGGCCGAGGAAGTCGTGGAGACAGTCGAGAAGAGCGAGACCGTACAGGAGATCCGCAAGACGCTGATCACCGGTCTGCGCGCCCTGAACCAGGAACTAAACCGACTGCTGGGAGAGAAAAAAGCTTCCGAGGCCGAACGAAAGCCCCCGCCGCAGGAGTGAGAGCATTAGTGAAAGGGAAGTGACCACCCGCCCTTATCCTGTCCACTCCTCTGGAGATCGCCGGATAACGCCGGATAGTAAGGACGAACAAGGGTGAGAATGCAGAGCCGGAACGATCGAAGAGACGCTATCGGGAGGCGTCCAGGCATCTGGTCCGCCAGAGGGCCAACGCCTGTCGAGTGCTCTCGAACGCCAGGTCTTCAGGCAGCTCATCCGGGGCGAACCAGGCCACCTCGCTGACATCATCGTCTGCCCGAGGCTCGCCCGTGTTTGTTTGTGCCCAATAGATGATGATCACGCCTCGCGCGTCGGGGTTATCGAGGGGGAACACGCTGAGGACATCTCCCACGGTGATATCCAGCCCGGTCTCTTCCTTCACCTCCCGCCGCAACGCGTCCTCCGGCGTCTCACCATAATCCATGTAACCCGCAGGCAACGCCCATTTCCCCTTCTGGGGAGTGACCGCGCGGCGTGCCAGCAGGACGTGGCCATCGCGCTCGATCAGGGCGCCCACGGCGATTTTATGGTCACGGAAGAAGACAAAACCACAGGCTGGACACACCCGCCGTATCCGTCCAAACGCCTCCCGATCCTCCAGGAGATGCCCACAGCGGGGACAGAAGTTCAACTCAAACCGCACCCTCAATCTCCAATCCCCTAATCTCTAATTCCCTAATCTCCATTCTCCACCGCCTGCCGCGCCGCCCGGATATTAGCGATCGGGGCCACGATGGGCGTCACGCAGCCCGTGCCCAGGATGAAGCGGATCCCACCCGTCTGGCTGATGGCCGCTCGCGCCTGAGCGATCACCTCTTCCGGATCGCCGCGCACGATCGTGTCCCAGCGTGTGAGCCCGCCCACCACCGCGCCCGGGAAGCGCCCCATCGCCTCACGCAACGACGGCGGCGTCTCCTGATCATGCCAGTTGACGGCCTGCACCGGATAATCACGGAAGAGGTCAAACATGATGTCAGTACCGTGTAGGTGAAGCAGATTGAACCAGCAATCCTGGACCGCCTCCAGGATGCGCAGGTCATAGGGACGGCCGAAGACCCGATATTCCTCCTCGCTGAGGAGGTGATACGTCGCATGCTGCACCGCGTAGAAGATCCCGGCCACGCCGGTGGGCTTGATCGCCTCCACGAAGCGGATGATAGATTGGGTGATGGTCTCCAGGCCGGCGCGGAAGGCGTCAGGGTACTGACGCATATGCACCAGCATGCGATCGCCGGCCAGGTTCTTAGCCTGCGCCAGCGGGCTGAAGATGGTCTGGATGAACGGCACCTCGTCGCTCACCTCCCGGCCGATAAGCTCCAGACATCGCAGTTGGCGTCCCAGGCCGCCCTTGGTCGGATCGAGCACGGGCAGCTTCTCCCAATCCGCCGGCTCCCGCACCGGATGACGCACGTACTTACGCGTGCCCTCGGCGTCGCCCAGCCACACGCTCTCCGTGCCCCAATCCTCCAGGCAATAATCGCTAGAAGGGGTCACCTTGATGAAATCGAAGTCGAATTCCCGCTGGAAAGCCACCGTGGATCGCGCCAGATCCTCCGCCCGCTGATCGTCCACGGGCCAGTGACGCCATAAGGCCACCGCGACGCGATCCACGGGCTGGCCTCGGAAAGTGGCTTCCAATCGCTCACGCTTGGTCATGCCGCTCATGTACTCGCCTCCTTACACATTTCGGATCTCAGAATCCCGGCTATATTACCCTCCCGCTGCGCTAGGGTCAAGCCGCCTCATCTCACCGCGGAGACACGGAGAACGCAGAGAGGGAAAGGGGAACGAGGAATCCCAAAGTCAATGTGACTCACTCTTTCAGCTTCGGGTCGGAGGTAAGCGGTGGTAAGCCTCGTGCTTGGGATAGTAATTGCGAATAAAGTCCCCAGGACGCAAGATAATGATAGGCAGATCGGCTCGCTTCACCATATCGGCTGTGGCCAGGATGTGCCGACACTCGAGCGTCAACGAGAATTGAGAACCACCTTCCACAGCAGCGGCTAATACATGTGCATCCTTGGGAAAAAAGCCGGGGTCTCTGGAGACCCCGGCTTCTACAGGACGCTTAAAGTCCACTGCACGGCGTTAAGGCGCGGCGCCGTTCACTCGCTCGATGGAGACGGCGCAGGCCTTATACTCCGGGATCTTCGCCACCGGGTCCAGCGCAGCGTGGGTCAGCGCGTTGGCCGGGGCCTCAGCAAAGTGGAAGGTCATGAAGACGACGCCCGGCATCACATCCTCGGTCACCTGCGCCGTCGTGACGACCTCACCACGGCGGCTGAGCACGCGCACCGTGTCGCCATCGCTCACGCCGAACCGCTGGGCATCCTCTGGGTGGATCTCCACCACGCTCGACGGGACCCTTTCATGAAGCCCCTGGCTGCGTCGCGTCATCGTGCCCGTGTGATAATGGAACAGGATGCGCCCGGTCGTCAGAATGAGTGGATACTCCTCATCGGGTACCTCGGCCGGCGGCATATACTCGACGGGCATGAATCGCCCCTTGCCCCGGGAGAACTTCCCCACATGCAGGATGGGCGTCCCCGGATGTTGCGGATCGGGGCAGGGCCACTGGAGCCCTTGGGTCCCCAACCGCTCGTGCAGGATGCCGCCGTAGATCGGTGTCAGGCTGGCGATCTCCCTCATGATCTCCGCCGGGCTGGCGTAATTCCACGAGCCGTAAGGCGCCTGGCTCACGCGCTCCCGTAGCTCGTCATCCAGCGCCAGACACCGATTGGCCAGATCGATCAGGATTTCCCAGTCGGGCCGCGCCTCGCCGATGGGCTCGATGGCCCGGCGGACCAACTGGACACGCCGCTCCGTGTTCGTGAAGGTGCCGTCCTTCTCGGCGAAGCTGACGGCCGGCAGCACGACATCGGCCAGCGCCGCCGTCTCGCTCAGGAAGATCTCTTGAACGACCAGGAACTCCACCGCCTCCAGGCACTTCCGCACGTGGTTGGAGTCGGGATCGGAGAGCAACACGTTCTCGCCTATGATGTAGAGGCCGCGCACCTTCCCGTCCAGGGCGGCGTTCATGATCTCGACTACCGTCAGGCCCGGCTTGGTGGATAGCTCCACCCCCCATGCCTCCTGGAACTTGCGCTGGTTGGCCTCCACCGTCACGCTCTGGTAACCGGGGTAGACGTTCGGCAGCGCGCCCATGTCGCACGCGCCCTGCACGTTGTTCTGCCCGCGCAGCGGGTTCACGCCGCCGCCCGGCACGCCGACGTTGCCGAGGAGCATCTGCAGGTTGGCGCACGCCATGACGTTGGCCGTGCCCGTCGTATGCTGGGTGATGCCCATCGCGTACAACAGCGCGCCTGGCCGGTTGGCCGCCAGCAGTCGGGCCGCCTCCACGATGTCCTTCGCGGGCACGCCCGTGATCTCGGCCACCCGCTCGGGCGTGTAATCGGCCACGGCCTCTCGCACCGCATCGAAATTCTCGGTGCGGCTCTCAATGAACTCATGATCGATCAGGTCCTCGGCGATGAGCACATGGGCCAGCCCGTTCAGGAGCGCGATATCCGTGCCTGGCCTGTGCTGCAGGTGCAACGTCGCGAACTCCGTGATCGGGATGCGGCGCGGGTCGGCCACGATGAGCACGGCGCCGCGCTGCTTCACCGCCTGCCGGATGCGCATGCCGAAGACCGGATGCTGCTCGGTGATGTTGGAGCCGATGATGAGATAGCTCCTGGCCTCCGTGGCGATGTCATCCATGCTGTTGGTCATCGCACCGGAGCCGAATGTTGTCGCCAGACCGGCGACCGTGGGGCTGTGTCAGAGGCGAGCACAATGGTCTACATTGTGCGTCCCCCATATCTGTCTGACCAGCTTCTGGATCAGATAGTTCTCCTCGTTGGTGCACTTGGCGCTGGCCAAGCATGCCAAGGCATCCCCGCCCGACTCCCGACGGATCGCCATCGTGCGCTCGGCGACGATGTTCAAAGCGGTATCCCAATCCACCTCGACGAAGTCGTTCCCCTCCGCCGCCTGACCATCTTTCGGCTTAGTCCCGTCCGGCTCCAGCAGCCACCTGCGCACCAGCGGCTTCGTCAGCCGATCGGGATGATTCACGAAGTCGTTGCCAAACTTCCCCTTCACGCAGGTGCCGCCGTGATTGGCCGGACCATCCCAAGCCGGCGTGGTGTATACGACGCGATTGCGCTTGCGATCCACGTTGAGCTCGATCTGGCAACCCACGCCGCAGTACGTGCAGGTAGTGCGCACCTTCTCCAGCTCCCAGATGCGGCCCTGGCCAATGGCCTGCCTGGGCCACAGCGCGGCCGTGGGGCAGACGTTGACGCACATGCCGCAGAACTCGCACGGGCTCTCCAGCATCGTGCCGTTCGGCCCGAAGGCGATATGCGTCTCGAAGCCACGCTCGAAGACTCCCACGGCCTCGACGCCGTTGATGTACTCACAGGCGCGCACGCATCGTCGGCATCGGACGCACTTAGTCAGATCTACGGCGATGAAGGGGTTGTCATCCTCTAAAGTGAACTCCGGCTGCCGCCCCGGATAAGCTCGCTCCCGAGCCCCCAGTTTGTACGCCAGGTCCTGTAGCTCACACGCCCCGGCCGCCTCACACTTCATGCAATCCAGCGGATGATTAGACAGGATCATCTCCAGCGCGAAGCGACGGATGCCTTCCACCAAAGGCGTCTGCGTATGAACCACCATGCCTTCCGATACCGGAGTCGTGCAGCTCGGCAGGGGGTTGCGCGCTCCCTCCACCTCCACGACGCAGAGGCGACAGCCGCCACTGGGAGGCAGGGCTGGATGATAACACAAGGTAGGGATATCGATGCCGATTGACCGCGCGGCTTCCAGGATCGTCGTCCCCTCCGGCACCGAGAGTTGCTGTCCATCGATGGTGACGTTGACCGTTTTCATCCCGTCCTCCTAGTGCTTCACGCTGCATTGACCCGTACGGATGTGCTCTTCGAACTCATGCCGGAAATAGCGAAGCACACTGAGAACCGGCGATGGGGTCAATTGCCCCAATGCACATAGCGATCCCCTCTGCATATAGAGAGCGATCTCCTGGATCAGGTCGAGGTCTTCCATGCGACCTTGTCCGTCCAGGATGCGGTTGAGCACCTCCAACATCCGCGTGCCCCCAATGCTACACGGCACGCACTTGCCACATGACTCGGCGGCGGCGAAGTCCAGGAAGAAGCGGGCGAACTCCACCATGCAGGTGTCCTCGTCCACCACGATCATGCCGCCGGAGCCCATGACGGCACCCGCCGCCTGTAGGGAGTCGTAGTCCACCGGCGTGTCGAGCTGGGACTCCGGAAGACACCCGCCCAGTGGGCCGCCCGTCTGCACCGCCTTGAACTTCTTGCCGCCGGGCACGCCACCGCCGATATCCTCAATGATCTCCCGCAATGTGATACCCATGGGCACCTCGATGAGGCCGGTGCGGGTCACTTTCCCCGTCAGGGCGAAGACGGCCGTCCCCTTGCTTCCCTCCGTGCCGATGCGGGCGAACCAATCTGCGCCATTGCGGAGGATCGGCGGGATATAGGCGTAGCTCTTGACGTTGTTGATGTTGGTAGGCTTGCCCCATAGGCCGGACTGCGCCGGATACGGCGGCTTGGGCGTCGGCTCCCCTCGCTGCCCCTCGATGGAGCGCAACAGGGCGGTTTCCTCGCCACATACGAAGGCGCCGGCTCCCTCCTTGATAAAGAGGCGAAAGTTGAAGCCGGTGCCCAAGATGTTCTCCCCCAACAGGCCATAGCGCTCCGCCTGGGTGATGGCCGTCTTCAGCCGCTCGATGGCCAGCGGGTACTCCGCGCGGCAGTAGATATACCCCTCCTCCGCGCCGACGGCATAGCCACAGATGATCATCCCCTCAATTACAGCATGAGGATCCCCCTCTAGGATGCTACGGTCCATGAAGGCCCCGGGATCCCCCTCGTCCGCGTTGCAGACGACGTACTTGGGCTGCCCCGGCGATTGGCGGGTGATCGCCCATTTGCGGCCGGTGGGGAAGCCGCCACCACCCCGGCCGCGTAGCCCCGATGCGATTACTTCTTCGATGACCTGCTCGGGGGTCATGCTCGTGAGCGCCTTCTTCAGGGCCTGATAGCCATCCCGGGCGATGTATTCCTCGATCCGCTCGGGGTTGATGATGCCGCAATTGCGCATGACGATGCGAAGCTGTTTCCGGAACGACGGGATATCCGGATAGAGGGGATCCCATCGGTCGGCGCCGCCGTCGAGCGGATCGTAGGCCATCTGCCCCAGGACCCACTCCTCAACCGGGTGGCCACCGACCACATGCTCGGCGACGATGCGATCGACCATCTCAGGGGTGACATTGGCGTAGGTCACCCGCGTCTGACCGGGGAGCGCCACATCCACCAACGGCTCGTAGGAGCACATGCCGATGCATCCCACCGGGCTGATTTGGGCGCGCACGCGATGCTCACGCATGGCCGCCCGCAGGGCGATCTGGACGTCCAGGGCCCCCGCCGCGCGGCCGCAGGTCCCCATGCCCACCAGGATCGTCGCGCCTCGCTTACGCCGCTCCGCCAGGGAGGCCAGCGTACGATCCCGCAGCTCGTCGAGCGCCGTCGGTGATGAAAGCTTTCTATCGGCCATGCTGGACCCTCCCGTTACTCTTCCCTAAGTTTTCTGGCCACCGCGACGGCCTCCTCAGGATTGAGGCGCCCCATCACCTGCTGATCGACGTAAGCCACGGGGGCCAGCCCGCACGATCCCAAACAGTACACCACCTCGAACGTGACGGCGCCATCCGGCGTCGTCTCACCGGGCTGGATCCCCAGCTCTTGCGTGAGCGCCTCGATGATCTGCGGAGCCCCCTTAATGTGACAGGCCGTCCCATCACACACCCGGATGCGATGGCGCCCTCGGGGGGTGAGGTAAAATTGGGCGTAGAAGGTGGCAACGCCGTAGAGCTTGGTGATCGGCACACGACGCCGCTTGGAGATGAGCCGCATCGCCTCCGGGGGGAGCCATCCGTAGATATCCTGCACCCGCTGCAAGATGGGGATGACGGCCCCGCGCTGATCAGCGAATTCGGCGAGGATGGATTCGACAGGGGTCAAATCTAATGTGCCTTGCTCGCTCATGTATCCCCTCCTGAGCACGTTGCGAGTGGACGGAACGGAGGCCAACAAAGAAAAACCTTCCCAGCCGGAGAAAACCGGGAAGGCCTTCGGCACCTTCATGGCGTGAACGCCCTCATCAGCGCCCACGCGCGACCGGACGTTATGTTCTGCGAACTCCATGCATAAGTATATCACACGGAGGCTCAGTTGTGAAGGCAACACTAACCCCATACAGTGAACTTGGGCATGGGAACAGAAAGCCATCCTCTCGAGGATAGGGTTACCGAAGAGGTTAGACAGCTAAATTGTCTCTATACCCTTCTGTGTGATATGCTTGGTTCCAGTCGTCCATATTGGAGCAGGGCCGGCTTGTGTTGAAATTAGGTAACACGAGCGCCTTCACAAAGGGCGCACAGCTCCAAGGGTCACCATGGGGAGAGCGTAAATGGTGAAACATTGGCCTTTCACGGCCTCGCAAAGTGTACTGTTGCTGGCCCCTCCATTCCTGCTGGCCACCACGTACTTCCTTTTCCGATCCTCCGCCCAACAGCTCGGGCCGGCTCGCGCGTACCGGATCGGTTTCCTGTTCTACTGGATCATCTGGTGCTTCGGGCTAAGCTTCCTCACAGTCGGCTTTCGAGGCATAGGTCAGATGTTCTCCCCTCCCGATCCACTCTTCGGGCGCCCAAACTGGCTAGGCTTCATCTTACTCTTGGGGCCTCCCTTGATCACGCTCCTGACGAAGTTCCCGTCGGAAATCCGCTCAGCAACCCCGACATTCCTCGCCGTCTCAACGCTATACGCGTTAGCGAACGGCACGATGGAGGAAATGCTCTGGCGAGGGAGTTATGTCGTGACCTTCCCGGGGAGCTGGCTTTGGGGCGTGATCTATCCATCGATCTGGTTTGGGCTATGGCACCTATCTCCGCAAGTAGTGGAAGCCGGCGGAGTGACCCGAGGGACCCTGGCTTTCGCGCTCATGTCCATCACGCTGGGCCTCGCGTGGGGCTTCGTCGCAAAGACATCCGGCTCTATCCAGTTGACCGTGGCCACCCACATTTTGCTCAATCTCGCGGCCCCAGTTGGGGCGTGGTTCATATCCTGATCCCTCAAGACAAACCGCTCTGTTGCATCAACCACGCCACCCACGCTTCAAGCCCTTCACCCGTGCGACAGGAGATGTGGAAAATCGGCACATCGGCATCGATCGCCCGTACCGCTCGCTCAAAGGCGGCTAGGTCGAAATCGACATAGGGAGCCAGATCCATCTTGTTCAGCACGATCGCATCCAAGTCTACGAAGCTGGACGGATACTTGATCGGCTTATCGTGTCCCTCCGGCACGCTGGCGACCAACACGCGCTTGTGCTCGCCCAGGGCGAAGTTCGTGGGACACACCAGGTTCCCCACGTTCTCGATGAGCAGGATATCCACATCGTCCAACGCGAGCTGCCGCAGCGCATCGGCGATCATCACGGCATCCAGGTGACATCCGCCGCCGGTGTTGATCTGCACCGCGGGCACGCCGGCCGCTTTGATCTTATCCGCATCCACGGTTGACGCCAGATCGCCCTCGATCACCGCCAGCCGCGCCCGACCGCGCAACGCCTCGATCGTGCGCAGGATCAGGCTCGTCTTCCCCGCGCCGGGCGAGGCCATGATATTTACCGCTGTGACTCGGGCCGCGTCTAGTCGAGCCCGGTTCTCCAACGCCAGTCGATCGTTGGCGCTCAAGATCTTCTCTTCAACTTTGATCTCCATGGTCCCCCTCGGTGATCTCGATGCTTTCGATGTACATCTCCTTCCCCGCGACGATCTCTCCGCCCAGCCCACCGCAATCGGGGCAGATCCATATCTGACCATCAAGCGGCTCGTATATCCGGCCACATGCCCGACAGCGGATCCGCCCCGGCTGACGCTCGATCTCCAACAGGGCTCCTTCCGCTATCGTCCCCTCGCTGAGGGCATCGAAGTAGAATTGGATCGAATCTGGGACGAAGCCGGTGAGCTCGCCCACCACCAGACGAATACGGACCACGCGCGTCACGCCGGCTGCGGCCGCGTGCCGCTGTACGATCTCCAGGATGCTCTCCGTCACGGGTAACTCGTGCATGAACTTATTGTAGCACGGCTGGGCGCCGGACTCAACTTACACCGGTCAACGCGAGACATCTTTTTCGAGAGTACCATCCAACCGGGCAAAGAGAGTATCCTCATCCACTCACTCTGTAGGAGATGAGGCCTCTTGTCACGTATCCTATGATGCACATATAATTTCACATAAGGAGGCAAAGGCAATCGCTCATGTTGGCATACACGACACAATGCGGAGACGTACGCCTCTACAACAGCACCAAAGGAAGGTAGAGGCACGACGGCGCCGTGCCCTTACAACATGACGGCCAGGAAAGCATGCTCTCCATTTCCGTATGACCGATATGAGATGACATCATCGCCTCGGCGAACTCCACATTGTATCGGGTTTCAGGAGCTCCACTACCGTGGCTGTCATATACTCTTACTCTGAAGGAGGCATGAACCATGAAGATCGCCCAATCTACCGGCCTATCCCGCCTTTTGTCAGGCGAGATCTTCGCGCGCTACGCGCGGCTCGCCCTCGCGATCGTCCTCCCCTTGCTCGCCTGCACCAGTCTGGTCTGGGCGTTCGCCGAGGAACCTATCCACTTCCGCGATCCATACACTGGCCAGACGGGAGACGAATGGGAGGAGGTCAGCACGATCCACGACGACTTGACTTACGTGTTGGCCCTGGCCGCTGGCTTCTCCATCACCGATAGCGTCACGTTGCAGATCTGGGATCAGCTCGTCGATTCGGAGCAGATCGGCCCCGGCGATGCGATCTCCTATACCAACTGCACCGGAGGCGCTTTTTATCCCACTCCCGATCCTGATGAGGTGTGCGGCCGGCAACCCCATACCCACATGATCTGGCCGATGTGGGACAGCATGCAGGATAAAGAGACTTGCGTGACCTCCAGATTCGGGCCGTACTCACCGTTCTTCCACTTTCCACATGATAACGATCGAGATCTGGGCGCGCTTCGCGATTGGGGATGGGGGCTGACGAACACGTTAACGGGTTACGAAGCCTATGCCTGGGGCGGGCCAGCCGAGCTCACCGTGATGCAGGCTTCTTGTCTTTATACGCGTACAGCCGTTATCACCACGGGCATTCAAGCTGGATCGCTGGAAGCCTTCGCCACCTATCTGCACTCCCTGGCCGACTACTACTCACATAAGGAGTGCATCGCCCATATGGACGATCTGGGGATGCCCTGGGCTACCCACACACTGGCCGGGCACCCCGCGTGCGACTACAATCCCCTCGATCCCCAACCCGACGATGTACACGGACGTGAGTTCTACACGTACACCGACTCTTTACGAACGGACGCCGCCATCCAGCACATCTACAGCGAGTTGGCCGCCCGTAGCCGGCAACGGGAGGGGGAATACTACCCCCTCAGCAGGAGCACCCCGCTGATGGCCATCGAAGGCTCGCCCACGCTGAGCGAGACGCTGTATACGTTCGTCCACCAATGGGACTTCGAGCATCCGGCCCAACGACGCGCCTGGGCCGATCGCATCGCCGCCGCAGTATTGGCCCAGCGGTCGCCGATTCATCGCGTGTACTGGCCGTTGATCCTCCGGAACACCCAGCCCGTATCAACCTCTAAGACCACTCTACAGGTCTTTCCATCCAAAACCACGTCGTTCCCTTCTGACTGGGGCGAGCCGGTGCCCAGCATCACCGGCACATATACCGTTTACAAAAAGGACTTCGTTTACGGCGCGACGCCTTTCTTAATCACGGATATGCGTCCCGACAGCGAAGGGAAGAAGTATTCGGATAAGGAGAGCTACGAGATCCGGGCACTGACCGTCTATCGGGCGCATAATGGCCAGAGGCTATTGGATCATCAGCCAGTGGTGTTCTTCGTGCATGGTGGTGGCTGGACTGATGGATATAGGGATTGGTACTCGTTCGTGGCTCGCCCCTTCACCGGCGAGAAGGGCTGGGTTACCGTGGTGATCGATTATCGCCTGACCTCCGATCAGGTCTTCATCGCGGATCAATATTGTCCTGACAGAGAGACCTGCAGCCAGCCGGGGAACGTGCCCTATCGTACGAAGGCCGCCTGGTATCCAGACAATATCGAGGACGTAGCGGCCGCGTTTCAGTGGGTGATGAACCACATTGAAGAGAATGGCGGGGACGCCGATAGGATCGTCATCTTTGGCCATTCGGCGGGGGGGCACCTGGCATCGCTGCTGGCCACGCATCCTAACTATGCGACGACGCTACGGCCTGCCATCCAGGGCGTCGTCAGCATGAGCGGCGCCTATGATCTGACCGATCTCAACCACGCCTTCTGGGGGAGCATCATTACGCAGACCTTCCATGGCGGGTTCGATAACACTGAAGCTCTCGAAGAGGCCTCGCCTTCCACTTACGTGACACCCGGTATCACACTCCCTCCCTTTTACCTCCTCTACGCGGAGGATGAGCTGCTGAATCTCACGGAACAGACCCTCCTCTTCAAGAATCAACTGGACGCGTTGGGCCTGGACGAGACGACCAGCTACCTGATAGGATATGGCCACTCCTCGGAGATGGAGGCAATCGCCCGGATAGACGAGATGCCCACGCGGCTGATCATCCAATGGATCGAAGCCCTTTTGTATAAGCCGCTCTATTTCCCGTTGATCATCCGGTGATGAGAGAATGGCCATATCCAAGGAGGTCCCTATGAAGCTAGCGGAGCATCCTCATGATCTCCGTCTCCCCGCCTGGGGGCCATACACGAAACGGTACGTCGGCATCTCCCATATCCCAGACGTGCGCCGGGGCCTGCGCTTCGACCTCAGCGTGTTCCCCGGGTTCTATCGACGCCGGGTCGATGTCCCCAGCGTGCTGTGGGAGTCCGGCTACCACCCCTGGGAGGCCGCGCCCGACTTGAACTACTTCTGTCATCGGCATGAATTGGAATGGAAGGACCGGGTTTACTGCGACATCTCCTTCTCCGAGATCGACGCTGACGCCCGGTTGATCCGCTGCGAATGCGTGAACGCCACGGAGCGACCACAGAGCCTCGTGCTCCATTACGTGGCCTCCATGCACTTCCCATCGCTACGGCCCAATTCGCCGGAGCCCATCCGGCCATATGAGGTCGAGCTGCCCTCCAGCGCCGTTTGGATCGACGCATTGGATTATGTCGAGTTATCTCACACCCATCCCCGCCCGACGGACAACCTGATGCCCGACGGCCTCTACCGGGGCGAGGTGCGGGATCACGGCTTCGTCCAGGGCAGCGGCCTCGGACGCGGATTCGGTCGAGATGCGGGAGATACGGTCATCTACAAAGTGACGATTCAGCGGGCCATGCCGAAAGCGACGTTGCTGTTCCGCTATCGCCTCGCTCCTGGCGAGATCGCGCGCTTCATCGCGGAGGGGCTGATCCAGGGTGAGGTCGCTTTCGCCGGAGGAGAGGGCTTCCAGACGCTCACGCTGTCGGTAGGAGACCTATCGCCGGGAGAGCACACACTTCGTCTGGTCTCGATGGGCGGGGCTGGGATCGAGCTGGATGGGTTCGCCGTCGTCCCGGCCGGGGACCTCCAGGCCGTCCGCTTCCGCCCCGTCGTCTGGCACCCATATCCCGAGCTCAGCCCAGGGCCCATCCCCAACAGCCTGATCCTCCGATATCCGGACGTGGACCGCGTCTATGGGCTGGCCTGGGGCTTCGATCGGTTCCAGGTGCGGGAGTTCTACAGCGACGAGCTGGATCGGCTCATGCGGTATACCGTGCACAACCACGTGTCAACGGTCTTCCACGGCCCCGGCGAGGGGCATTTCACCGATGTCTTCCTGCGCCCGATCCCCCTCGCGCCCCATAGCAGGCGCGTGGTTCATGGCCTGGTCTGCGTGGGAGATCCGGATGAGGTCCGGCGTCGTCTCGCCGAGTTCGAGCGCGATCCTGGGGAATATGAGGCGATCTATCAGGCGGCGCGTGGCCGGGTTGTGGATCTCACCTCTAACCCGGAAGGCCACAAATATCGCTTCAGCCAGCAACGCATGGCGGCCACGCTGCTCACCAACGTGGTCTATCCCGTATACATCAGGCGATCGTACATCCGGCACTACACGCCCGGTCGATGGTGGGACAGCCTCTACACGTGGGATTCCGGGTTCATCGGCATCGGACTGGCCGAGCTGGACCTCGATCGGGCCATCGATTGCCTGAACGCGTACGTCACGGAGCCGGGCGATCCCCACGCCGCTTTCATCCATCACGGCAGCCCCGTCCCGGTGCAGATCTACCTGTTCCTGGAGTTGTGGAACCGGACGCAGTCGGAGGAGTTACTGCGCTACTTCTATCCCCGCCTGCGGCAATATCACGAGTTCCTGTGCGGCAATCTGGGGAGCTCCACCACGCGACGCCTCCGATCGAACTTGATCAAGACCTGGGATTACTTCTACAACTCCGGCGGATGGGACGACTACCCGCCACAGGTGTACGTGCACGAGCACGGCCTGGAGCCGTTCGTGACGCCGGTGGTGAACACGGCCCACTGCATCCGCACCGCCAAGATCCTGCGCATGGCCGCCGAGGCGCTGGGGCTTTCCCAGGATGTCCGGGAGTATGAGGACGAGATCGCCATGTTCACAGAGGCGCTCCAGACGTATGCCTGGGACGAGGCATCCGGCTACTTCGGGTACGTGCGCCACGATGAGGACGGCCATCCGATTGGCATCCTGCGCCATGAGAGCAGTCAGAACTTCAACATGGGATTGGACGGCGCATATCCTCTGGTGGCCGGCATTTGCACCGAGGCGCAGGAAGCTCGGCTCCTCTCATATCTGACGTCCGATCGGCACCTGTGGACCCCCATCGGGATCACCGCCGTGGACCAGTCCGCCCCGTACTATCAGGTCGATGGCTACTGGAATGGCACCGTCTGGATGTCGCATCAGTGGTTCTTCTGGAAGACGATGTTGGATATGGGGCGACTGGACATAGCGGCCCGGATCGCCCGGACGGCGCTGGAGCTCTGGCAACGGGAGGTAGAAGCCTCCTATCACTGCTTCGAGCATTTCGTCGTGGAGTCAGGCCGCGGGGCCGGGTGGCATCAGTTCGGCGGGCTCTCCGCGCCGGTGCTGAGCTGGTTCGGCGCCTATCACCGGCCAGGGCGGCTGACCGTGGGCTTCGATGTGTGGGTAGCCCATCTGGAGATGGACGAGGGGCATCGCGCGCTCACCGCGACGCTGTGGCTATACGGCCGCCCTGGACGTGGGCTGAGCGTGTTGGCCGTGATGAACCCTTCCGCAGCCTACCAGGTGACCTGGGAGGATGCCCCCGTGCCGTTCCAACAGATATCTCCGGGCGTGCTGGCGATCACCCTGCCCACGGCGAGGGGCGAGGGGACCTTGCGCATCCGCCCGCGGGGTGGGTGACTTCCCACAAGTAGGGGCGACCTGCAGGTCGCCCCTACGAAATTTACACATCTTCGTCCGTGATGGCGATCATCCGAGGGCTATGGGACGCACGGCCATATGTCTCTACAACTCTGATGAAAGCGTAACGCACCTCTCTGGAACGCGCCCTTACAATTTCTTGAAGTAGACGACGTTCTCGTGGCGGATGTTGAACCCGGCCCTCTCGTACGCCCGCCGGGCGCGCGCGTGCGCATCATCCAGGCCCGTCACCACCTTGGCATAGAGCATGCCCTGCGAGCGGAAGTACTCTAGAACCGCCGCGTACATCTGCTGGCCGATCCCCTTCAGGCCACAGTCCGGGTCCACGGCGTTGTTGCCGATCTCCCCGATCCGCCTCTCATAATCCAGGGTGAAGGTTACGAACCCGACGATGCGGCCGCCCTCCTCACAGACGAAGGTCCATTCTGGGTGCCGCTCACAATGGGCCCGGATCTGCTCCCCCTTGGCCGTCCTCTCGTCTGGCACCAGGAGCTCGAAGAGCTCATCGCCATAAGTCTCCCGGAACATCCGGTAGATTTCACGCCAGGCCCGATTGCCGATGTCCATGATGATCGGCAGATCCTCCGGCCGATACGGGCGGATCATCTGCCCTCCTGTAAGAAACACACCACGAAGCCACTAAGACACTAAGGGGAATATCAAAAGGAGTGTATCGAGGCCTCTTCCTACACTCGTAAGTTCTCCATAGTACCATAGTAACTTCTGCCTCACCCTATCTTAGGGTCTTAGTGCCTTAGTGGTTCCTATCGCATTCTCAGATACACTCTCAGGCGGGCTCCAGGTTCCTCGGATCGTTGCGATGGGCGATGGAGCGGGCGAAATAGTCGTCGAGGGATTCGATCTCGAACTCGCGCATCAGATCCTCGACGGTCAGGTCCTCGCTCTCGCTGGAGATCAGGACCGCGCCCAGATAGCCCGGGTCGAAGATGGAGACCTTCGAGCCATACTTCTCCTTCATCGCCCGAAGCTTCTCCCAGTGGAAGTCCAGATGTACCACCGCGCAATCCAGGTTCACTCTCGTGGTCACGAAGTCGAAATAGTTGGTGGTGGTGGCGATGAGGTGTCCGACCGGTGAGATCACACCGCTGGGCAGCCCGGCGATCGCGGTCACCAGATGGGCCCGGCAGGAATACGCCCAGTAGCTCTGCATCAGCCCGCCGTGATACATGGAGGCGAACAGGATCAGATCGGGCCGCGAGGCCACATACTTCTGACGGATGCCGTCGAAGTTGAGATCGAAGCAGATGGCACAGCCCACGCGGCCGAAGTCGCATTCGAACAGAGGCGCCTCCCGCCCTGCCAGGATCCCCCCTTCTATGGTCTCGGTGATCACCGGGTAATTCTTGTGGTAGAAGCCCATGGACTCGCCATCGCGGTCGAAGAGCTGGATGGTGTTGCGCCAGGTGCCATCGGGCAACTCACGCACGGCCGGGTAGGCGACATAGCAGCGATTCTCCCTGGCCACGCTGGCGAAGAAGTCAGCGATCTGATCTCCCCGGTAGCGATAGTAGGCCAGACGCTCCTCGATGGAATGCTCGGGATAGCGATCGCAGCACTCGGGCACCAGGATCAGATCAGGCCGGTCGGGAAGGACCTGGGCGAACCGATCCCGCCAGTGTTCGATCATCCGATCCACGGCCGCCTGTCCCGTCCCTGGATTGCCCGCCACCGGCCTTGCGCCGATCGTGCTGATCCTGACGTAGTTCGCCATGTTTTCCGCCTCCTCAAGACCACGGTGACTCACCGCAGAGACGCAGAGGACGCGGAGTGACATTCGTTTTGTCTCACTCTGCGCTCTCCGCGCCCCTGCGGTGCGGTTTCTTCACGACAGCCATTCGTCCAGATGCTCGGCCACGAACGCGTCGTCGTTCAGATGCGGGTAGGCCGCGTAGACGCGGTCGATCTCCTCCTTCTGCCCGGGCGAGAGATCCTCGTCGGGGTCCAGCGTCTGGCGACCGGACATCAACCCCTGGCGCGTCAGCACCTCGTGGATGCCGACGATGCAGCCGGCGAAGTTATGGGCCGCGTCGAAGAAGGCGGCATTGCAGTCCGTCACCTGGGCGCCGATGGTCAGGAGCTCAGCGGGGATCTGTCCTTGTCTTCGGGCGGCCTTGCACGACTCCAGCAGCTCCACCGCCTTGCGGGTCCACACCGCCCAGTGCCCCAGCAGCCCGCCGACGATCCGCAACGGAGGCGCGTCCTCCCCAAAGCGGAACTCGGTCAGCAGGTCGTCCACGATGTGATCGTCATTGCCAGTGTACAGCGCGATCTCCCGCCCACGTCCTGAGTCGGCCACGGCCCGCACCACGTCAAGCGTCTGGTAACGGTTGAAAGGCGCGATCTTGATGGCCACGACCTCCTCGATCTCGACGAAGCGCCGCCAGAACGAATAAGGCAGCACCCGTCCCCCCACGGCGGTCTGCAGGTAAAACCCGAACAGCGGGATCACGCGGGCCACCGCCCGGCAGTGGGCGATGATCCGATCCTCATCGGCGTCCCGGAAGGAGGCCAGGCTGAGCAGCCCGCAATCGTAGCCGAGCGATACAGCTAGCTCCGCCTCTCGGACGGCCTGCGCCGTGTCGCCCACCAGGCCCGCCACCTTGACGAAGTTCTGCGCCGCCGACTCGCGGATCGTCTCGGCGGCCACCTCCAACACGGGGCGGTAAAGGCCCACCTTGGCATCGTGAATGGCGAATTGGGTCGTGTGGACGCCGACGGCCAGCCCGCCTGCCCCCGCCGCCGCGTAGTAGCGCACCAAGGCGCGTTGGTGCCGCTCGTCGAACTTGCGTTGCGACGTCAGGGCCAGAGGACATGCCGGGATGACGAGCCCTTCCATCAGCCTGTTGCGCAGACCCTCAAGGTCCCCACTCATCGAGCCAGACCTCCCCTGGTTATGAAAATCGACGAAAGACGAAAGACCAAAGAGTAGGGCGGCTTTCCATAGCCGCCTTTACCGCTAACCGCAAAGAGCGCTAAGGACGCAAAGGGGATTACAGAGGTTTGATATCACAGTGTTGAAGAAGCAAATTTGAAAACCTCAGCGCTCTTTGCGTCCTTTGCGGTTCCTCTGTCTTTATCACGGCGATAGCCTCTTGTCCAAACCCCAGTGAACGTCTCCCTGCGGTTTTCTGCCCCCTAGAACCGGCCATCACGCACCTGGAACTTGGTCGGCTTGTCCCAAACGGGGCCGCCGGCCATCACCCACTCGGCCACCCAGCCGATGATGGTCTCCAAGGCGACCTTAGGATAACCGAAGAGCTTGTGCGCCAATTGTGCGTTGCTGAGCAGCGCGGTATCCGCTTCGCTGCCTTCGAAGATAGGCTCCCTCCCCATCAGCTCGCCGAAGCGGAGCGCCAGCGCGCGTACCGAGATCGTCTCCGGCCCCGTGATGTTCAAGATCAGCGGGGGCACCTCCGCCAGGAGCAACGAGCGCAGCGC
>DUEN01000069.1 GCA_011176545.1 Caldilineae bacterium | reverse complement strand
CCCCCCCTGCCTCTCTCACCCCTTCACTCCTCGGAGGATTCCTCTTCCTCCTCTTCTTCCTCTTCCTCCTCAGCCACCTTGCCTTTGCTGATCACCTCGGGCTCCGCGGTGGGAACTTCGATGACCTCTTCCTCGACTTCCTCCTCAGCCTCGCGGGAGAAGAGCACGCTGACCACCACTTCCTCAGGGTCTGAGAGGATCTCCACCCCCTCGGGTACAGAGAGATCGGACACCAGGATCGATTGCCCGGGCTCGGTGAGGCGGGAGATATCCACCTCGATGGAGGAGGGGATGTCGGCGGGCAGACATTCCACCTCAACAGTGTTGAGATTCTGCACCAGGATAGCGCCTTGGGCTACGGCCGGGGACTCTCCCACCAAGTGGATAGGCACCTCCGCCTGCAACTTCTCCGTCATAGTGACTCGATAGAAGTCCACATGGAGCAGGCTGCGGCGAATGGGATGTCGCTGCACCTCGCGCACGAGGACCGCGTCACTCGTGGTCCCGTTGCCGTCCTCGATCTGGAGCGTGATCAACTGCGTGAAGCCGGCCTGCCGCAAGATTCGCTCCATATCTTGGACCCTGATCTGAATGGGTTCTGGGGGCTTGTCGGCTCCGTAAACGATAGCGGGAATCAGACCCTGAGCACGTAGCCGCTTAACCTTCCGACCTGTGATCGAACGCCGTTGTGCTTTCAACGCTAAATCGGTCATATTCGAACTCCTGTTGGCGCCACGAGGGCAATCTGAACGCTCAGGTTGCTATGTCGTCATTTGCGCCGTGATTTGTGTACACACATAACCCCCCGCAAATGCAGGGGGACCGGCAACCTGATTCTACAAAAGGTTGGCACTTTCGTCAAAAATCACACTCCTCATAGCGGGGCGGGTGCTTTGCGCGCCGCGCGACGTTGTGGTACGATGATGCACCGACCTTGGGAAGCGAGGAAAGGGGCTCGCATCCGTGACACATCGTTCGCCTCCGTGGGGTGCCCTGGTTCGCCTGAGCGCCATCTCCATTGCCCTGGTGGGGGTGTTGACAGCCCTCGCCCTCTTGAACTGGCAGGCTCGTCCCCAGACGCCTTACTTCGTCGATCACCCGTTGGGCTACGCGGAGATCGGCGTGAACGTCGCCCTGGAACAGTACGACGCGGAGGCCCTGGCCTCTACGTTGGATCGCCTACGCGCCGCCGATGTCCGCTGGCTGCGTCAGCGCTTCCCCTGGGATCAGATCGAGCCGACGCCCGGTCGTTTCGAGTGGGCGACATGGGATCGGATCGTCCGTGCGGCGAGCGAGCGCGGGTTCCGCATGATCGCCGTGTTGGACGGCTCGCCCGCCTGGGCCAGACGCCCGGAGGACGCGGAGAATCCCCTGGCCCCCCCGCGTGAACGGGCGGACTTCGGTCGCTTCGTCGCCGCGTTCGTAGAGCGCTACGGGGACCGTCTGGACGTCTATCAGATCTGGGACGAGCCGAACATCGCGCCGCACTGGGGAGCACGTCCCATCGATCCCCTCGATTACCTGGGGTTGCTTCGCGAGGGATACTACCAGATCAAGGCGCGCGATCCCCATGCGCTGGTGCTACTGGCGGCGCTGGCGCCTAACGATGAGCCCGGCGGCGCCAATATGAGCGACCTGGCCTTTCTCGATCGCTTGTATGCCTTGGGGGGGCGCGCCTGGTTCGACGTTGTGGCCGCCCAGCCGTATGGATTCGATAGTGGCCCGGATGCCTCTGATGGGTTCGGTCGGGCGGCCGCGCTGCGGGCCGTCATGGAGCGCCACGGCGATGGGACGACGCCAGTGTGGGCGGTGTCGTTCGGCTGGAACGCGTTGCCTGACGATTGGCGAGGGCGTCCGTCCATCTGGGGGCAAGTGGACGAAGCCACGCAGGCTGCGTACTTGCGAGAGGCGGTGCGTCGGGCGCGGAGGGAGTGGGCCTGGATGGGGCCCATGCTGTGGGCGACGTTGCAGCCCGCGCTCCCGGTTGATGATCCCTACTGGGGGTTCGCCCTGTGGTCGCCCGACGGCACGCCGCGGCTGGCGTGGGACGCGTTGATCGAGATGACGGCGCCGCCCGCCGTAGTGGGGCTGGGGGTGTATCGACCGAACCACCCCGCACTACGCTACGAGGGCGATTGGCGGGTGACGCCCGAGGCCGCGGATATCGGCCGAACGGGCGATCGGCTGGTGATCCCGTTCTGGGGACGAGGGATCGCGCTTCAGATACGGCGTGGCCCATACTGGGCGTACCTGACGGTGACGATCGATGGCCAGCCGGCGCCAGCGCTGCCACGCGATCCAGATGGGCGGGCTTACCTGGTCCTTTATGGGCCTGAGCCCAGATCGGATATCGTGGACCTGGCCGTTGACCTGCCGCTGGCCGAGCACGAGGCGGTGATCGAGGCCACCGGCGGTTGGGGCCAGTGGGCGTTAGAGCGGGTGATCGTGCGCGGGGATGCCCCGCCCAGATGGTTATGGATTCGCCATGTCCTGGGTGTCCTCGCCCTCAGCCTTGGCGGCGCGGCTTTGTGGTCCCTCCGGCGGGGGGATGGCCCTGCGGCGTTGGCGGCGTTGAGGGCTCTGTCCCATAGACTGGATGGCTGGGCGGCGCGTGTACCGGAGTGGGTGCAGGCGGCCGTCGCGTTATCGCTGGGGCTGATCGTCGTGTTGGCCCCTTTCAGCGGGCTGCGTCTCATCGCCTTCGCGGCCCTGGCGATCGCGTTGTGGTTTCGGCTCGACCTGCTACCGCCGTTGATCCTGCTCTATCTGCCGTTTCACCTGCGCGCGGTGCCGCTGGAAGGACGGGCGTTCAGCGTGCCCGAGCTGGGCATCCTCCTGGGGACGGGCATCCTGATAGCTCGTCAGATTATGAGAGAGGGGACGGGCCGTGAGCGGGCGCGCTTCTTCAGAGGGCCGTTGGACGATCTTGTCGCGGCCTTTGTGGGCATCGCCATCCTGGCCACGCTCGCCGCGGAGGAACGGGATGTGGCATGGCGGGAGCTGCGCACGGTCATCATCGAACCCGCGTTGTTCTACCTGATCCTCACGCGGGGGGCGGGCGCGGTAGGGCGCAGGCTCTCGCCGTGGCCGACCGTGGACGCGTTCATCGTCGGGGCGGTGCTGGCCAGCGTGATCGGGCTCGGCCAATATACGACCGGTGCTGGTGTCATCGAGGCCGAGGGAGTGCGGAGGGTGCGGGCGCTGTATGGCTCGCCCAATAACTTGGCCCTCTATCTGGATCGCGCGATACCCATGGCGCTGGCCGTGGCGATGTTGGGCCAGGGATGGCGGCGCCGGTTCTACGCCCCCGCCGTGATTCTCATACTGGCGGCCTGCCTCCTGACGTTCAGCAAGGGAGCGTGGTTATTGGGCTTGCCCCTTTCCATTGTCACCCTCATCGGGCTACGCATGTGGATGGCGCGTGGGATCAGGCGCGAGGGAAGGCGCCCCGAGTTAGTCGGGTTAGGCGTGTTAGCCCTGATAGGGCTGGCGCTGGTTCCGTTCCTGCGCACGCCGCGCTTCGCCCATCTGCTCGACTTCACGAGCGGCACGGGCTTCTTCCGCCTGCGCCTGTGGCAGAGCGCGTGGCGCATGGTATTGGATCATCCCTGGCTGGGGGTGGGGCCGGATAACTTCCTTTATCAGTATCGTAGCCGCTATGTGTTGCCCGATGCCTGGGCGGAGCTGAACCTCTCCCATCCGCACAACATCGTGCTGGATCTGTGGACCCGTTTGGGGCTTGGCGGGTTGGTGATCGGGGGATGGCTATTCGTGCGAGCGGCCATCATGGGGGTTCAGTTGCTGCGCGATGGCCGCGAGGAAACATACCCATTGGTGATGGGGATATTGGCGGCTCTGACCGCGGTCGTGGCTCATGGCCTGATCGATAATTCCATCTTCCTGGTGGATTTGGGCTTCGTGTGGATGATGATGCTGGGGCTTCTGACTATTCTCTGGTCGGGGAGGCCGATCTCCCCTAAACCTGCTGGTTAGGAGGGACTGATGCGTATTGTGGTAACAGGCGGGGCCGGCTTCATCGGCTCGCACCTTTGCGATCGGCTGCTCGCCGAAGGGCATTCCGTCATCGCTATGGACAACCTGATCACGGGCACTGCCGATAATATCGTCCATTTGGTAGGACGGGATGATTTCCTCTTCATCAAACATGATGTGACGAACTATATCTATATCGATGGGCCGGTGGATGCGGTGTTGCACTTCGCGTCGCCGGCCAGCCCGATCGATTATATGCAATTGCCCATTCAAACGTTGAAGGTCGGCGCGTTGGGGACCCATAAGGCGTTGGGGTTAGCCCGCGCCAAGGGGGCTCGCTTCCTGCTCGCTTCCACGTCCGAGGTGTATGGCGATCCGCTGGTACATCCGCAGCCGGAGACGTATTGGGGCAATGTCAACCCCATCGGCCCGCGCGGCGTGTACGACGAGGCGAAGCGCTTCGCTGAGGCGATGACGATGGCCTATCATCGCGTGCATGGCGTGGAGACCCGGATCGCGCGCATCTTCAACACCTATGGCCCTCGGATGCGGCTGGATGACGGCCGGGTGATACCCAACTTCATCGGCCAGGCGTTGCGCGGGGAGCCGTTGACCGTGTATGGCGATGGTTCGCAGACCCGCTCCTTCTGCTACGTCGATGACCTGGTTGAGGGCATCGTGCGGCTCTTGCACTCCGATGAGGTGGAGCCGGTGAACTTGGGCAATCCGCAGGAGATGAGCATCCTGGAGCTGGCTCATCTCATTAACCAGATGACGGGGAACGAGGCCGGGGTGATCTTCAAGCCGCTGCCCAAGGATGATCCGCGGGTTCGACGTCCCGACATCTCCAAGGCGCGTCGCGTTTTGGATTGGGAGCCCAAGATCTCCTTAGAGGAGGGGCTGGAACGCACCATCGAGTACTTCCGGGCCAAGGTGGGCTAAGGGGGCTTCTCATAATGAAGACGACATAATCGTAGAGGCGCACGGCCGTGCGCTCCATAGCATCAATGTAAGTACTTCGCTCATGTTGGCATATACGACTGAGAGTATAGACAACGCACGAGTAGGGGCGACCTGCAGGTCGCCCCTACTCTATCCAAGATGTGGCGATTTGAGGTTGGAAAAGGGAGCTTCAGTACTCTCTCGTGTCCGTGCCTATGATATAATTTCTGGAGTAAGGAGAGGCGACGGTGTAGCCTCTCAAAACATCGCTGGAGGAGAAGCATGGAGTATCGCCCCTTAGGACGGACCGGTGTACTGGTATCCCCGCTGTGTTTAGGCGCCATGAACTTCGGTGGCCCGACCTCAGAGGAGGAGTCAATCCGCATCATCGACCGCGCGTTGGACGCCGGGATCAACTTCATCGACACGGCCAACGTCTACAACGCGGGCGAGAGTGAGCGGATCGTCGGCAAGGCGCTGAAGCAGAACGGGAAGCGAGATCAGGTGGTCCTGGCGACGAAGGTGCACGGCCGGATGGGAGACGGCCCCAACGATCGTGGCAACAGCCGCTACCACATCATGAAGGCGTGCGAGGATTCGCTGCGCCGCCTGCAGACGGACCACATCGACCTGTATCAGCTTCATCGCCCGGCGCTGGATATCCCGCAGGACGAGACGTTGCGCGCGCTAGACGATCTGGTGCGGCAGGGCAAGGTGCGCTATATCGGCTGTTCCACCTTCCCGGCTTGGATGGTGATGGAGGCACTGGCCATCAGTGAGAAGTACAACTTGGCTCGATTCATCTCGGAGCAGCCGCCTTATAACCTGGTGGATCGCCGGATCGAGAATGAGTTAATCCCGTTGGCCCAGCGGTATGGGCTGGCGATCCTGCCCTGGTCGCCGCTGGCCGGCGGCATCCTGGCCGGGCGTTACAAGAAAGGGGCGCCGCCGCCGCCGGATTCGCGGGCGGGTCGCCAGGGAGGCACGGGCCTGTTCGCCCAGCGGATCACGCCGGCCGCGCTGGATGTGGCTGAGAAGCTGGCTGAGCGCGCAAAGGAGCGGGGGATGACGCTCTCGCAGTTCGCCCTGTTATGGTGCAAGGATCAGCCGGGCGTCACCTCGCCCATCATCGGGCCGCGCACCATGGAACATCTGGAGGATGCGCTGCCCGTGTTAGAGATGACATTATCCGATGAGGATCGTGCCTTCTGCGATGAGCTGGTGCATCCGGGCAACGCCGTCTCCGACTTCCACAACAGCAATCCGTGGATGAAGGCTCGCATCTTCTGATGGGGATATGATGATACGGACGTGGTAAGCGACGGGGGCACTCATGGTGCCCCCGTTTTCTATGAAGTTGGCCGGACGAAAGGGACTCTCGTTATCCATCTGTGGGCAGGGACGATTCATAAATCGCCTCTGCCCTAACAACATCATGAGGGAAACCGCCGCCAGGCGGACTCATGGTATAATGCGGCATCTATGAGGAATTCCCTCATATGCATGCCCTATTAGGGCAGGAGGGTCAGATCCATGCGTATGTCCATTTGCAGGAGGGAGGCCCCCGTCGTCCGTCGGGGCCCCTCACGCCGGGAGTTCCTCTCCCTCTCAGCGGCAATGGCGGTGGGGGCCGTGACGACCGCGTGCGCTGGGATCACCTCCACTCTTGCTCCTACTCCTAGCCCTGTCACGCCGACGCCGGTGTCAGCCGCTATCCCGATGAAAGAGGAGGTGCCGAAGATGAGCCGGGTGGCCTTGATACGTACATCCGATCGCGTGGAAGGCGTGCGGCGAGCCCTGGCGCTGTTAGGCGCGGACGGGCCTGCTGGCAAGCGGGTGCTCCTGAAGCCGAACTTCAACAGCGCGGATCCAACTCCGGGCTCCACGCATAACGATGTGCTGCGCGCCTTGGTGGCTTGGCTGAGGGAAGCAGGAGCCAGCTCCATCGTCGTGGCCGATCGCAGCGGCATGGGAGATACCCGCCGGGTCATGGAGCAGAAGGGGATCTTCGAGCTGAGCCGGGAGCTGGACTTCGAGGTGCAGGTCCTAGACGAGCTCGACGCCGACGGCTGGGAGTTGATTCGGCTGCCGGATAGTCACTGGCGGGATGGGTTCCCCATGGCGAAGCTGGCCCTGGAGACGCCGTATATCCTCCAGACCTGTTGCCTGAAAACCCATCGCTACGGAGGGCATTTCACGCTTTCGTTGAAGAACTCGGTGGGGCTGGTGGCCAAATATCTCCCCGGGAAGGGCTACAACTACATGAACGAGCTGCACACGTCGCCATACCAGCGCCTTATGATCGCCGAGATCAACGCGGCCTACACGCCGGACCTCATCATCCTCGATGGGGTGGAAGCCTTCGTGAAAGGCGGGCCGGATCGAGGCGAGCGTGTGCAGGCGAACGTCGTCCTGGCTGGCACGGACCGGCTAGCCATCGATGCGGTGGGCGTCGCGATCCTGCGCCACTTCGGCACGACGCCGGAGGTGAGCCGGGGACGGGTGTTCGAGCAGGAGCAGATCGCCCGGGCCGTAGAGTTGGGATTGGGCGCGCAGGGGCCGGATCAGATTGAGATCCTCACGGATGATGAGGAAGGAGCGGCCTTCGCTGGGCAGATCCGGGCGATCCTGGCCGCGTAGGTGTAAAGTGTCGCACTTTGGCGTGGGATGGCCGTTACGCCATAACCAGGGAGGTTGATGATGAAAATCACCGGCGTGGATATCTATAACGTTCAGGTGCATGAGATGAACCTGGTGATCGTCCGCGTCCATACGGATGAGGGGATCGACGGCGTGGGCGAGGTGGCGCTGGCCTATGGTGTGGGCGCCCAGGCCGGCCTGAACATGGCCCGCGAGCTCGCTGAGCGGTTCCTCATCGGCGCTGATCCCTTTCGGATCGAGTATCTCTGGGATCGCATGTACCGGGATACCTTCTGGGCTCAGGGCGGCGGCCCCGTCGTCTTCGGCGCCATGAGCGCGATCGAGGAGGCGCTGTGGGACATCAAGGGGAAGGCGTTGGGAGTGCCCGTGTATGAGCTGTTGGGGGGCCGCTGCTGGGATCGGTTGCGACTGTACGCCAACGGCTGGTATCGGGGCTGCGTGCGTCCTGAGGAGTATGCGGAGGCGGCGTTGAAGGTCGTCGTCGATGGGTATACCGCGCTCAAGTTCGACCCGTTCGCCATTCGGCCGGATGGCACGTGGCGGTATCCGCGGCGCGCGCTGGACCGGGAGATGGCGGACCTGGCCTTCGCCCGAGTCCAGGCGGTACGGGAGGCCGTCGGGCCAGAAGTGGACATCCTCATCGAAGTGCACGGCAACCTGGGCACCACCTCGGCCATCCAGATGGGGAGGCGTTTTGAGTCCCTCAAGCCGTTCTTCTATGAGGAGCCGGTGGACGCGCTGAACGTGGAGGCTATGAAGAAGGTGGCCGACAACGTAGATATCCCCATCGCCGCGGGAGAGCGACTCTATACCCGCTACGGCTTCCGCCAGTACATCGAAAAGCAGGTGCTGGATATCCTGCAGCCGGATCTGGGACTGGCCGGCGGTATCATGGAGACGAAGAAGATCGCCGCGCATGCGGAGACCTATAACCTGCACGTCCAGCCACATAACTGCGCTGGCCCGGTCGCCACGGCCGCGGCGGTGCAGCTCGATGCCTGCATCACTAACTTCATCATTCAGGAGATGTTCCCCTATCGCCCGAAGGAGCATTACGAGCTCGTGGTGCAGCCTCTGGAGTATCAGGCGGTGGATGGGTATCTGGAGATTCCCACCGCGCCGGGGTTGGGCGTGGAACTCAACGAGGAGGTCATCTCACGCTACCCATGTGTCCATATCGGTGAAGCCTAAGAGCAGCCCCTGGCGGTGATTATCCGTATCTTACCGCGGAGACGCAGAGAACGCAGAGAAGGAATAAAAAAGAGAAGGGCCCTCTTCGCGATAAGAAAAGGCGCACTCGAGCAGCATGTAGCACTTATGGGTAATCACCGCAGCCCCTACCCTTGACATTGCGCCGTTTTCCTGGAGAATCTGGGAGGGGCGTGGTTCTGTCGCGTCCTCAATCAATGACCGGAGGTACATGGGGAAGATGAAAGTGGTCATCACCGATGCCGAATATCCCGACCTGGATATCGAGCGCTCCATCCTGGAGCCGGCAGGATTCACGTTGGAATTGGCGCACTGCCGAACGCCAGAGGACGTCATTCAAGCGGGGCGGGACGCGGTCGCCTTCCTGGTCCAGTACGCCTCGGTTACTCGTCAAGTCTTTGATGCCCTCCCCAATCTGCGTATCGTCAGCCGCTATGGGGTGGGCGTGGACACGATCGATCTCGAGGCCGCGCGAGAGCACGGTGTGTGGGTCGCTAACGTCCCAGATTACGGGACCATGGAGGTGGCGACCCACGCGATGGGGATGATCCTGGCCATGATCCGCCATCTGCCTTTCTACGATCAGTTAGTGAAGGATAAGCGTTGGCATTATCTGGCCACTGGTCCGTTGCATCGCCCCGGCACCCTGACGTTGGGCATCGTGGGGGTGGGGCGGATCGGAGGGACGGTGGCCCGCCTGGCGCAACCCTATTTCCAACACGTCCTGGGGTGCGATCCGTATCTCCCCGAGGATGCCTGGCCGGAGGGGGTCGAACAGGTCGATCTCGAAACCCTCTTCCAGCGCAGCCACGTCGTCTCTCTGCACGTGCCGCTGACGGATGAGACGTATCACATGGTGACCCGCCGCCTGCTGGAGCAGATGCCCCGCGGGGGATATCTGGTCAACACCGCACGAGGTAGCGTCGTCCAACTAGACGACCTGCTTGAGGCCCTGAACAGCGGTCAGTTGGCCGGCGCGGCGCTGGACGTGTTGCCCCAGGAGCCTCCGCCACCCGATCACCCGATCCTGAGTCATCCCAAAGTCCTGCTGAGTCCGCATGCGGCCTTCTTCTCGGTGGAGGCCGAGCAGGAGTTGCGACGCAAGGCCGCCTATAACATCGTCGCCTGGGCGCGGGAGGGCCGTCCGCCTTACGTCGTCGTCGAGGGCAGGGATGCCCGTTGACCCGTCTTCAAATGGGGACGGAGGTGATGTGATGGCTCGGGTACGCCTGATGCCGGAGCAGGCGCAGGAGCTGTGCTATACGGCCTTGCAACAGGTCGGCGCGTCGGAGGAGGCCGAGGTCTGTGCCCGGGTGATGGTGGCACCTGTTTATAAGGAGGTTCTGTCATGGAGTTCAAAGGCATCATTCCCGCGATGGTGACGCCGCTGGATCGGGATGAGGAGCTGAACGAGGCGGCATTGCGCCAACTGGTCAACCATCTGATCGACGGCGGCGTGCATGGGCTGTTCCCCGTCGGCAGCCAGGGGGAGTTCTACGGCTTCACGCCGGACGAAAAACAGCGCATCTGGGAGATCGTCGTCGAGGAGACGGCGGGCCGGGTCCCCGTCTATGCCGGTACCGGCGCCATCACGACGCGCGAGGTCATTGCTTTGAATAAGCGGGCCGAGCGCGCGGGGGTGAACGCCGTCTCCGTGATCACGCCGTATTTCATCCATCCCAGTCAGGAGGAGCTGTATCGCCATTACGTCGCCATCGCCGAGGCGACGACGCTGCCCGTGATCCTGTACAACAACCCGGGCCGTACCGGCGGCGTGAACCTCTCGGCCGACCTGGTGGCGCGGCTGGCAGAGCATCCCAACATCGTAGGGATCAAGGACTCCAGCGGCGACTTCTCGCTGACAGCGGAGTACATCCGCAATACCGGCGATGACTTCGCCGTGCTGTTGGGCCGCGACACGCTGATCTACGCCGGGCTGGTACACGGAGCTAAAGGATCGATCACGGCCACAGCGAACGTCGTGCCGTCGCTGGTGGTGGAGATCTACGAGGCCTTCATCGCGGGGGATCTGGATCGGGCGTTGCAGGCGCAGCTTCGGCTGGCGCCCTTGCGGCTCGCCTTTGGGCTGGGCACGTTCCCCGTGGTGGTCAAGGAGGCGCTGGAGATGATCGGCATCCTGGCGGGGCCGGCGCGCTCGCCGGTGGGGCCGATGTCCCAGGCGAACCGTGACAAGCTGAAGGCTGTGTTGCAGGAGATGGGTGTCCTAGAGCGTGTCTGAGGATCCTTCTGCTTGAGGCGGCGGTTGAAGACGCGCCGCCTTTGCATAATGTAGGGGCAACTGGCCGGTCGCCCCTACAAAAGATCATGCTGTCTATTTCAATACGAGCGATTAAGAAACACGACATAGGTAGGGGCGAGGTATGTCTCGCCCTTACCATAGGTTCCTTATAGAGGAGATGTTTCTGTCTCTATTTGGGGGCCTTAGTGCCTTGGTGGTCCTTAAGGAGGCAAGGATAGCCATGGGGAGCACGATCGCGGAGGTCATCGCTACGACGTTGGCGGAGAATGGCGTGGAGATCGTCTTCGGGCTGCCCGGCGGGGAGAGCATCGACCTGGTGGCCGCTCTGGAGTGGGCCGGGATCCGCTTCGTGCTGGCCCGTCATGAGGCGCGCGCGGCGTGGATAGCCGATGCTTACGCCCGCGTCGGGCGCCGAATCGGGGTCTGCCTCGCGACACTGGGGCCGGGCGCGGCGAATCTGGCGGCCGGGCTGTCTCACTGCTATCTGGACCGGGCCCCGGTGTTGGCCCTGACGGCCCAGCTCGAACCGGCCTTGATGGCATATCACTCGCACCAGAGACTGGACCTGAGGCGGCTGATGGCGCCTGTGACCAAGGGGAGCTGGCCTATCGCCGTGGAAGATGACGTGGCGCGACTGGTGCGCGAGGCGATGACCTTGGCGAGATCCGGTCGCTTTGGGCCGGTACACCTCGAGTTGCCGGCGTCGGTGGCGCAATCCCCAGCCATGCCCGGTTCCCCAGCGGAGGAGGCGACGCGGCCTCTCGCTGTGTCCGAGGAGGTGATCCGGGAGGCTGCTGAGATGCTTCGCACGGCGCGACGGCCAGCCATCGTGGTCGGCCTTGGGATAGAACCCTCAGCTCCTTATACGCCGTTGCGTCGTCTGGCGGAGGCTCTGCACGCACCGGTCGTCGTCACGCCCAAGGCCAAGGGGGCGATCCCAAAGGATCATTCCCTCTACGCAGGGGTGTTAGGCTTGGAGCGACGGGAGGCCCCGGCTGATCTGCTGCGGCTCGCTGACTGTATCCTGGCCGTGGGCTTCGATCCGGTCGAGCTAGTGATGCCATGGGACTTCGAGGCACCGTTGATCTTCGCGGCCGAGTTCCCCAACGAGGATCCGCAATTGCCGGCGGAGATCGAGTTGATCGGCGATCTCGGGGCGACGCTGGAGGCGTTGGCCGCGGAGCCGTATGGCCGCTCGGATTGGACGCCAGAGGAGATCGCCAGGGCGCGTCCATCGTGGCCAGAGCACGACGCAGGTGATGGGCTGTTTCCTTCCCAGCTTTTACGCGCGGTGCGTGAGGTCCTGCCCGAGGATGGGATCGTGACCTGCGACGTAGGCTCGCATAAGCTGCTCATCGGCAAGCTGTGGCCGGCGCGGGCGCCGAATCGCTTCCTGGTGTCCAACGGCCTCTCGATTATGGGATATGCGCTGCCCGCCGCGATCGGGGCCAAGCTGGCGGAGCCAAGCGCGCCGGTGGTGTGTTTCATCGGAGACGGCGGGATGGGGATGGTCGCCTCGGAGATGGAGACGGCCGCGCGGCTGGGCCTGCCCATCGTGGTCATTGTCTTGGCGGATCAGGCCATGAGCCTGATCCGGCTGAAGCAGGAGTTGGCCGGCTATGAGCCGGTCGGGACGCTGTTCTCACCGGTCGATTGGTGTGCGGTGGCGCGAGGATATGGCGCACGGGCCGCGGTCGCCTGCACGGTCGATGAGGTGCGGGCGGCCGTGCAGGAAGGGCTTTCGGCCGGGGAACCGATGGTGATTGAAGCCCGAATCGATCCATCGGAATACCGATCCTATTGAGCCGTCATAAACGCGGCGGGGCGATCGGCAGGTGAGCGAGGGGAGGGCGGATGATGCGGGCGATGAAGGGGACGCGGTTTGAGGAGGCACACCGTCTGGTGGATGAGCTGCGTCTACAGACGACGTGGCGCCTTTTCATCATCACCCTGGCCATCGCGTGGCTGTGGATGATGGTGGCCGTCTTCGGACAGCCGCAGATGGCGGCCAGGGCATTGCTGGTGTTCCTCTCTCTGCTGCTCTGTGCGATGCTCACCTATCTGGTCTCTCAACGCTCACCGAAGGCGGCCATGCCCTGCTTCCTGTTCAGCCTGACCGCCGCCATCACCATTGCCCTCTTCCTGATGGGATCGGCGGATCTGGCCTATCTCTACGCCATCCCGGTGTTGCTCGCTGGCGCGCTGATGCACCCGTGGCTGGGCTTCGCCACAGCCGCGGCCTTCGACCTCACGGGGCTGCTCGTCCTCCCCGATCTGCGTCGCTTCCTCGCCAACACGTTCCTCATGCCTGGGATCTTCCTCGCCGTGAACCTCGCCGCGTTGGTCGCATGGGCGTTCGCTCGCAATTTCTACGTCGTCTTGGAGTGGATGTATCAGAGTTACCGGCTCGCCGAGCAGCGGACGCGCGAGGCTCAGGCTCACCGCAGCAAACTGCTCACGGTGCTCAACGATTTGGATCGGGCTTACTATCGCCTGTGGCGCGCCAATGAGGCGCTGGCCTGGGCGCGACAGCAGGCCGAGGAGGCCAGGCAGGCGAAGGCCCGCTTTGTCGCCAACGTCAGCCATGAGCTGCGCACGCCGCTGAATCTGATCATTGGGTTCAGCGAGATGATGGTCACCGCGCCGGAGAGCTACGGACAGCCTCTGCCGCCGGCCTATCGGGGCGATCTCAACGCCATCTATCGCAACGCCAAACATCTCTCTGACCTGATCGACGATGTCCTGGATCTCAGCAAGATCGAGGCTGACAGCATGCCGTTGAGCAAGGAGCGGGGGGATCTTCGACAGATCGTCGAAGAGGCGGCCCGCATGATCCAGGGGATGGTCGAGGCCAAGGGGTTGACGTTGACGTTGGAGTTGCCACCCGAGCCCGTACCCCTTCTGCTGGATATCACGCGCATCCGACAGGTGGTGTTGAACCTGCTGAGCAACGCGGCCCGGTTCACCGAGGAGGGAGGGATCACGGTCCGTTTGACGGTCGAGGGGGACCAGGCGACGGTGACGGTAACCGACACCGGCCCAGGCATCCCGGCGGATCTCCTGCCCAGGGTGTTCGAGGAGTTCTACCAGGTAGATGACTCGATCCGGCGGGAGCATGGCGGCACAGGGCTGGGATTGGCCATCAGCAAGCGTTTCGTGGAGCTGCACGGCGGCCGGATATGGGCGAAGAGCGAGGTGGGGCGGGGGAGCACGTTCGGCTTCTCCCTGCCTATCTCGCCTTTGCCAAAGGAAGCTGCCGCGTATCAGCCGGCATATGAGGTGTTGCCCTTCGGCGAGGGCGCGGAACGCATCCTGATCGTCCGGCATGATGATCCCAGCGCGGCGTCGATGATCCAGCGCCACTTCGAGGGGTACCGAATGGTATTGGCTCGCTCCGATGCGGAGCTATTGGACGCAGCCACTCGCCTGTGCCCGACGGCCGTGATCGTTGACACGAAGGATAAGGTGAGGGTAGAAGCCCTGTTAAGGGAGACCCGGTGCGATGAGGTGCCAGTGATCAGTTGTCCCCTGCCGACGCGGCCGAAGATGGCGTTAGAGTTGCAGACGACCGATTACCTGCTCAAGCCGGTGACGCGGGAAGCCGTCCGACAGGCCCTGGACAGGATCTCGCGCCCGTTCTCGAAGGTCCTGATCGTAGATGACGACCCGGCCATGGTGCGCCTACTGACGCGCATGATGCACGCCGAGTGCCCCCACGCGCAGGTATTCCAGGCCTATGGGGGCGTCATGGCCTTGGACATCGCGCGCAATGAACGGCCGGACCTCATGCTGTTGGACCTTCTGATGCCAGGCATGGATGGGCTTGCCGTGTTGGAGCAGGTGCGGGCGGATCCCTCGCTGGCTGACATGATGGTGATTGTGGTAACGGCCACGGAGTTAGGTGAGCAGGCCGCTAACCTAAGCGGTGAGATGACGCTGACGATCCCGACGCCTCTCCCAGTCAGTGAATGGCTGAGGCTGCTGCGTTCGGTCACGACGACGTTACGTCCGGCGCCGGAGTCAGAGGCAGCCAGCGAGAAAGCTCCTGCCGCAGTGCTTCCTGGCTGACCGGCTTACGCAGGTAGCCGTCGGCGCCCAGGGCGGTGGCCAGCCCGGGCTCATTGAGGATAGAGCAGATGACGACTGGGATCTGAGATGTGGCCGGATTCGCCTTTAACCTCTGCAGGATCTCCCAGCCGTCCTGGCGGGGAAGCATCACGTCGAGCAGGATTAACGAGGGGGTGACCTGCTGGAGCACCTCGAAGGCCTCGGCAGCCGTCCCCGCGCCGATGACCTCGATGGCGTACTGGCTTGTGAACCGCTGAAACAGATCGATGATATCCGACATGTCATCGATGACCAGGACGTGGTGCGGTCCTGCCAGCGGCATCCTGACCTCGACACGCCACGGATCCTCTTGATAAGCGACCTGTCCTCCCTGTTTGCGAAGCAGCTGGAGGGCGACCTCCCAGCCGATCCCCTCGCGCTTGACCTCGCCAGAGAAAAGGACGCGTGGCCTCGTCTCCGGTTGCGGGCTAAGCGTCAGTTGCAGTTGCCCGGGCCGCCGTTCGATGTGGATTAGGAGAGGCTGCCGCCCCGTCTGGTCGAGCCCACTGGTGAGCAGATTCATGAGCGCCTGCCGTAGCATGGTCCGGTCGGCGTAGACGGGCAGAGGTTCTGAGGAACCGGATAAGGTGATCCCTGCGCCAATCTGGTCGCAATAGGGCTTTAAGTCATTAAGGATACCCCTCAACACGTCGTGGATGTCCAGGATCTCTGGGTGGGCGCGGGCGCTGAGTTGTTCCACGGTGGCCTGGGCCAGGGTGCGGCGGTCCGTAGGGGTGGAGGATTGAGCGGGCCTGGCGCGCTCGTCCATCTGGAGCTGATCCCATAGGACCGTAGCGACCGCCTCGACCCCTTCGCGCAGTTTTCGATAGACCTGGCGAGGGCTGATGGCCAGGATGCCAGCGATCTCCTCTGGGGTGAGCCCATCAATATACCGGTAGCAGAGGGCGCTGTAGCCACAACTGGCGTCGGGCGAGGCCGAGGTGGCGTCAACCGGGCTGAGCTGCTCGATGGCCTCGATCAGGAGGCGTCGTAGCTTTTGCGCGCGAGTGACCTTGTCCGCGTCGGCGACGCCGTCCAGATACCTGGCCAGGGGATGGCTTTGCAAGTGGACAGGGTCGTACAGGTGAGTGAGGGCGTCACGTACGTTGTCTACAAATTCATCATAAGTCATGTCCGTCGCCAAAGTCCTCTTTCGTGGAACCCCTTGACAAAAACTGGCAGAAACGTGTCAGAAAAACCCTTGACCCGGGTAGTCTGGCTCGATTATAGTTTAAGTGTAACCGACCCGTCAACTTGCCCCGTCGAGCGGCCAAATCTCTGGTTGCGTATCCTCTCGTCGAACTCTCCAGGCGATGGAGATGGCCGGCACCGACAAGCTTCATGTGGTGAGAAGTGGCACATGAGAGACGGAATCATTGATTTCCGGAAGTGTTCGAAGTGCAGTGAAAGGAGGGGAAGCGATGCGAAAGAAGATATATAGTCGCCGTGAGTTTCTCCGTGGCGCGCTAGCCGCCACCGGAGCGGTCGCTGCCGCTGGCTTGGCATCCTGTGCTCCGCCTGCCACGCCAGTCCCCGCTGCTCCGGAAGCCACGCCTACGCCTGCGCCAGCAAAGGTGGAGATCACCTACGCGTTCCACGATGACTCCAAGCCGCGTGAGCAGATGGTGAAAGTCTTTAATGAGACGGTCCCCGATGTCGTCGTGAACCTCTTGCAGATCCCGGAGGACTTTCCCACTAAGGTGCTCACTATGGCGGCGGCGGGGACATTGCCGGATGTCGTGCGAATGTGGGAGGCGATGGTGCTGGAGATGGGCCGGGCAGGGCAGGTCATTGACTTGCAGCCCATGATCGATGCGGAGCCCGACTTTCATCCAGAGGATTTCCTGGAGAGCCTGTACAATTTTACCTTGATCGATGGGAAGCGATTTGGCATCTCCGATGGATGGGCCGGGCATTACGCGTTCTACAACAAAGACCTGTTCGACGCTGGCGAGGTGCCCTACCCGGAGGCCGAGTGGACCTGGGACGTCTATGTGGACAAGGCCAAGATGCTGAGCAAGCCAGAGGAGAAGATTTGGGGCTCCGACACGATCCCCATCGGCTGGACGCACTATAGCTTCAAGTTCATCTGGCAGAACGGAGGCCGTGTGTTCAACGACGACTACACGGAGTGTCTGCTCGACCGTCCCGAGGCCATCGAGGGCATTCAATTCTGGGCCGATCTGCTTCAACAGGCGGAGATCATGCCGACGCCAGCCCAGGCTGAGGGGCTGGGCGATCTCTTCCAAACGGGCCGCGTGGCTATCCAGCGCATGGGAAGCTGGATTATGCGGGCCCTAGCTCAGGGCGACTTCGCCTGGGATCTGGTCCCCGAGCCGAAACGCAAGGAGCGTCGCACGCTTATCCATACCGCGTTCAACGCTATCGCCAACATCTCTAAGCACAAGGATGCGGCTTGGAAGTGGTTGAACTTTGCTGTGGGGCCTGAAGGTAGTTATATATACACGAGCTATCTAACGTTCCCGGCTACCCGTCGTTCTGTGAACGAACGCAAGCCTTGGGTGATTGAAGGCGTGGAGGCCAGTTGGGATTTCATCCCGGAGGCCGGCGAGTACGGGATCGTCGTACCGGCGCCGCCGAACGAGGGCGAAGTGCTGAAGCTCATCGGTGATGCCTTCCAAGCTATCTATCTGGGTAAGCAGACAGCGGAGGAGGCTCTTACCGAGGTGACACCTAAGGTGAACGAGGCGCTCCGTCGAGAGATGTAACTCGCCCATGACGGGAGCTGCTGGGACGGGACGTCGTTCAAGCATTCAAGGGATCGGGGGAGAGGCCTAACTGCATGGGGCACTGTTAGCCTCTATCCATCAGGATGTGTAAGATGATGGGGCGGAATCTGACTCAAGATTCCGCCCCGCAATTGCTTCTTAGGGGGTGTGTAGGTGTCTGTAACGGGGATTCGAGGCCGAGTTTGGTCTGCTCGAAGTCGCCGACGGTTCAAACAGGCCTTGGAGGGATATCTGTTCATCGCTCCCTGGCTACTGGGGTTTGTGCTCTTTACGGCAGGGCCGGTATTGGCTTCTTTGGGGCTGAGTTTCTTTAATTGGAGTCTGATACGTCCTCCGCGCTTCATCGGTGCGGAAAACTACGTGACGATGTTCTCGGAGGATCCACTGTTCTGGAAATCCCTTCAGGTTACCCTGATTTACGTAACGACCGCAGTCCCCTTGCAGATCGGATTCGCGCTTTTCCTGGCTGTCCTGTTGAATCAGAAGGTCCGAATGCTCTCCCTGTTTCGCACCGTCTTCTATCTGCCCTCGGTGGTGAGTGGGGTAGCCGTATCGGTGCTGTGGTTGTGGCTCTATCAGCCGGAATTGGGCCTGATCAATGAGATCCTGCGACATGTGGGCATCGAAGGGCCGCCCTGGCTGGTCTCGGAGCGCTGGGCATTGCCGGCGTTGATCGGTATGAGCCTCTGGACCGTGGGCGGTGCGATGATCGTCTTTCTGGCCGGGCTTCAGAATATCCCACGGGAGTTGCACGAGGCCGCCGAGTTAGATGGCGCCGGGCAGTGGGCGCGATTTTACCATATTACCTTACCCATGTTGTCGCCCGTCATCTTCTTCAACCTGATCTTGGGGCTCATCGGGGGCTTTCAAACGTTCACTCAGGCCTATGTGATGACACGAGGTGGGCCGCTGAACGCGACCATGTTCTATGCACTGTATCTGTATCTGAACGCCTTTACCTTCCTGAAGATGGGGTATGCGGCCGCGCTGGCCTGGATCATGTTCCTCATCATTCTGGTGTTAACCTTGTTACAGTTCAAGCTGGCGCGACATTGGGTTTACTACGAGGCAGCTCGGGGGTAAGCGTGATGAGCGTTCGCGAGCTTTATCGGAGCATGGTTGAGTCCCGACAGCGTCGGGACCTCCTTCGCCAGCGGGTTTATCGGGCCCTGGTTGGAACTCCGTATCGTGCGGGCCTTCTGAAGCAAGGCCTTGTGTATTCATTACTCTGCATCATTGGCCTGGCCATGGCGCTTCCTTTTCTGTGGATGGTCTCCACTGCCCTCAAGCCGGATGCGCTGGTCTTCCGTATCCCGCCTGAGTGGTTCCCACGCCCATTGGTCTGGCGGAACTTCCCGGACTCGTTGACGGTCCTGGGGCATCCGGTGCATCTCTATATCTGGAACACAACTCAGGTCACCGTCGCGTGCGTGGTTGGGGCAGTGTTGAGCAGTTCGCTGGCCGCGTTCAGCTTCGCTCGGCTGGACTTCCCCGGCCGTGACGCCCTCTTCGTCTTGGTGTTGAGCACCCTGATGCTCCCCTTTGCCGTGACGATGATCCCCACCTTTATCCTGTTCCAGAAGCTCGGCTGGTTGGACAGCTTCAAGCCTCTCATCATCCCGGTCTGGTTGGGTGGGGGTGCCTTCAATATCTTCCTACTACGTCAGTTTTTTCTTACCATCCCTTTGGAATACGATGAGGCCGCCCGCATTGATGGGGCCACGAGCTGGCAAATCTACTGGCGTATTATCATGCCGCTCTCCAAGCCCGCGCTGGCGACGGTGGCCGTCTTCGCCTTTATCTATCACTGGAATGATTTCCTGTGGCCGCTCATCGTCCTCTCGTCCCGGGAGCGCTGGACGTTGTCTATCTTTCTGGCTAGTTTTCAGGGGTACATGGTGCAACCCCGATGGAATCTGTTGATGGCCGCATCGACCATCCTGATGCTGCCTTGCCTGGTCATCTTCTTCTTCTCCCAGCGGCTGTTCGTCCGCGGGATCACCATCACCGGCCTCAAGGGCTAGTGCCTCGTCAATCACGGATTGGTGTATGTCCTCCGAGTAGGTGTTCTGCTCAGTCACAAAATGGCGGGTAAGAAACCGCCTTATATGTCTTCCACGGTTAGATGTGGAGCTATCTTATCCGTAGCATTGTTATGTTTGCTAATTTGTGCATTAATAAGTTGTGGTGTATTATTTAGATACATTACGACTTGGGAATGGTACCATGCGTACATTGAGTAAGAAGCCTATTCAAGTCTATCTCGACGTGGATCAGGAGGAAGCCTTGAGGGCTTTAGCCCAAAGGCTTCAGATTTCTATGGCCGAGCTGATCCGCCGGAGCGTGGATCAGTTCCTGGCAGAGTTGCCTGTCGAGGACGATCCGGCTATGCGTCTTGTGGGGCTTGGCTCAGGGCCGTCAGACCTGGCCAGGGATCATGATCGTTATCTCATCGAGCTCGAGACAAAAGAACAATGGCCGGAGAGATCTTCGTAGATACTGGAGCCTGGATCGCCCTGGCCAATGACAGAGACTCTTTCCATGAGGCCGCAAAGGCGATTTATCCGCGGTTACTGAGGGAATATCGGAAGCTTCTGACCACCAATCTGGTCGTTGCTGAGGTCTACGTGATCCTTCGCAAAGGATTGGGCCATCGAGCAGCTATTAGCTTCCTGGAGAATCTTCGCCAGAGCCCACGTATCCTTAAAGTCTATTCCACCCCAGAGTTAGAACGGGAAGCCGAGAGAATCTTGCGACAGTATGCTGATCAGGATTTCAGTTACGTCGATGCCATCAGTTTTGCCCTGATGCGAGAGCGTGGCATAAATGAGGCTTTTGCTTTCGATCGACACTTTGCCACTGCCGGGTTCGTGGTGCTTCCAGGTTTAGAGGTGGGTTGACGGACCATCCTTTCACCGTTGGGCGAGATAGATCGGATTCCCCATCGCGGCGAGCCTCGGCGCATGGCCCGGCAGATCACCCCATTCCGATTCAGGGTAGACGACCTCAGCCCATACGAAGCCGGCATCGATGGGTATCTGTGCCGTGCATTCAAAATCATCCCCTGTGATGAGGAGGGCCTCCGCCAGACCGGATCGGGTCAACAGCCAGAGCATCTTGCCGGAGGCCCCGAGCACACGGACGTATACAAGCACCTCTGACGCTTCCCGGCACGGCAACTCGTCGCCCATCATGGCCGTGCGGCCGTTGGCCTCAGCCGTCAGCTCGATCCTCGGCCCGGCGGGGCTCTCACTGATAAACACATGACCGGCGCGGACGCCCGCCAGGATCGCCTCCTGCGTCAGGGCATCGGCATACACCCACGTCGTCGGCGTGCCCAGCTCGTAAAAGCCCAGGACGCCGTAGAAGGGTGGTTGGTGCCGGTCGCTGCCACCGACGGCTACCACGCGCCGCCCTTGTTCCAATAGATCCATCCAGCGGCGTCGTGATTCCCAGTTGCGCATAATCCAGGGGCCTTGCCATACCTCCATACAGTCGAAGGGGAGGTCGAACCCATATTCCCACGGCGGCCCGCCCTCTTTGGGATGGTTGATCGAGAAGAGGAGCCCGTGCTGATGAGCCTCCTCGATCACGTGCTCAACGTCCTCGCGGGTCCGACACCGGAACTCCAGCCACCGATCGGTGCCCCACACGTTGGCATGTCCGTAGTATGTGGTGACCTCGATGCCGGGGATCAGGAGCAGATCGCGGCCGCTGAGGGTGCGCAGGTGGGGAACCTGGCTGATCGTGTTATGATCGGTGACGGCGATGAAGTCTAGCTCGCGGGCGCGAGCGACCGCGGCCAGATCGCCGGGGGATCCCTGCGCGTCGCTGTGATAGGTGTGGGTCTGAAAGTCGCCTCGATACCAGCGTGGACCAGAGTCGTCCGGCGCGCCGGAGGAACGTGCAGGCCGTGATGACTGGCCCCTCTCCGCGCGCGGCAGCCTCACCGTGGGAAACCCGCAGCCCTGGCTCGCGTCGGGCCAGAGCCAGACGTCCACCTGCCATCGACAGCCTGTCTCCCGGATCTTATACAGTCCCAGGATAATGGACCATTGGCCAGGGGGAAGCAGCCCGGGCAGATATCCGGGCGTCGCATCTTGCTCGGCCACCGTAAAGCGATCACGAGCGCCGCCGCTCCAGCCGCGAAAGCCATCGGCGTTATCCCCGCGAGCGTCGAACAACCCGATGTCGATGGTATTCCCTTCGGGGCCGGGGCCTTCGTATGTGTAGCGAACATCGATGCGCTCGGTCCCCGCGGGAACATCGAAGCGAAGGTAGTGGTAATCGCTCTTCGCCTTATCGCGGGGCGTGAAGCGTCCTTGAAAGCGGTACGTGGGACGGGGTAGGGTCCTCATCATCTTCTCCGGTTACAGCTACACCAGCTTGCTCGCACTGCTGGCTCAGCAGGAGCAGGTCATGAGTTTTGGGAAATACCACTCCCCTGGAGACAAGGATGGCCTTCAGGTATTTCTCCGCACATTGTTGCGCATGAAAACCGGCGCTGTATGTCAAAGGCGTCTTCCGACGCAGAGCTGAACGAGCCATCAGATAGTCTTCCTCAGCGCGTTTCACCCAGGCGAGTGGATCATTTATGTCGCTCATACAGTATTTTCCCTCGCGTGAGGATTTCATGGATGAAAAAGTCACCCTTAGATAGCGCGCGCTCGATCTCCTGGGGGGTCTT
>DUEN01000068.1 GCA_011176545.1 Caldilineae bacterium | reverse complement strand
TCGGGATGCTCAACGGGACATCGAAGTGGCCATCCGGCTCCACCACACCACCGGCGATGGGCTTCGGCTGGAAGGTCGCTGTGGGTACCGTCACGTAGATCTTGAGCTCAGCGCCCGGCGGCCAATTCCGCCCCTTCACCCGCACCGTCTGTCCCACCGCGCCCTCCGATGGCTCCAGGGCTATCATGGGCTGCCCGGGGACGCCGAACACCGTGACGCGGTCCGGGAGGATGCCTCCATCACCGGCGGGCAGCCCCTCCACGGTCAACACCATGCCCGGCTCCAGCTCGTCCAGCCATACCGACCATCCATCGTCGGCCACCACCTGCGTGTGCTCCGTCAGGGCAACCTCCACCGGCGACTGGCCTCGCGGCTGCACCGTCAGCACGCGACGTTGCGTATCCACACGGATGAGCACCCCTTCCAGCCGCGTCCTCTGCACTGGCACGCCCGGCTCGCGCCGCACGTCCAGAATCAGCCACGGCCCTCCCGTGCTCCGTATCACGTCCACATATCGCCGGCTCACGCCGGGCTCCCAATCTCCGCCTGGCTCGGCCTTCACCCGCATCGTGACCAGATACTCCTGCCAGTGGGGTGTCCAGGCGGCCTGGTTCACACGGGCTACGCTCAATAATCTGATCTCCTGGATGGCCCGCAGCCTGGCCTTCCAGGCGTCCTCTCCCTGTTGAATGCGCGCCACCGGGGCAAGCAACCGTAACGCCAGATTAAGGCGCCCCGCGTCTACGGCCTGGAAGAAGCGCGTGATGACCTTCTCGGCCGGCTCGGAGGCCCCGCTTTGCGCCTGCGAGATGTAAGCAGGCCGAACAGCGATCCGCATCGCCTGCAAGGCACGCCCATCTCCCACAGGGGGACCATACACGGTGATAATGTCGTTGGGGTGAATCTGAGCGAGCCCCAGGGGATGTCCTCCCAATCCCACGATGGTGGTGTCCGGGCCCACAACGATACGGTCAAACCCCTGTGAGGGATAAATGGAGATCATGCCCACCACAGTGGAGATACTGCGCACCCTGGCATCGATGATGATGGGAGGCCCCAACGTAGCCGAGGGAGTGGGCGCGGTCAGCGTGGGAACCGCGGTGAGCAATTCGCTCACATCCTCCGGTTCACACGCGGCTCCCCATAATACCCAGAAGATAAGGATCCATAATAGCTTCCACTGACGTCGCATACACGCCTCCAAGAGGACGGGGGTCAGGATGCTCAATAGCCCAGTCGCCGGATATCTTCCTCGCTCATGCCAAAATGATGGGCGATCTCATGGACGATTGTGCGGCGTATCTGCGCGCGCAACTCCTCCGGATCGCGAGAAAAAGCCAGCAGAGGGCCACGGAAGAGCGTGATCTTATCCGGCGGGACCAGACCGTAATGGGTTGTGCGTTTGGTCAGCGGGACGCCCTCATACAGCCCGAAGAGCGTCCCCCCGCGAGGGATGTTGGCTCGTCTCAGCTCCGCCCGCGTGGGCCAATCGGCCACAGTGATGGCGACATTATCCAGGCGCCTGAGGATCTCCTCGGGCAGGTCCTCTAATGCTTCAGCCACCAACCGATCGAATTCCTCAGGCCGCATACCGCTTCACCATTACTGACGAAGATGTGATGAAAGGAGCCGTTCCGACGTTGAGTATACCATCGGCTGATAAGGAGGTCCAGAGCTTGGGGTCTCGTAATGGCTCAGGATTACGGGAAAGATCTAGCCGTCGAGCAGGTAGTAGTAGGGGCGCAGCGGTGCTGCGCCCACTGTGAAAGGCCAGCTTAGCGTCGCTGTTCCTACACAGCCGTGAAGTACCCTTACCTCTATATCCCAGAACAGCTACGAAGCCCCATCTCACGCGATAGAGCCTGGCCGCCCGATGTCCATGGAGGCCAGGCTCCTCGCTATATAAGATCTCCATCGCGCCCCGACGGGCGCCCGTTTAGTGAGCGGGGATTGCCGCGATCGTGATAAAGAACAAAGCGACCGCCAGGAACGGATACAAGATCAACCGCACCGTGCGCCCTATCGATGGCGGCTGAGCCCATACTGCCCCGATGGCGATGAGCGTCTGCAGCCCGTAGTAGAGGGCGAACGCTCGCGAGGCCAGCGTCAGCACGCCATACACATCGTAAGCCCAAATGAGCAAGATGGCCACGATGGTGACGAGGACATAAGCCCGTCGTCTGGGTAACCGGCCCTTCGTTTCCGCCTCCAGCAGGCCGCCGGTGCCTACCGTATCCGCCACGGAGGCGCCGAACTGGCTGAACATCGCCCCGATCGCCAGCATCGTCCCCATTCCGTAAGCGGCCTTCCCCGCGATCTTCATGATGGCCGTCTCGTTGGTGATCTCGACGCCCGGCACCAATACAGCCACCAGGGGGACGAAGATCACGTAGACCACCGCGGCGATGATCTGCGCCAGCACCATCGCCTTTACGCGCGGCTCCGGAGCGTACTCACCTCCTAAATATTTCACCGTCTCAAACCCCTGGGTGATCAACAACATCCCGCCTAGGATGCGGAGGCTATACCATCCCAAATCCGGCTCCGGGAAGGTCAACGTCCGCCCGTCGAACTCTAGGTTGTAAGCGATGAGCACCAAGATCAGCCCGCCGATGATGGACATCTTCAAATTGACGGCGATCTTCTCCAGTCTCTCCATGCCATGAAGCCCGCCCCGATATCCCGTCAGGCCGATATATGCCAGGATCAGTGTGCTCATCACGCGGATCCCCAGGCCGTTATAAAGCCTGAAGGCCTCCAGGGCGAACCCGCTCAGTAGGGAGATGTAAAAGGCGATGGAGATGATGTAGGAGACACCCAAAGCCAGGCCGGAGAGATGCTCCAGGGAGATGAGGAGGGGGGTCTCCCGGGCGAACTTCTCCTGCTGGTTGTCAAAGCATCGAATGTTCGTGCGAATGGTATCACCGACGGCGAAGGCGAAGAGATTGATCAGCACCATCGCCGGCAGCGCCAGATCCCCGAAGTTCACGTAGAGAAGTGGCGCGGCCACCAGGAACCCGCTCCCGATGATGGAAGCCAGGGGGGTGACGGTGATCGTCCATAGTCGGGACTTCCGCACCGGCGACAGATAGAAGATCGCCAGAAACGCGAGCAAACCTGCGATTCCCACGAACGCGTTGATCACCAACGGTTGCAACATAGTTCCTCGACGATCCTATCCAACCCATAGCAAAGGAGCGGACAGACATGTCCATCGCCTCCCCAACTCGCGCGGTCGGGGAGCGACGTGACGACGAACGCCTAGAGCACGTTCTTCGCGCTCAGGGCACATGGACCCCTGCTTCCTAGGACAACTCAGAGGTCCTTAGACGGTCGCCTCGCGCGCTCCCCGACTAGAGGAATGGGTCTGCAAACCGTAGCTCCCACTGTCGCCGATCACATGAAAAACGCCTGGCCTTGCCTACAGCAAAGCTGCAGACAACATGAATAGCCCACATGGTATCCTGTCGCCTATGATAGCCTTCGCTCACGAAACATGCGATGTTCCACTTTTCCGTTGCACCTCGATAACCCATAAAAGGCCTGGGAGGACCTCCCTCACTTCTCGTAGTCCCCCCGGCCTCGAGGTCAAGACACATACAATCCCTACTGTAACATAACATCCACGCCGATGTCAAAGCGGCGATATTCTCCTAGCCGTTCAGGATTTCTGTACAATTCGTGCCAGATTTGGTACCATTTCACCACAGCCCTCCAGGCGGCGCGTTTTCGATCGCCGCGTGGAGCAAAGAGCGTCTCTGAGCATGTAAGGAACCACTAAGACGCGAAGGCCCCAAGGCAGAGAAGAGATAAAAACACATGATCCCTTAATGGAGGACCTGCCAGACAAGGGGGAGACCCCGATTTCATTCTTTAGACGCCTCCTTAGCGCCTTAGTGACTTCGTGGTGTATTTCTCCTGACACGCTCTCAGACATGTTCTCTCTCTTATTAACTATAAACCGGAGCAGACGATGACAATACCTCAACTGACCTTCTTTTGTGAACTTGGGACGGCTGAACTTCCGGATCTCTTCGCCGATTCGACCCTCATAGAGGATCTCGTCGCGTTGAAGGCTAGCGTCAGCCTGGGTATTCCCGACTTGACCGCCGAGCGCGCCGAGGTCGTGCGTCGGTTGAATCGAGCCGGGGTGCCCGTTATCGCGTGGCTACTGCTGCCCAAAAGCCAGGGGTACTGGTTCAACCTGAGCAACGCGCGGTGGGCGGCCAGACGCTACACCGCCTTCAAGGCATGGACGGCCGAGCACGACCTTCGCTGGGCTGGCGTCGGCCTGGATATCGAGCCTGACATCCGTGAGATGCGGCTCCTGGTGGTAAACAGATGGCGGCTTCTCCCCATCCTGCTCCGTCGCTTCGCGGACAAAGAGGGACTCCGCCGCGCGCAGCTCAGATACAGCGCGCTGGTGGCGCAGATACGCGCCGATGGCTATCACGTCGATAGCTATATCGCCCCTTTCATCCTCGACGAGCGCAAGGCGGGGTCCACGTTGATCCAGCGCCTGGGCGGCATCGTCGATATCCCTGCTGACCGCGAGGTGGTGATGCTGTACACCAGCTATATGCGACCACATGGCCCCGGCACTTTATGGAGCTACGCGAAGGACGCCCAATCTATAGGCGTCGGCAGCACGGGTGGAGGCGTGGAGATCGAGGGCGTGACATATCCATCGCCCCTGGATTGGGATGAGTTCGCTCGCGACCTGCGATTGGCCCATCGCTGGAATCACGATATCCATGTGTTCAGCCTGGAGGGATGTGCACGTCAGGGATTCCTATCTCGGCTGAGGGACTTTGACTGGGATCTTCCCGTCGTCCCCCCGTTAAACATGGCTGAGCAGGTGGAGCGGTTCCGTAAGGCGTTACGGATCGGGCTATGGGCCAGTGCGCACCCATTCACTGTACTGGGAGGTGTGCTCGGCGTGTTGTGGCTGCTCTCCCGTCAACGCCGAAGTGGTTAGGAGGCGATCCTTGTAGCGCGGCAAATGGCCGAGGAGGGAGTGAGCCTGGAGGACCTGCTCGAAACGCTGGAGCGCGAGCGCGAGGACTACTATAAAGAACACTATGCCCAGGCCTGACCTCTTTTTCGACAGCAGTGCTCTCTTCGCGGGTATCGTCTCCTCAAGCCGTGCCGATCATCGTTGCAGCGATGAAAGCCAGGGCCGACTACCTGGTGACCCTTAACCGGCGTCACTTCATCGATGATCCTAATGTGGCTACTTTATCGGGGTTGCGTATCGGCACACCAGGAGACGCGCTGGCATGGGTGCGAGCTCAGTTGATGCAGAGACAAATGAAGAGGTTCCCGTGAAAAAGCAGAGATTGGCAGAAGACGGCCAGCAAGTTAGCAGAAAGCGATAGAAAGAGATGTGGAAGGGCGCTCAATGTTAAGATGGAACAGGAGGTGTGGAGCGGGAGATTATGCGGTCATACGATGGCGGTGCCTGAGCTGAAGGCGCCGGCGGCGGTGTATTTCTTCGCCGAGATAGGGCTAACGGGCATCGAGGTGCTATGCGACGAGCATTCCGGGCTCATGCTCGATGCCTCCAACGCTTTGCGGAAAGAGTTCGTTCAGGCGCTACGCGACACGGACGTGTGTCCTGTCGCGCTCACCCCGTATGTGCACGATCTCAACGCCCCCGATCGGTCATTGCGCATGCGGCGCTGCGGCGAGTTCAGGCGCTACATCGACCTAGCCGCGGAGCTCGGATTCTCCATCATACGCTGCTACGGCGGCACGACGCGCGAGGGCTGGGGGCGAGAGACACTTCCCTATCTGCTGGAGAGCCTTCATGAGCTAGCAGAGTACGCCCAGGCGCGCAACATTCGCATCGGCATCGAGAACCACCCGGGCACGCTCGCGCTCTCGGCATCCGAGACGATCGAGATCATCCGAGAGGTTAACTCGCCTACTGTCGGCATCATCTTCGACCCAGCGAACATTGTCGCGGAACGCGCCGGCGATGAGCTGGAAGCACTACAGATGCAACGTGATTGGATCATCCACGTCCATGTGAAGGACGTGAAACTCACGCCAGAGGGACGTCGCGCCGCGCTCATCGGTGAGGGGGATGTAAGATGGGAGGAACTCATCATCGGGCTGGAGCGTGCAGGCTACGAAGGCTATCTGGCACTGGAATACGAACGCAAATGGCACCCTGATATCCTGCCTCCCGCTAGCCAGGGACTGCCACGATGTATAGAGCGTCTATTCTAAGATCTCCCGCACCACGTAGATCGGCTTGTTTTGCGCTTCGAAGTAGGTGCGGACCATGACCTCGCCCAGCAACCCCATGCTGATCATCTGCATCCCCAGGATGACCAGTAACACAGAGAGCAATAACAATGGCCGCGTGCCGATGTCATGCCCTAACGCCAGCTTCTCATACGTCAGGTAAAGCCCTAATAACACCCCCACGCCCGAGAAGACCAACCCCATTGTGCCGAAGATGTGGATAGGCCGAGTGGAATAGCTGAGCAGAAACCGCACCGTTAACAAGTCCAGGAAGACCTTGATCGTGCGGGAGATCGTCTTGCGCAGTCCCGCGTACTTGGACTGGCCCCGCTCCCGGGCGCGATGGTTCACCGGCACCTCGGCCACGGTGATCCCCACGCTGCTGGCCACCGCGGGCACGAAACGGTGCAACTCGCCGTATAGCCGGATGTTCTTCACCACATCCCGGTGATAGACCTTCAGCGAGCACCCATAGTCGTGAAGGTGCACGCCCGTCACCCGAGCGATCAGCCAGTTGGCCACCCGGGAAGGGATCTTGCGGGTCAACAGCGCATCCCGGCGACGCACCCGCCAGCCGCTCACCACATCATATCCCTCTTCCGCCTTGGCGATCAGCTTGGGGATATCCGCCGGGTCGTTCTGCAAGTCCGCGTCCATGGTGACGATCCACTCCCCGCGCGCCCGCTCGAAACCGGCCGCGAACCCGGCCGTTTGCCCGTAATTGCGTCGGAAGCGGATTACCTTGACGCGAGGGTCCCGCTTGTGAATCTCGGCCAACACCTCGAAGCTACCGTCCGTGCTCCCATCATCGGCGATGATGATCTCATACGGGCGGCCCATCCCCTCCAATACGCCCGTGAGCTGCCGATACAGCTCGGGGATGTTCTCTACCTCGTTGTAAAGCGGGATCACCACGGATATCTCAGGCGCCTGCTCAGACACCGATCATTCCCTCCGAGAGACGGATATCACGGGCGAGGGCTCCGACATCGGTAGGATATAGAGAAGACCTCCCACCAGCCCGGAGCCCACCACCACGGCGTAATAGAGCAACGAGAGGGCCGTGGCGGTGGCCGGCGCCACGCCCGCCTGCCCGAACAAGGCCACATAGCTCAACTCCCGCACGCCCAGCCCGCCGACCGAGGGCAACAGGACGGACACCGAGATGAGCGGCACGAAGATGAGAAAATAGGGCAAAGCCACATCCAGGCCAAGGGCGCGCGCCAAACACAGATTCACGCCGATGAGAAGGGCGTCGAAAATCCAGGAGATGAGCAGGGCGCGAAGAATAGGACGGATCCCATACGCCGGGATCGCGTCCAGCAGGGCCTGGCCGAGTTTGGTGCGTGCCAGACCGGGCACTCGCTGACGCAGCCTCTCGCGCAGGTCCCTCTGAGCCATTACCGCCAGAGCAGCCAGCGCGCCGGCCAGCAGCAGCCAGATCAGCCCCGCCGTGAGAGGCGTCACCAGGCCCGGAGCGACCAGCAGCGCGACCGCGCCGATCAGCAAGAGCGCCAGGATGCCCGAGAAGCGGTCAGCGAAGACTGATCCAGCGGCCGCGCCCGGGCGAGATGAGTATCGAGCTAACACATAGGTCTTCACCACATCGCCGCCCAGCCCGGTGGGGAGCACCGTGTTGAAGAAGCCGCCGATGAAATACCAGCGCGTGAGCACGCTCACTGGCACATGAATGTCAGAGGCAGCCAGGAACACATCCCAACGCCAGGCCCGCAGAGCCAACCCGGCGACGAACAGAGCCCACGCGGCGCCTACCCAGACGGGATGAGCCCGCCGCAGCTCCACCAGGATGTGACGCCAATCTACCCCGCGTAACAACGCCGCCAGCAAAATCATGCTGACGGCGATCTTCAGCGCCTGACTCAGATAACGTCGCCCACGCGGCGACCTCAATGCATCGAACATGGCAACTCCCGCAGAACCGCCACATTCTAGCATAGGGACAGGGTATTGACCAATGGCGAGCCCTCACCGGCTACTCGCATACCCGCACACTCGCACACCCGCACACCCGCATACCCGCCACTCGCTCACTCGCCCACCCGCCACTCCTCCTTGTATCCAAACCGCACTCGGTTGTCGATCAGTCGGATCCAGCAGGGGCGAAGCACATAGAAGCGACAGCGAGCCAGTGGGCCGATGAGCGTCGCCGGCCTCTCCCCGACGCCTGTAAGCAGCCCGGCCACGAAATCGAAGCGGGCTGCGTAGATCTGGACAGCATGAGCCAACTCCTTGGCATCCCTTACCTGTCCGGCCACGCCCTCGATCTGCAGGCCGGTGATCCGTCGCCAATCCTGGCCATCGGCATGGATCGTCGCCGCCACTCGGGGGGTCAAGGAGAGGCTACGGATATGTCGAGAGTCCGGTTCCGAGAGGAAGTAGAGATTGAACGCCTCATCAGGCGCGTAAAATACGGCGGCGGCTTGGGGAGCGCCATCTGGCCCCACCGTCGCCAACGTCATCGTCGTGTGCGCGGCGAGGAATTCGGCGATGCGGTCTCGTAAGGTATCCGGCATCTGGCTTCCCAAAGCTCTGGACGAAGGACGATGGACGAAAGACGAAGGATGAAAGTCGCCACACTTTATTCGCGTGAATCCGCCATCCCCTGCCATCGGTGATATAAGTTGTTCTCGATGCCCAGCCGCGCCAGGATGCGGCCCACCGTGTTGTCGATGATCTCGTCCACGGTGCGCGGGCGGCCATAAAAAGCCGGGACGGGCGGGAAGATCACGCATCCGATCTCAGCCGCCTGGACCATGAGCCGCAGATGTCCCAGATGCAGCGGCGTCTCCCGCACCACCAACACGACGGGGCGTCCCTCCTTCAGCGTCACATCGGCAGCCCGGGCGATCAGGTCTGCGGAATAGGAATGGGCGATCGCGGATAGCGACTTCATGCTACACGGCACCACGACCATCCCGCAGGTCTGGAACGACCCGGAGGCGATAGCCGCGCCAAGGTCCTGATCGTCATACACGACCGTGGCCAGTGCCTCCACGTCCGCGACCTCCCAGTCCGTCTCCTGGGCGATGATGAGCCTGGCCGCGGGGGATATGATCAGATGCGTCTCGATCTCACTCATGACGGCCAGCGCCTCCAGCAGGCGGATACCATAAATCGCGCCGGAGGCCCCGGATAAGGCCACGATCAGGCGCTCAGCCATGCGGATACTCCCTGGCCGCGCGCACGAGGGCGTGCAGGTTCTCAGGCGGCGTCGCCTTGGGGATCTCGCATCCACCGGAGAGGATGACCCCGTAGCCTCCCGCGGCCTGGATCGCTGCCTGGCCTGCCTCGTATACCGACTCGGGCGTGCCTTCCAACAGGTACTCGACGGTATCCACATTTCCCTTCAGGCAAACGCCATCTCCCAAGTGACGACGCGCGAGAGTCAGGTCGGCCTCCAGGTTATAAATGTCCGCCCCAACGCCGCCAAATGATGGCAGGAGGTGCCGGGTATCCCCGCAGGCGTGATACTTCACTTTGACGCCTGCCCGTTGCAGCGCCTGGCAAACCTGGTTCATGTAGGGCCGGCTGAAGGTCTCGTAAAGCGTCGGCGAGATGAGGGAGGCCACCGCATCTCCTGCTCCGATGATGTCAGCGCCAGCGGCTGCCTGGGCCAGGCCGAAGCGGATCTCCATCTGCACGGCAAACGAGAGCATGCGATGCACGAAATCGGGACGGTCGATCATATCCAGCATCGTCTCCTGCAACCCGTGGAGGATGGTCACCTCCTGGAAGGGCGACTCGATCCAGCCCAAGATGGCGCGTTGCCCTCCTACACGCTCTCGAAACAGCCGCACAGCCTCGATGCGATCGCGCATACGTTCCGCCCGCTCCGGATCGGGCAACTCCAACCGGGCCAGATCGCCCGGGTCCCGAATGAGCGGCTCGGCTGCCGATGGTACGCCATCTTCCGGGAAGTTACACTTCACGCCACAGGCGTGCGCTTCTCGCACCGGGTCTGAGCAGACGGTGACGATGTCCAGGTCGTAATCCTCCGCCGCAGCGCACTGGGCCTCTACCAGGAGCCGCGCATCCTGAACGTAGCGATCGTAAGGGACGCCGATGTGAGCCGCTGCAAAGGTCATTAACAACGGCCCAGCCGGAACTTCTGCGCCGCGTACACCACTTATGGCCGCCATCACTCGTTCGTATCCGTTCATAGGCTCCCCCTCACATCACTTGATCCCCAGGTGAATGGCCACCGTGCCCATCATCAGCCGACGATAACGCACATGGCGCAGTCCCACCTCTTCCATGATCGCCTTTAAGGATTCCGGCGCCGGGAACCGCTCCGTAGAACGGGGGAGATAGGCATACGCATCCGGCCGCCCCGTGATCCAGCCGCCGATAAAAGGCACCAGGTGAAAGAAATAGAGCCGATATAAAGCCCCCCATAAGCCCTTCGCTGGCGGGGTGATCTCTAAACAGACGACCCGGCCGCCCGGCCGGGCCACCCGTCGCTGCTCGGCGAACGCGGCCCTGATGTCCACCACGTTTCGCATGCCAAATCCCGAGGTCACCACGTCGAACGTGTCGTCCGGGAAGGGGAGCCGGCAGGCATCTCCCCCCACGAATGCCACATATCCCTGACGCCGTTTACGTCGCCCGATCCGCATCATCTCGAGGGTGAAATCCACCCCTACCACATGGGCATCGGGGACTTGACGCAATGCCTCATAGGCGATATCCCCTGTCCCCGTCGCCACATCCAGAAGCCACCCGCCCGGGGGCAGGGACGCCACTTCGACCACATTGCGTCTCCAGGCGCGATCCTGCCCGCCGGTCATCAGACGATTCATCAGATCGTATCGCCCGGCGATGGCGGCGAACATACGACGGACATAGGCCGCCTTCTCAGGCTCACGCGGAAAGTCTTGTTGTGAGGATACCATCTAAAATCGATCTAGTCCGGCGATGTAGGAGGCCGTCGGGGGGAACAGGGTGTGCAGCAATGGCCGCGCGACCTCCGGCACCGAGACATCCGGATCCTCCGCCACATCATAGATCGTCCGGAACCCCAAGATCAACTGCATCAGCCGGTCCTGAGGGATCCGACAGGTCATGCCGGCCGTCGGCTCGACCTCCTTCACCACGACGCGGCCGTATCGGCAGAAGAGCCCGACCGTCCCCAGATCGGTCACCAGGTTCACACGCCCCCGCCAGTCCTGCATCTGAGACCGCAGGAAGCGGGCGCTCAGCTCATCCTGCAGCTTCCGCATCGCTGAGATCAGGTTGACGAACCGCGCCATCCACCCGCCAGTGGGCACGGTCCTCTCGACCACCTTCACCCGACACGCGCGGCGCAACCAGCTCACCAGGGGATCATCACGGGCGGCGAGGATCCGCATCTCTTCCACATCCTGGGGGGTCACCTCAGCGACATGGCGCACCAGCGCGTACGCGCTGCCCGCGTTGGCCGCCACCAGCTCGATGACCTCGTTGGGGGCATGCCCGGAGGCCACGATGTATCCCTGCACCCGTCTCTTGCGTCCGACCGCCAACCACATGGGCGATGATGTCTCCAGGAACCAGCGCCAGTGCTCCTTTTTCCGCACTAGCGCTCCCGGCCGCAATCGCCATGCCTCGTCGTATAGCCTCGCCAGAGCAGGGATGTCCCTCTTAGCCACTGGTCGGATGGTATAAGCGCGATCGGCGGGCAGATCTCGCGCGTCCGCCAGGGGGATCGAGAGATACGTCTCCGGCCACACGACGGCATATCCGAGGCGATTATAAAAGTTGCTGATCCCCTGTAATAGGGTGACGTCCATCCCGGCCTCGCGCATGAACTCCAGGGCATCCTTCAATAAAGCGGTGGCATGTCCCTGGTGTCGGTAGTCCGGGGCCGTACATACACCCCCTATCCCTCCCATGCGCCATTCGGCCGCCCCCACCCTCATCACCCGCTCGATGACCACCAGATGAGCCACGATCCGCCCGTCCGCCACCCGGACCCGCACGTGCTCCGGATGATAGCTGGGATGGGCCAGGATCCTCCTCACCTTGCGCTGTACCGAGGCCTCGACCCCATCACCGCCAAACACTTCCAACGATAAACGGGTCGCCTCGAGAAGCTCCCACTCCGTTCGAATGCCACGTGTCTCCACCATCTCATTCCACCAATGGCCGACGCTCTGATGCCCCTGCGCCGGCTTGCTGACAACGACACGAGAGCTCCCCCACCAGCTCCCAAGCCACCTTAGGAAGCGCTTCTAAGACGGTACGTAACGCATCACGTAAGGTCCCTCCCTCATCGTCGGGCGGAAGATCGGCCGCACGGTCCACGACCGTTACCAGACCGGCGTAACACAACCCCAGCTCCTTGGCCAACGCCACCTCAGGGACCAGGTTCTGCCCAATGACGTCCCCACCCCACGCGCGATACAGCCGCGCCTCAGCCCTGCTCTCCCGACGCGGCCCATCCACGGCCAGATAAACGCCGCCGTCGATGGCGTGAGGCAAGGCCTTCCGCAACGCCTCCCGAATCTGTGGGCAGAACGCGGGGACCTGCTCGATGCCGCCTATCCCCCACTCCTCAAACAACGTGGTCGGCTGATGATGAACGTGATCGATGTAGTCGTCCACGATCACGGTATCCCCGCGATGCAGATACCGGCTGAGGGCCACGCCGGCATCCCATCCGATGAGGCGCTGGATGCCCAACTGCCGCGCGGCCCACACCGTCGCCCGGGGATCCAGCCGCGTGGGGAGGCCGAAGTAAGGCTGCACAAGGAACGCAGGGCCATCTCCCGAGGCTCGCTCAGCCATAGGGCCGATACGCCCCCACGGCGTCTCCACCGTATGCTCCGCCACCACTGGCCCCAGGGCATCCAGCGCGGGGGGCGGCACAGCGATGGCCAACAACAGGAGCACCCGCTTCTCGTTCATCCCTCCTCCGCCATGACCTCCGCCTCAATCCGCTCGGCATAGGCCACCATGTCCACCACCTGCCCCGTCAGCCTCGCCTCCTCAGCCGCGAACGCCATCAGGTGGCTCTGCAGCGACGCGCGCGCCGAGCTCAGTACCTCCTGCCCGGGATTACGTACTGCCTTCACGAAAGCGTTCATCAGACCGGTATCGCCGCCACCGTGGCCCCCGCCGATCTGCCCTGGATGGATGACCTCCTCGCGGCCGGTGACGTGATCGTAGATGACCAGCTCGTTCTCGGCCGCGCTGCCCCGCAGCGTGGCGCGCGAGCCGTCGTAGCGCATCGTCCGCCCCTCTTTGTGAGAGTGCCCATGCATGGTGAAGACCACGGTGACGTCGTTCTCGAACTCCATGGCTACGACCTGATGATCCACCACATCGTTATCACACCGATAGACGCAGCGGCCATAGGGCCCCTCCTGCAACGCCTTCAACCGAGCCTCCAGGCTGGTATCCAGAGAGATGACGGAGACGGGCCAGCCCGTGTACTCGGTCAGATAGATGCGCGGCGCGTAGAAGGGGCACTCATCCTCGATGGGACAGCCATCGGTGCACCGCTCCGGAATCTCCGGCCCCACACGATCAGGGCGGAAAAGCGTTAACGAGCCGAACGAGGAGATCCGCAGGCAACGCGTCCCGATCATCCACGCCAGGATGTCCAGATCGTGGCAGGACTTCGCCAGGATCATCGGGCTGGACGTCCGGCTGTTACGCCAGTTCCCTCGGACAAAGGAATGGGCCATGTGCCAGTAGGCCACATTCTCCTTGTGTTCCACCGTCATCACGTCGCCCAGCCGCCCGGAGTGCACAACCTCATATAGGGCCGCGAAGAACGGCGTGTACCGCAATACGTGGCATATCTGTAAGATGCGGTCAGCCTTCTCGGCAGCGCGCACCAGACGCACGCAATCATGCGGCGTGACCGCCATCGGCTTTTCCAGCAGGACATGATAACCAAGTTCCAGAGCGGGCAACGTGGAAGCCACGTGATCCCGATCCATCGTGCAATTGACCAACGCCGGCGCCAGCTGTCCCTGAGCGTAGAGATCCTCCCACGAGGCAAACCGCCGCTCCGGGGGGATGTTATGCTGTCGGGCGAAGAGTTCACGGCGCTCCTCGATGGGCTCCGCGACGGCGACGAACTTGAGCCGATGGGGATAACGGAGCGCGTAGGCCCCATAAGCCTCACGTCCACGGTTCCCGGCGCCAACCAAGACGGCCTCAACTGGCTGAGACATGTATTCCCTCCCTGAGGTGAAGATGAACCAACGATTCGACTGACATTATATCACACCTTCAAATAAATAGTACTTCTCTTCCACCCTCCATTTCAGCATAATCCCTGCCATCGCGCAACTTTCTCATCCAGTACGGTGGAGGCGAGGCATGTCTGGCCCTTTCGTATTCACTTCGCTAATTGGAGGTAGAAGACATTGCTTTCCTGGCCACCATATTGTAGGAGCATGGCGGCGCCGTGCCTACTATTTGATGCTGTTGTAGGGGCGCACGGCCGTGCGCGCCTGCCATTGTATGTATCGTGTATGCCAATATGAGCGAAAACTTTCACCGAAATTCTGAAGGCCGCTCCGCTTTGACAAATCAAGAGCTCCTCTGTATCCTCTCGAGGCGTCATCGCCCTTGCTCGACGCGGCGACCAGAGGGATTCCCATTAGATGAAGGATACACGGTCCTTTCTTCCTCGTCCAATGAGGAGTCCAAAACCTGGTCAACTTCATCCCGATCACTTTGGAGGTCCTCATGAACCCTTTCCTGGCCCGACTGGGCTTTCAACCGGATGATCGCGTGATCATCCTCCACGCAGATGACCTTGGCATGTGTCATGCGGTCAACGCTGCCTTCATGGACATCGCTGCCGTAGCCCCGGTGGCGAGCGGCTCCGTCATGATCCCGTGTCCCTGGGTGAGCGAGCTAGCCGCGTTCGCCAAGGCGCAACCGAAGGTCGATATCGGCGTCCACATCACCCTGACCAGCGAATGGAGAGGCTATCGCTGGCGTCCCCTATCCGCCCACACGTCACGCGGCACGCTCCTCGACGCGCAAGGATACCTCTGGGCCGATGTAGATAGCCTCCACGCCCATATGGATCCCGCGGAGGCCATCGCCGAGATGCAGGCACAGGTGGAATACGCCCTGAACCTCGGCTTTGACATCACCCACATCGACACGCACATGGGAGCGGTGGCCCACCCCGGCCTGGTTCAGGCTTATGTCGAGTTAGGGCTCACATATGGCATCCCGGTGATGATACCCAGGCCCACGGAGGAGAACATCAGGCGCTATGACATATCCCCCCAGACTATGTCCGCGATCAAGAAGTTGCTCGACCAATTCGGACAAGACAGCCCGATGCCCATCATCGATCGCGTCACAGATCTCTACGACGCGCCGGGGGCGACGCGGCGAGAGCAATATCAGAACCTCATCGAGAGCCTCCCCCCAGGGTTGACCCATCTCCTCTATCATCCGGCCTGTCCCTTCCCGGAGATTAAGGCGATCACCGCCACGGATAGATGGACAAGCCGCGTCGCCGACTGGGAGGTCTTTACCGACCCGGCATTCTGGGACTGGCTCGCACGCAGCGGCGTTCACCTCATCGGTTACAGGGACCTTCGCGAGGCCCTTCCCCAGAGGACATAGCGGGGTTTTGTCGCGTTTCACACATCGGGTAACTCTACACTCAACCGTGGTTGTTGCAAAGACACCGTGCCTGTGTAGTGGGGGCACAATATATAGGGCCGACTTCTATATCAACCACAAGATAGATGGTAAGAAACCCGCCCTACATGCTCTCCGCGGTTCAATGTGGTGCTACCACACATGGGGCTTTTATGCTATAATCCGCCTGGTCAACCTGAGCAGGACGACGCGATGGTGACATGAAACTGATCTGTACTCATTGCGGCGCTTCTGAGCCATGGCCCGTCGAACGTTGGGCCTGCGCTTGCGGGGGGCCGCGCGAATTGATGGATCTACCTCCCTTCGACCCGCAAGCCATCGATCCGGGTCAACCAGGGCTCTGGCGCTATCAGGCCATGCTGCCATTATCCTCCCCCGGCAGCGCGATCACCCTGGGAGAAGGATACACCCCTCTTATCGCCGATACCTGGGAAGGGCTCTCGCTTCATTGGAAGCTGGAGAGCTTAAATCCTACTGGCGCCTTCAAGGATCGCGGCACAGCCCTGGTCATCAACGATATCGCCGCCCGCGGCGCGGCCCGAGTGATCGATGACTCCTCGGGGAACGCCGGGGCCTCTCTGGCCGCCTACGCCGCTCGGGCCGGGATCCGGGCCCGCATCTTCGTCCCGGCTCACGCCAGCCCGGCCAAACGAGCTCAGATCGCCGTCTACGGCGCGGAGCTGGTGCCGGTACCCGGGCCGCGTATCGAAGCGACCCGGGCGGCTGAGGCGGAGGCGGCCGCGGGCGCTGTATATGCCAGCCATGTCTGGCATCCGCTTACGCTCGTCGGCATGGCCACCATTGCCTGGGAGATCTGGGAGCAGCTAGGGAGGCGCGCACCAGATTGGTTCGTCACGCCCGTGGGCCAGGGCACGCTCCTCCTGGGCGCCTGGCGTGGGTTCCAGGCGTTGGCCGACGCCGGCCTCATCGATCGGCTGCCCCGACTGGTGGCTGCCCAGGCGGAACGCTGCGCCCCGCTGGCCTCAGCGATGGCAGCCAACCGAGACGAGGCCAACCCGGTCCCTTCCCAGCCGACGGTCGCCGAGGGCATCGCCATCGTGCGGCCTGTGCGGAGCCGGGCGTTGCTTCAGGCGCTGCGAGAGAGTCAGGGGCTTGTCCTGACCGCGAGCGAGGAAGAGATCGCCGCCGCACAGGAGCGGCTGGCGCATAAGGGGATTTATGTCGAGCCCACGTCGGCCACAGCCGTAGCTGTACTGGACAGCCTGCGCCCTCACATCGCCTCCGAAGAGATCGTCGTCGTCACCCTGACCGGATCAGGGCTGAAAAGTCCCCCACAGGTTCACAACCTGTCTGACTGAACAAAAAGGACTCTGGAGGAAGGAGGAGAATCTATGCGACGCACTCTCTCCATCGTCAGCCTGTCACTCACCATCGTCCTGGCGGTCATGGCCTGTGCGCCCCCTACAGCAGTCCCCGCGCCAGCGGAGGCACCTCAGGCGACGCCCATGCCAGCCGAAGAGATGCCTACGTTGAAGATCGGGACTCAGCCGTGGATCGGATACGGCCCCTGGTGGATCGCTAAGGAGAAAGGGTTCTTCGAGGATCACGGCATCCATGTAGAACTCATCGACTTCGTCACGGACCAGGATTTGAACGCGGCCCTGGCCGCTGGCCAGTTTGACGGTGCCAACATCGCGACCCATACGTCCGCTTATCTCATCAACGCCGGCGTGGACCTGAAGCTGGTCCTGCTGGAGGATGCCTCCTTCGAGGCGGATGCCATTATCGCGGGCCCCGGCATAGAGGCCATCACTGACCTCAAGGGAAAGAGGGTGGCCTTCGAGGAGGGAACGACCAGCGATCTGCTGCTCAGCTATGCGCTGATGCAAAACGGCATGACCAAGGATGACATCGAGGTGGTGCCCATGCCAGCCGCGGATGCGGGCGCGGCGGCCGTCGCCGGCCGGGTGGACGCGGCCGTCACCTACGAGCCCTACATCTCCGCCGCGCTGGCCAAGGGCGAGGGCTACCGGATCATCTACAGCGCGGCAGTGAAGCCTGGCCTCATCGGCGACTTCTTAGCCTTCCCCCAAAGCGTCCTGGAGAAGAAAGGGGATCAGGTGCGGGCCATGCTGTTGGCCTGGCAAGATGCCATTGATTTCCTGAGGGAGCATCCGGAGGAAGGCCAGCAGATCATCGCCGACGCGGTGGGCAGCGACATTGAGGAGTTTAAGGTCGCCTGGAAGGGGATCAAGCTCTACGACCTGGCCGAGAATAAGGAACAATTCGCCGGGCCGATCCAGGAGACCTATCGTGAGGTCATGCAAGTGCTGCTGGCTTCAGGCGCAGTGGAAAGCGTCCCCGATCCAGAGGATGTACTCGACCCATCGTATCTGCCGTAAGGACAGAAATCGAAGGTGGCAGGACGAGGGGACGATGCTTAGCTCGTCCTCTCGTCCTGTACTCTGAAACCTAGATGCCAGGAGAGGAACATTGAGTGAGCTGCTGGCCTTGCGCGAGGAGATTCCTCGCCGTCACTACATGGCGACTAGCACGATCTTCTTGATCTTACTCTTCATCGCCTGGTGTGTGCTCACTTATGGCGGATTCGTGAGCCCTATCTTCCTCCCCACGCCGACCGCGATCCTCCATGCGGCCGTTGAAGGCGCCCGAGATGGCTCACTATGGGCGGATACCCGAGCCAGCATCTATCGAATCATGGTCGGTTGGCTGATCTCCACCCTCGTGGCCTTGCCTATCGGTGTGCTCATGGGCAACTTCCGGTTCTTCGAGGCCTTGTTCGAGCCGCCCATCGACTTCATCCGCTACATGCCAGCGGTAGCCTTCGTGCCGCTATCGATCCTATGGGCCGGCGTGGGCGATACCCAGAAGTTCGTTATCCTCTTCATTGGTACCTTCTTCCAAGAGGTGTTGATGATCGCCGACAACGTCAAGAACGTCCCCAAAGACCTAATCAACGTCTCATATACGTTTGGCCTCAGTAAGTGGGAGATCCTCGCCCAGGTGATCACGCCATATTCACTGCCGGGGATCGTGGACACGTTGCGAATCACGCTGGGTTGGGCGTGGACGTACTTAGTGGTAGCCGAGCTGGTGGCCGCCTCATCGGGCCTGGGCTATAGCATCATGCGCGCGCAGCGGTATCTCCAGACGGAACGGATCATCCTGGGCATCATCGTCATCGGACTACTGGGCCTGATTACGGACTTCTCCTTCAAGGCTCTATATAACCGCCTGTTCCCTTGGAGGCGAGGTCGATCAGGATGAGCCATCCAATTAAGTTACGCGCCCGCGATGTCAAGAAGGTCTTCCACCTGAGGCAAGGGCCGCTGGTGGCCCTAGATGGGGTATCATTGGACGTGGCGACCAATGAGTTCGTCACGATCGTCGGCACCTCCGGCTGTGGCAAGTCCACGTTACTACACCTGATCGCCGGTCTGATCCCTCTCACCAGTGGCACCATTGAGGTAGACGGACGTCAAATCGATGGCCCGGGCGCGGATCGGGGCATGGTCTTTCAATCATACACGCTGTTCCCCTGGTTGAAGGTGCTCGATAATGTGAAGTTCGCGCTGCGCAAGCTCAACCTCTCTCGCAAGGAACAAGATGAGATCGCCCGCGAGCACCTCCGGCTGGTCGGGCTGGAGGGCTTCGCCGATGCATATCCTAGCCAGCTATCAGGTGGGATGCAACAGCGCGTGGCCATCGCTCGCGCGTTGGCTTATAATCCCTCTATCCTGCTCATGGACGAGCCCTTCGGCGCGTTAGACGCGCAGACCCGTGGCCTGATGCAAGAACTGCTCTTGCGAGTTTGGGAGCAGCACAAAACGACCATCCTATTCGTCACTCATGACATCGATGAGGCCATCTTCCTAGCTGATCGCGTGTATGTGATGACGAACCGGCCGGGACGCATTAAACGGGAGATCGAGGTGACACTTCCCAGGCCGCGTGACTATGCGATCGAGATGTCCCCTGAATTTATGGAGATCAAGAGAGAGATCGTCGAGCTGATCCGAGAGGAGAGCATGAAGGCAATTGCCCCAACGGAAAGTTTGTGATAGCATAGTTGTATGAAGATGATGGCACAGATCTCCCTCTCTCGCAGATCAGGCAGAAAGGGATATAGCTTGTTAAGGATCACGGAAACGATCGAACGATTTGAGGCCCATACCGGCCTTCGTTTCAATGACAAGACACTGCTCCAAAGGGCGCTCACTCACCGATCGTTTCTGAATGAGAGCCCTGATTTTCCCCTGGCCGATAATGAACGGTTAGAGTTCCTTGGCGACGCCGTGCTAGACTTTCTGGTGGCGGAGTTTCTATATCACCGCTTCCCTGAACAACGTGAGGGGCCGCTGACGAACATGAGGGCGGCACTGGTTCGACGGGACACGCTAGCCCGATTCGCTCGCCAGATCAGCCTGGGTCAGTTCCTGTTCATGGGACGAGGGGAGGAGGAAACCGGCGGGCGCAATCGACCAGGCACGTTGTGCGCTGCCTTTGAGGCGCTCATCGGCGCGCTTTACCTGGATCAGGGACTGGAGGCCGTCAAGGCATTTATCTATCCCTTCATCGAGCCCGAGCTGGATCACGTGCTGCAGGAGGCGCTGAATAAGGACGCCAAGAGCCGACTGCAAGAGTGGAGCCAGGCCCATTTCCAGATCACGCCTTATTATCGCACGGTGAGCGAGCGCGGCCCCGACCACGCCAAGGAATTCACCGTACAAGCGGTGATCGACGGCGTCGTGTACGGCGAGGGGGAAGGACGGAGCAAGCAGTTGGCCGCGCAGGCCGCCGCCCAGGCGGCATTAGAAAACCTGGCTCGTCTCCAAGCGGAAGGGAAACTCCCTATCATCCGAGAGGAAGAAGAGACGGAAGAGGGGGATGACTCATCTCCATAGTCTCTCTGTTATGCGCGCTGAATACTTCCACCTCCCTAGTCCCCCGGATAAAGCGCGTCATGTGGCTCATCAAATGAAATGCTCCTCTTTAGTAAGGACCAACAACCGATAGACAACCTTTACAGGATGTGCTAAACTGCATTGGTAGTAGGGAACGCCTCTCGGGACGGAGAGGGAATTTGCGTGAGGATGAACATCATGGCAGAGAGGACATGGCGCATTCTGTATGTTGAAGATCAGCCGGAGATGATCGACCTCATCCGGCTGGCGCTGCGGCACCGCCCCGTGGAAGTCATGGAGGCCAACAGCGCCAAGGAAGCTTTAGAGCTCATGCGAACGCGTCGCCCGGACTTGGTGCTGCTTGACCTGATGATGCCCGAAGTCGATGGGTGGGCCGTCCATCGTGAGATGATGGCGGACCCCCAGCTCAAGGATGTCCCGATCATCATCATTACCGCGCGCGGGAGCCTGGAGGAACGAGAGAAGGGGTTGCGTACCCCCGGAGTCGTCGATTACTTCATCAAACCATTTGCTCCATCACAGTTGATCGCGTCCATCGATCGGGTGTTGGACAGGCTATCCCGCAAGACAAAGACGCCCCAACAATCCCAGGACTGAGCAGGAGAGAGGCTCATGCAACGGAGCACATGGCAGATAGGGCTCATCGGCGCGTTATTGGGAGCAGGTCTCGGGCTTCTATCCGCCGTTCCACTCATCGGCTGCCTCGCCATCCCCTTAGCGTTGGTCCTCTACGCGGGGGTAGGGGTCTTCGCCGCGCTGCGGCTGCCAGCTCCCCGGTCGGCGGGGCCTGGTGCTGGGGCGGGTGCCGTGGCGGGCGCGATCACCAGCCTGGGCTATGGCCTTGTCAACATGATCGTCACGCCGCTGGTGTTCATGATGATGGGTGGGCCGCAGGCTGCCCTCCGCGGGCTGCCCCCACAACTCCTGGATATGTACCATCAGGCAGGGATCGATCCACAGATGATCTTCTCGCCGCTCATGGTGACGTTAAGCGCGGGGTTGTGCTGCATCAGCAACATCGTTTTCGCCGCCATCCTGGGCGCGATCGGCGGCGCCATCGCCGCCGCGGCGGCCAGCTCGTAGCCTTCACATCTGATCCCATAGCCCCGTCATCGGTTTAGAAGCTGAAAGATCTCTTTCCCAAGGCCGGGCGTCACGAGCGCTCGGCCTTTATGTCTCTTCGGCGCGAAGTATGTCGGGAACTAAACCTCTCTCCTCAGCGTCCCAAAGGTGAATCCGGCGATCTCCCCCACGATGGATCATTCATTCGGGCGCCCTCTATCCAAGGAGGTTCTCATGACGATACGAGCTGCTCCCCCCTATCTGCGTTGGGTCATCGCGGCGATGGTCGTGCTCACCTTCGCCTGCGCGCCGGCTGGGCTGGCCCCAGCTCCTCAAGCCACGCCACCCGTTATGTTGGAAAGAGCTGCCGCGCCGCCGATGGCCGTCGGCGGCACGACCCCGCCCAACGCTGAGCCTTATGACGCTACCTTTTTCAAGACCTATGGCGTAAATCCCTTCATCGACACGGAGGATGAGCACCTCTCCACGTTTGGCATGGACGTGGACACGGCATCCTACACCATCGTGCGCCGTTTCATCACTGACGGGAACATGCCGCCGCCGGAGGCCATCCGCGTGGAGGAGTTCGTCAACTACTTTAAGCACGACTATCCTGAGCCAGAGGAGGGCGCGTTTGCCATCCAGCTCGACGCAGCCCCGGCCCCCTTCCGCGGGGAGAAATACCGTCTGATGCGCATTGGCCTGCAGGGGCGTCACATCCTCGCTGAGGACCGCAAGGACGCCTCGCTCATCTTCGTCATTGATGTATCCGGCTCCATGGCCCGGGAAAATCGGTTAGGGCTGGTAAAGCGAGCCTTACGTCTGCTGGTGGATGAGCTACGTCCAACCGACCAGGTGGGGATCGTCGTCTACGGCTCGCGAGCTCAGGTCATCCTGGAACCCACCCCAGCTTCGAATCGTGATATCATCATCTCCGCCATCGAATCGTTGCAGACCGGCGGCTCGACCAACGCCGAGGAGGGACTGCGGCTGGGGTATCAGATGGCCGTCCGCACGCTGGCAGAGGGTCGCATCACCCGGGTGATCCTCTGCTCCGATGGCGTGGCGAACGTGGGACGTACTGGCGCTGAAGGTATCTTGAAGGAGATTCGCGGCTATGTGGCAGATGGGGTGACCCTCTCCACGGTGGGTTTCGGCATGGGTAATTACAACGACGTGCTCATGGAGCAGCTAGCGGACAACGGCAATGGATCATACGCCTATGTGGATACACTGGCGGAGGCCCGGCGCATCTTCGTGGAGAACCTGACGGGCACACTTCAGGTCATCGCGCAAGATGCTAAGGTCCAGGTCGATTTCAACCCAGAGGTGGTGAGCCGGTTCAGGTTGCTAGGATACGAGAACCGCCGCCTGCGAGCGGAGGAGTTCCGGGATGACGCCGTGGACGCGGGCGAGGTAGGCGCCGGGCATAGCGTGACGGCGCTGTATGAGTTCAAGCTACATGATGAGGCTGAGGGCCGCGTGGCCACCGTATTCGTGCGGTATCAAGATCCGGACACGGGCGAGGTAGCGGAGATCCAGAAGTCACTGGAAACGGCGGATATCCTGCCGACGTTTGAGGAGGCCCCGCTCAGCTTTCAGTTGGACGCGGCCGTGGCCGAGTTCGCCGAGGTGTTGCGAGAGAGCTATTGGGCCCAGAACACCAAGCTGGAGGACGTGCTGGCGCTGGCTCAGCGGCTGAGCGCGGCCATGCCCGACGATGCCGACGTGACCGAGTTCGTCTACCTCGTATCACAGACCAACCGCCTAATGGGGCAGGAATAGGCGGGATCCTACTGACCCATAGAGGTGCGTTGTACCTCTTTGGGTCAGTAGATGAGTCAATCATGACAGATTATGGTACAATGACATCGAAGTATCCACTTCTCGTAGGGGCCGGAGGTGGACTTTGCCCAAACAGGTCTCGGCTGAAGCGCGACAGAGATTTCATGCTATACCCTCCATCACGCCGATAGGCTGTCCGCGGCCGGTCTCGGAAACACTGCCAGAGGTGGTGGAACGCATCGTTCAGGAGCTTCAGC
>DUEN01000067.1 GCA_011176545.1 Caldilineae bacterium | reverse complement strand
GCGGGAGACGCCTGGGTTTGTGGGGGCGGATATAGAGAATTTGGTGAATGAGGCGGCGATTTTGGCGGCGCGGCGGAACAAGCGGGCGATTGGGATGGAGGAGTTTGAGGAGGCGATTGAGCGGGTGGTAGCGGGGCCGGAGCGGCGGAGTCGGCTGATCTCGGATGAGGAGAAGCGGATCATCGCCTACCACGAGGCCGGCCACGCCCTGGTGATGAGGATGCTCCCACATACGGATAAAGTCCATAAGATCTCCATCGTCTCGCGCGGCATGGCTTTAGGGTATACCATGCCTCTGCCGGAAGAGGATCGCGTGCTCAATAGCCGCGAGCGCTATCGTGATGAGCTGGCCGGCCTGCTGGGCGGCCGAGCCGCGGAGGAGATCGTCTTCGGCGAGGTGACCACGGGAGCGGCGAACGATCTGGAGCGGGTGACCAAGCTGGCGCGTAAGATGGTCACCGAGTTCGGCATGAGCGACAGGCTTGGTCCGCTGCAGTTTGGGCAGAAGGACGAGCTGGTCTTCCTGGGCCGCGAGATCGCCGAGCAGCGGAATTACTCGGAGGAAGTGGCTCAGGCGATTGATGAGGAGGTGCGCCGCTTCGTGGAAGAGGCTTATGAGCGCGCGCGTACCATCCTGTTGAACCATCGCGAGAAGCTAGATAAGATCGCCGAGCTTCTCATACAAAAGGAGACGATAGAGGAAGAAGAGTTCGAGGCGATCTTCTCCTCTGATGGTGTGCGTTTAGAAGAGATCCGGGAGCGCGTCTGAGTAGCGTCGATGTGAAGTCTCCTTAGTATCTTGGTGTCTTCGTGGTGAACCTTCTAAAAATGTAAGTGTGTGTGGTATCGTTGTGAGCTGGGTGATGATGTTCTTGCCCTCAGATGTGGTTTGAGATCCACAGGTGATTCCTCAGGTTGGGATAGGGTCCGTCGATCAGTAGATAGGGCACTCCGCTTTTGGCGTCAGGAGATCGAGCAGCACGAGGGAGGAGATCACGCCCGTGGCATCGACGCCCCTCATCATCGCGAAGGTTTTAGTGCCCAGGCTGTCCCCGGATCTGTTGTACCGCCCCCGGCTAGTGGATTTCCTCCACGAGCATATCGACCGCAAGCTCATCCTGATCTCCGCGGCCGCGGGGTATGGCAAGACCTCGCTCCTGATCCATTATGCCCACGCCACCGATCTGCCCGTTTGCTGGTACAGCCTGGAGCCCTCCGATAACGCCCCCTGCCTTTTCATGGAATACTTCATAGCCAGCCTCCGCCAGCATTTCCCGAACATCGGTCAGCGCGCGCTCGCATTATTACGAGAGAGCTCCGAGCCCGCCTTGGAACCCGCGGTCAATCTGCTGATCAATGAGATGCGGGACCAGGTTCATCAAGATGTGGTCATCATCCTGGACGACTACCAAGAGGTGGGCGAGAATCCCCTGGTGAACACCATCGTCAACCGGCTGATCCGATATCTGCCGGATCATTGCCATTTCATCCTGGCATCTCGCACGTTGCCGCCGCTCCTGTCCCTCACGGCGTTATCGGCCCAGCGCCAGGTAGCAGGACTTGGGGTGAGGGAACTCCGCTTCACGCCGGCGGAGATTCAGGCGCTGGCCCAGCGGAACTATCATTTAAACCTCTCGGATGAGGAGGCACGAGCTCTAGCTGACCGAAGCGAAGGATGGATCACGGGCATCCTCCTGACCACCCATACCCTATGGCAGGGGCTCTTTCAGTCACTGGCTCGCGTTCAGGGAGTAGGAGGCCAGCTGTTCGAATACCTGGCCAACGAAGTCTTCCGGGGTCAGCCAGAGGATATCCAGCATTTTCTCCTCTTCACCTCCGTCCTGCGGGAGATGTCGCCGACCCTCTGCGATGCCTTGTTAGGCATCGATACCAGCGCTGCCATGCTCCACCGGCTTGAGGCGCGCAATCTCTTCATCAGCCGGTTAGAAGGGCCCGGCGAGTGGTTCCGTTATCACCCGCTCTTTCGCGAGTTCCTGGAACAGAAACTACGGACGGAATTCCCCATACGTTATCGACAGCTGCATCGCCTAGCGGGCCAATTGCATCAATGCGAAAGGCGTTGGGACGCCGCGATCTACCACTATATCGAGGCGGAATGTCCGAATCTGGCCGCCCAGCTTGTAGAACAGATCGCCGCCAGGATGTATGAGCGCGGCCAGTGGTGTACGCTGACACGGTGGATCGACATGCTCCCCCAGCAGACGTACGATCAGCATCCGATGTTGAAGCTCTGGCGTGCCAAGGTTTACACGGAGCTGGGGGATCTCGACGAAGCGCTTAAGCTGCTGAACGAGGCTTATCAGGGACTGCAAGAGGAGCGAACTTTCGACCGGCGAGCCCGCATCTTGGTCGAGCGCGGGAACGTGCTCCGCTTGATGGGGGACCTGACGGGGGCTATCGCGGATTGTCAGGCCGTCTTGCAAACGAGCGATCACGTGGGCATATCGACGATCGCGTCGGCTCATCATGTTCTGGGTGCCTGTTATGGGCTACGCGGCGAGTTCACCGAGAGTGCGCGCGAGTTTGAGAACGCATTGTACTTGTATCGCCAGGCGCGGGACAGGGAAAACGAGGCCTATGTGTACTACGACCTCGGTGTGATATACCAGATGATGGGTGATGTGTCCCGTTCCCTGGGCTACCTGCAAAGAGCGCTGCGCTATTGGGAGATGGCCGATCGGCCATGGGCCCTGGTGAGCGCGCTCAATAGTCTCGCCCGAAATTATTACTACAGTGGCAGATATGCCGAGGCCGAGCGGATATTCGAAGAGGTGCTCTATAAAGCGCGAGAGGCTGGATATATCCGGGTTGAGGCCCATGCGCTGGCAGGACGGGGAGACCTGCATCGCGATATAGGCCGCCTGGACAAGGCGATCCGAGATTATGAGGCCAGTTTAAGGGCCGCTCAGCAGATCCACGAAACACGGGTGGCTGTTTATGCCATGGCCGCCTTGGGCGATGCCTATCGCATGCAAGGGCAGTGGTCAATGGCCTGGGAACTGCTGCAACAGGCCCTTCTCCTGGCTGAACAGCATGGTTTCAGGTATGAGGTTGGCCTTTGCGAGTTGAATTTGGGCGCCCTGTCATGTGATACGGGCAAGCTTTCCGCCGCGCGGCGACACCTGGAGCAGGCATATACTCTGTTTGAACGTGGGGGAGCCCGGCGTGAGCTGGCGCGCGCGGCGTTGCAACTGGCCTATCTGGAATTCATCAGCCTGCGTAAACAGAAGGCCCTCCGGCATTTGACGCTTGCCCTGGAGATCGTCGATCAAACGGGCAGCGATCAGTTCTTGTTCATCGATGGGACGCGGCTTTTGCCCCTGTATCGCTACGCCGTGCGTCAGAAGGTGGGGCTCAGCCATCTACGTAAGGTATGTGAGCGCCTCGAGCAGGTGGGGCGGGCGAAGGTTGCCGCCTTGCCCGCAGTCAGGATGGTCTCTCAGAAGATGCATCTGCTGGCTTTCGCCCTGGGGCCGTCCCGGGTGGTGAAGGATGGCCATCTGCTCGAGCGGTCGGTGTGGGGATCCGTCGTCACGCGCGAGCTGTTCTTTTATCTGTTAGAGCATCGCTATCCGCTTCGCAAGGAACAGATCGTGGACACATTTTGGGTAGGGCTTGACGAGGAACGAGCCAATAGCAACTTCCATTCCACGGTTTACCGACTCCGGCGGGCGATCGCCCAGGATGTCTTACTGTATGAGGATGGGCTATATCGCTTAAACCCCGAGCTCGAAATCTGGTATGATGTGGACATGTTCCAAGAGTTAATCTACCAGGCACGCCGTCCAGATCTATCCTTGAGAGAACGGGAGAGGATCCTGGAAGAGGCTTTGGACCTCTATCAGGGAGACTTCCTGGTCGAGTTCTATTCGGATTGGTGTGTCCCTCAGCGAGAGGCGCTACGGAGATTATGCCTGGAGGCGATCCTCCAGCTAGGAAAGATCAAGGCCGACGGTGATGATCTGGAGGAGGCCGCGGCCTTGTTCGAATCAGCCTTGGAGCTGGATAATTATCGGGAGGAGACTTATATGCTCCTCATGCAGGTGTGCGCATTGAGGGGCGATCGAGATGGCGTCAGCTATTGGTATCGGCGATGTCGTGATGCCCTCGCGGAGGAGCTCGGGGTAAAACCTTCCAATGGGACGACTCAATTCTATTATGAGCTGGTCAATGGCCTTTGAGCAAAGGGCTGAGGCTTTCGTGGAACACCGGCCTATGGCCCTCCATTAAGGGGAGACCTCCTGGCGTCTGGCGTGAGCTTTTGTTATAATCTATACCTGTCGCGGGCCCGCTTTCAGATCTTGCACGAAAGGTGATGTATACGTGATACGAGGACGCCGCTTTTCCTCCAAGCTCACGCTCGTCAACGTCGGCTTGATGGCCTGGATGGTGATAGCGATGGCCTCTCCGTACCTGGCTCTCCCTGTCGCCGGCTTCGCGTTCCAATCCCCACCTGTGGTCGAGACCTCCATGCCGACCGCCGTCCCTTCGATGGATTCTCCTCTGCCAACGCCCGCCGCTGCGGGGGTATCGGAGCCGCCAGCATCAGAGGGGCCATCCTCAGAGGATAGCGGAGTTTCATCAGAGGGGCGAGATCACCAGATCCCGCTGGCTCCCATCGAGGTGACGCCTCCGAGCGATTTAGCCGTCCTGTTTCGGACCCTGGCGCTCGTGTTAGGATACCTGTGGTTAGGATGCGGGATCCTGATCCTTGTGGCCATTCCTCTCTTCCTCTTCTGGCTGAACCGACGCGGGCGACGTCGCCAGATGTAGGGAATGATCTATGATACAGAGCCTCTCTCAAGGACGCGCTCGGCGGGCGATCCTACTGATCATCGTCTGGCTGGCCTTTGCCTGGCGCGCTTGGGGGTTAACCAGTCAGAGCCTGTGGCGCGATGAGGTCGATGTGATCCGATTCGCTACCCGGCCCTGGCCTGAGATGCTGGCCGTGTTCAGGCGCCCCGGGGAGAACGGGCCCTTGTTCTATCTCCTCCTGCGCCCGTGGCTGGCCGTAGCGGGACAGAGCGAATATGCTCTGCGCTATGCCGCTCTATGGGCGGGCGTGATCGCCGTACCGTTGGCCGTCATCCTGGCCCGTCGGTTAGGGGCCTCCCGTCCGGCCAGCCTGGCCGTCGGGCTGTTCATGGCGACGAATCCCTATCTGACGTGGTACAGCCAGGACGGTAAGATGTATGCCCTTATCACCACCCTCGCCCTGGCGAGCAGCCTGACCTTCGTCTTCGCGTTGCAGAAAGGACATCTCTGGCGATGGGGGCTCTACTGGCTGATCACGACGATTTGCTTCTATATCCATGTCATGGCCGTGCTCCTCATCCCCTTGCACGCCCTCTGGTTCCTCGTCGCCTGGCCGAGGGAGCGCCGTCGATGGTGGGGATACGGTCTCGCCCTGGCGGGGTTGGTCTTGCCCTACCTGCCGCTGGTGAAATGGCAATATCGACTGCTGACCGCCAGATGGTTTCACCCGGGCTTTCCCTTTATCCCCTTAGATCAGATGTTCGTCGTCCTCCTGTTAGCGCTCGTGCGAGGATTCTACCCCGTCTCCAGCGCGTGGAGCCTCATGCCGGCCGTCTTTTTAACGCTGGCCGGGCTGTGGATGGGGGAATGTCGGCCCATAGGTGCCTGGATCGGCCATCGCCGCGGGCCTGTGCTGTGGCTGGGGCTGTGGTTCACGTTTCCCGTGTTCGCCCTGTTCGCCATATCCTTACGGGTGCCGCTGTTCACCGATCGCTATCTGATCTGGATCACTCCCGCCTTCTGGATCCTGGCCGGGTTAGGGGTATCCGCGGTGGCCTCCTACAGCCGGTGGATCGCCCTCGCGGTCTTTGGATGTGTCATCGCCTTCAACCTCCAGGCGACGGGCTACCAGACCCAAGTGCCCATTAAATCGGATTTTCGCCAGGCGGCGGCTTGGATGGAGGCTCAGCGCCAGCCTGATGATGTGATCATGCCCATTATGCCGTACATCCGACACACGTACGCCTATTATGCCGGGGATGACGTCCCCATCGTTGAGCCCCCTTACACTAATGCGGGAGCCACGCCTGAAGAGGTTGATGAGGCGATGCGTCGCCTGCTCTCCGGGCGCGCGGGGGTGTGGCTCGTCGCCTCAGAGGAGGAGGCCTGGGATCGCCGGAAGCTGGTACGTGCGTGGCTGGAAGATCATGGACAGCTCGTCACCCAGAGGCAGTTTACCCGCGTTGAGGTCCTCTACTATCACCTGAAACCGCCGACTGGGATGGGGGATAAGCCGTAAAGGGAGGGAAGGATATGAGCGTCTTCCTTGAGCGTGTGAAACAGGCGTTATCCAGCTGGTGGTCCTCCCGGCCACGTCGTGTCGGCCTGGCCTTAAGTGGCGGCGCCGTACGCGGTATCGCCCATATCGGCGTCCTTCAGGTGCTGGAGGAGGCCGGGGTGCCTATCCATTGCATTGCCGGCGTCAGCGCGGGCGCGGCCGTGGGAGCCGCTTATGCCGCCGGGCTATCGCCTGAGCGGTTGGAAGAGATCGCCCTGGATTTGCGCTGGACCCACATCAGCCGCGTGCGCGCGCCTCGCTTGGGGCTGCTGGACATCAGCCCTCTGGAGGAATACTTTAACGAGCTCGTAGGGCATGAGTTGACCTTCGCCGACCTGCGGATCCCCTTCGCCGCGGTGGCAGCCGATATTGTACGGGGGAATCTGGTGGTGTTGCGTGAGGGGCCTGTGGCTCCTGCGGTACGAGCCAGTTGTTCGGTTCCTGGGATCTTCACTCCAGCGCGATTGGACGGCCGGCTGTTGGTGGATGGGGGCGTACTCAATAATCTCCCCGTGTCTGTGGCCCGGGAGCTGGGAGCTGAGTATGTAATCGCTGTGGATCTGCTCCCTAAGGGACGACTCCATCGGGAGCCACGTCATTTGATCGAAATGCTGAGCGCCACCATCTACACTCTCATGCGTGCCACCCACTTTGAAGCCTCATTGGCGGATTGTCTGATCCAACCCCTCGTCGTTCGTATGAGCCTCATCGATTTTGCCGATGCCCCCGCGTTACTGAAGGCGGGACGGGAGGCGGCATACGCCGCGTTGCCTCAGCTGCAACGAGATCTTGGACTCGCCCCACGACGATGAGTCCGAATTCGTATGGTATAATGAGATCCGGGTGAACCTTTAAGACCTCCTCTCATAGCCTTGGCGCATCGGTAGGGGACGCTTTCAGACATTTGAGGAAACGTGGTGCAGGCCATCCTGAACGCCGATGATTTTGGCTACTCATCTGATATCAATCAAGCCGTGATGCGCGCACACAAGGAGGGAGTGCTCACCAGCGCGAGCCTGATGGTGTCCGGCCGGGCGTTCAAGGAGGCCGTGGAGCTGGCGCGAGAGGCGCCTTCTCTGGCAGTAGGGCTTCATCTCGTGGTCGCGAGCGGACCGGCTGTCCTGTCTCACGACAGGCTCCCCCACATACTAGATGAAGATGGCTGTTTCCCTAACACGCCCGTACGTCTGGGATTGCGATATCTCTTCAGCCGTGCCGCGCAAAGGGAGCTCGCTCAGGAGCTCACGGCGCAGTTTGACCGGTTCGCCGCCACGGGGCTTCCTCTTTCCCATGTGGATGGTCATGTCCATATGCACCTTCATCCCGTCGTGTTCAAGCTAATATTGCCTCTGGCGGAGCGATATGGTGCCCGGGCCATACGCGTACCTCGGGATGATTTGTGGCTGTCCCTCCGTTGCGATCGTCGAAAGGCCGGCGCGAAGGTAACCTGGGCGATCATCTTCAGCTTGCTCAGCCGCTGGTGTGTGAGACAGATGCAGGGATGCCATCTGTTGGTGGCTGATCGGGTATATGGGCTGATGCAGAGCGGGCACATGCAGGTGAATTACGTCGTCGAGGTGCTGCGACGGTTGGACGTGCCTGTAGCTGAGCTTTTCTTTCATCCGACCGTCGGGACGAGACTCGAGGAGCTTGGGCCCAATCCCGGGGATCTGGCCACGTTGCTTAGCCCGGCTGTGCGTCGGGTGATTGAGGAACGAGGCATACGCCTGACCCATTATCTGGCTCTGGCTGGGGGATAGAGACATGCTGGAGACGATGCTCGTGTTACTTACCATGGCCAGCTGGGTGTATTGGTTGGTCGCCTGGTGGCATGTTCGCGCCTTCTTCAGGTCTCAACCGGAGCTGGATGATCGGTTCACCCCGCCCGTCTCGATCTTGAAACCAGTGAAAGGGCTGGACGCCCAGGCCTATCAGAATTTCGCCAGCTTCTGTCAGCAGGATTATCCCAAGTTCGAGCTGCTCTTCGGGGTGACGGATCCAGGAGATCCCTCTGTGCCGATCATTGAGCGCTTGAGGCAGGATTTCCCTCATCAGCCTATTCGATTGATCATCGCGCCGGCCATTGGGACGAACCGGAAGGCCAGCATCCTGCATGCTCTGGCCGGCCAGGCGCGTTACGAGACTCTGGTGGTCAGCGACAGCGATATCCGAGTGACACCGGAATATCTGCGGCGGGTCGTCGCTCCTCTGGCCGATGAACACATCGGGCTGGTCACCTGCCTCTATCGAGGGGAGGCCGCGTTGAGCCTGACCGCTCGTCTGGAAGCGCTCCATATGGGAGTGACATTCCTGCCCTCAGTGTTGGTGGCGCGTAAGTTCCTCGACATGCGCTTTGCGCTGGGCGCCACGATGGCGCTACGGCGCGATACACTCGCTCGCATAGGCGGCTTCGCGGCTGTCGCCGACTATCTGGCCGACGATTACCAGGTGGGGTCTCGCGTGGCTGCCTTAGGATTACGCGTGTATCTGTCCAACTACGTGGTGAGAAGCGTCCTGGGTGCCACCACCTTTCGAGAGCAGTGGGATCGTGAGGTGCGCTGGGTGCGATGCGCCCGCGTCAGCCGCCCCTGGGAGTTCCCTGGGATGCTTTTGACCTTCAGCACGCCATTGGCCGCTGTCCTGGCCGTGCTGACTGGGTTCTCGCCCGAAGGGCAGCGCGCGTTGGTCGTCTCCCTGGCGTTACGTTGGCTGATCGCCTGGCGCGTGACAGGCTACACCGGCGATCGCGAATCCCGGAAGTGGCTTATCCTTCTGCCCGTTCGGGACATGCTGAGTGCTGTGGTCTGGTGCGCGGGCGCCGTGGGGAGACGGGTGACATGGCGCGGCGAGACGTTTTTGGTGACGAAAGACGGCCGTCTGGAGATCCCTACGCGCCCTTTGCGGAAAGGCTTCTCCCTGATCCTGGAAAGGGCGATCCGATGTCTGGACGCCATCCTGCGCCGCTGCTATCATATTCGCGAGTTCAGCCGCGATGATGCATGCATCCTTCGCCTGTCGTTCACCAGGAGTCGGGAGGAGGTGACCCTCTCCGATGGGACCCGGATCCGTAAAGGTGACCGTATCGGTGAGTTGCACCTGTGGAACGAGCGCGTGCCCCCGATGCCGCCTGATGGTCCCGATCTGGCCTGGGCGCTGGCCTTCCAGCGTCGGATGGCGCGCTCTTTGGAGGAACTGGCAGCGTATGTAGAGGCCGAGCCGCAATGTCGTGATGTCAAAGCCTTCCGGGGCGATCTCGCCTTTGGGAGTGGCGATGGGTTGGACCAGCTGGCGAGCGCGGCCCGGCATTGGGGTTTTGACTTATTCGAGGAAGACTCGCCAGGAGGCTCATTTGGGCGGTTCATTGACTTCTGGCGCAAGTTATATCGGTGGGGGCTGATCTGGGCCTTCAATCCGGGCAGCCTTAACGGTAAGAGCCTGCGTAGGTTGAAATCTGGTGAGTTCTGGATTTCCCGGAGAAGACTCATCGAGCGATACGGCTCAGGCCGTCAGAGCGCCTCAAAGCGCCGTGATCTCGTTATGGAGGACTTCCAAAGATGCTAGAGCAAGCACGAGCCTTACATGAACGCATTCGGAATCTGCGTCGTGAGATCCACATGCACCCCGAGCTGGGGTTCGAGGAGCACCGCACAGCGGCGTTGATCGCCCGCACGCTGTCCGAGATTGGCATCCCCTATGAGACGGGGATCGCTAAGACCGGCGTAGTCGCTACCATCGGTCAGGGGGACGGCCCTGTGGTGGCTCTGAGGGCCGACATGGACGCGTTGCCCATCCCGGAGGCCAACGACGTGCCGTACCGCTCGCAGGAAGAGGGGAAGATGCACGCCTGCGGCCACGACGCTCATACAGCCATGTTGCTGGGCGCCGCCATGCTGCTGAAGGCCATCGAGGACTCGCTGCCCGGCCGGGTCCGGCTGCTCTTCCAGCCGTCCGAGGAGGGGCAGGACGCTGAAGGGAAGTCCGGCGGGCTGCGCATGGTCGAGGAGGGAGCGTTGGAAGGCGTCGATGTGGTGTTCGGGCTACATGTGGATACCGACGCCGATGTCGGGACCATCGGCGTGCGTTCCGGGCCGATGCAAGCGGCCGCGGATGCCTTCAACATGGATGTGCTGGGTCGGGCAGCCCATGGCGCGCACCCGGATCGCGGCGTGGATGCCATCGTTCTGGCCGCCCACGTGGTGCACGCGATCAACCAAATCGTCTCCCGCCGGCTGGATCCCATGGATCCGGGCGTGATCACCATCGGCGTGATCCAGGGCGGGATGAAGGAGAACATCGTCTGTGATCGTGTGAACCTGCGTGGGACGATCCGCAGCCTAACCGAGGAGACACGCCAGTTGCTCTGGAAAGAGATCGAGCGCGCGGGCGAGGCAGCCCGGGCCCTGGGCGGCGATTATCGCCTACGGATCAAACCTGGCTATCCGCCCACCGTGAACGATGAGCAAGCGGCCGCCTTCGTGCGACAGGTGGCGGAGGCGATGTTGGGTCCGGATCGCGTGTATGAGGCGCCTATCAGCATGGGGGCCGAGGACTTCAGCTATATGGCGCAGACGGTCCCCGGATGCTTCTTCCGCCTCGGCGTGCGGACGCCGGGGGAGCCGATCCGCGCTGGCCACAGCACGACATTCGACATCGACGAGGATGCTCTGCCTGTGGGCACGGCCATGCTGGCAGAGCTCGCCCGGCGCTGGCTGGTAGAGCATAAGTAGAGCGAACCGGTAAGGACGCACGGCGGCTAGGAGAGCAATTTGAGTGTTCGGTTTTATCACTCGTTTCAGATAGCTTATGGGACCGAGCCCGGATGAGCTCATCATGAGCAAAAGATGCACGAATTTTGTAGGGGCGACCGGCCGGTCGCCCCTATAGGACCTCGTCGTTCCTTAGAAGCCAGGATTCATGTAGTGTTTTATCTAAAAGTGAGGTGCGAGATGACCACATTAGAAGAGTTGCTCAAAGAGTTACCCCCTGAATTACAGGAAGAGGTTCGCGATTTTGCTCGGTTCCTACTTGAGACCAAAGTGCGACGGAAGCAGAAACGACTACGTCTGAGTTAGGCGGGCTCGTTGAGCGAATTCCGTGATCAATATACCTCCCTAGAATTGCAAAAGAAGGCACTAGAGTGGTGGGGGGATTGATGTTTCTCGTAGACACCAACATTTGGCTGGAAGTGTTCCTACAAGAGGTGGGATCTCACGATAATCAGCTTTGACAGGGACTTCGATCGCACAGATCGTAGGCGAAGGACGCCAGGGGAGATCCTTCGTGAGCATGCTAACCGATAAAGAGCATAGGGCGGCCTCCCGGAGCCGCCGAGAAGACTTCATCGACGTTCGCGGCGTGTGTCCGCACGACTGCCCCGACACATGCGCCTGGATCGTTACGGTGGATAGGACGACGGGGCGCGCCGTCCGCTTGCGTGGCGCCGAAGATCACCCGATCACGCGCGGCTTCCTGTGCACTAAGGTAAACCACTACCTGGAGCGTACCTATCACCCCGATCGGCTACTTTATCCCTTGCGTCGGACAGGCGCCAAGGGCGAGGGGCGCTTCGAGCGCATCACCTGGGACGAGGCGCTGGACGAGATCGCCCAGCGTCTGAAGGAGATCATCGAGCGCTATGGGGCGGAGGCCATCCTGCCCTACTCCTACGCTGGCACCATGGGGATCGTCCAGGGCCAATCCATGGATCGGCGCTTCTTCCACCGGTTGGGCGCCACCCGGCTGCTACGCACCATCTGCTCCGAGGCGGGCTTCGTCGGGCTGAGGTACACGCTGGGCACCGCCCGCGGCACGCCGCCCGAGGAATTCGTTCACGCCCGCTACATCATCCTCTGGGGCGCCAACCTCCTCAGCTCCAATGCCCACCTGTGGCCCTTCGTCCGGGAAGCTCAGAAGAACGGCGCGAAGGTGGTGTGCATCGACCCGGTGCGAACGCGCACGGCCCATGCGTCCGATTGGTGGCTGCCCATTCTGCCGGGGACCGACGGCGCGCTGGCCTTGGCCATGATGCATGTGATCTTTCGGGATGGTTTAGAGGACCGGGCGTTCATCGAAGAGCACTGCATAGGTGGTGATCGGCTGCGGGAGCAAGTGGCGGAGTGGACGCCAGATCGCGCCGCCGTCATCACGGGGTTGGACCCGAATGCCATCATGCAGCTCGCCCGCGAGTATGCGACCACGCGTCCGGCGGTGATCCGCCTCAATTATGGAATGCAGCGTCACGCGGGCGGCGGCATGGCCGTGCGAACTATCGCCTGCCTGCCCGCGGTGGTGGGCGCCTGGCGAGACTTGGGTGGCGGACTGCTCCTCTCCACCAGCGGAGCGTTCCCTCTCAACTACCAAAAGCTGGAACGCCCTGATCTCTGCCCGCCCAACACCCGCGCGCTGAACATGGTGGAGCTGGGCCGCATCCTGAACGAGGTGGACGATCCGCCTATCAAGGCGTTGGTGGTGTACAACAGCAACCCGGCCGCCGTTGCACCCGATCAGGCCGCGGTGCGAAAGGGACTGAGCCGAGAGGACCTCTTCACCGTGGTGCTGGAGCACTTTCAGACCGACACGGCCGACTACGCGGACATCGTGCTGCCGGCCACCACGCAATTGGAACACTGGGATCTGCTCAAGCCCTATGGCCACTACTACCTGGCCCTCAACCGCCCGGCTATCGCTCCCCTGGGTGAGAGCAAACCTAACAGCGAGATCTTCCGACTGCTGGCCCAGCGCATGGGATTCGACGAACCCTGCTTCCAGGACGACGATCTGACGATCATCCGGCAAGCGCTCGAGAGCGACGCGCCGGAGCTGGTTGATGTGACCCTCGAACGACTGCTTGAGCAGGGCTTCGTGCGGCTGAACCTGCCCGATCCCTATCGTCCCTTCGCCGATGGGCGATTCCCCACTCCCTCCGGCAAGTGCGAGCTATACAGCGAGCGCATGGCTCGGGACGGATACGATCCCCTGCCCACATACATCCCGCCTAACTGGGAGGAGGAAACTCGCTCTGGACAAGCAGGGGAGGGGCTTCGATTGGTCTCGCCGCCTGCACACTCCTTCCTCAATTCCACGTTCGTCAACATAGAGCGATTACGGCGACGCGAGGGCGAGCCGGTCCTGTGGATGCACCCGGATGACGCGACGCGACGGGGCATCGAAGACGGACAGATCGTGCGCGTCTGGAACGAGCGGGGGGGCTTCCTCGCCCGCGCCCAGGTGACCGAAGATGTGCGCCCTGGCGTATGCATGGCACCCAGCGTCTGGTGGCCCAAGCTCAGCCCCGGCGGACAGAACGTCAACTTCGTGACCTCGCAGGCCCTGGCCGACATGGGAGGTGGGGCAACATTCCATGATTGTGTGATCAACGTGGCTCCGGCGGGCTGACCAACAATGGACGACGGATGAAGATTATCATTTATGCGGCACCGAGCCGCAAATGACCTCGTGCGAGCTCACCAACCTCATATAGGGAGGCTACCTCTTCTCCTGCTGAGCGAAAGAGATCAACGCCTTACGGACCTCCAGGTAGTCCTCTTCCAGCCTTCCGTTCGATCCAACGAAGAGCTTGCATTTATCCAGAATGGTGGCGACCTGTGGTCGGGACAATTTCTCCCCCTTCCCCTCCACGATCTGTAGTAAAGTGTAGTAAGCCAGTACGAAGGGGATCAGGCAGAAGAGGCGGATATCTTTTTCCCTCTCTGGCAGGATCTTAATGTAATTCAACGTGGAATCGAAGTGATACACCACCCGGGGAACCAATTCCTGAAGGATCTTCTTGCTCTCCTCAATGGATAGGTGGCGGAGGTCCTCCGGCTTCAGCCCGTATTTCTCCGTTACCGAGGCGGGGATGTAACACCACCCTCTTTCCAGGTCCTTGGTATAGTCCTTAACGATATTAGTGAGTTGCAAGGCTAAGCCAAACTGCACCTGTCTCTTTTCCAGCTCTCGTTTCGGGAGACCCTCCCGTAGACAGAAAATCTGAGTGAGCATGACGCCAACGTTACCAGCTACATAGTAGCAGTAATCCTCCAAGTCGGTCAGGTCACGCGGTTGGAAGAACTTTCCCCCTTGTTCGAGCTTCCTCTTCTGGAACCGGGCCATGCCCTCGGCGGTTTCTACAACATGTGGATCCATTGTCTCGCGGTAGATCTGCGGAAGGTCAAAGTAACATCGGAGGACGCGGTCGCCATTTTCCACCAGGTTCTTTTCCGGCGAGTCTTCAGCCCATCTGAACTTCAACGGCTCATACAGGCTCAGCCTCTCCTCCAGGCCCTTATGGCCCTTAAAGATCTCGGCAAATTCGAGAAGCGCTTTTATCTTCTCCTCTTCGCTCTGGTGATCATTGTCCTCAAACGTATCGGCGATCCGGAAGAGAAGGTATCCCAACAGGACTGCTCGACGGGTCTCCCCTTCCAATTCACCTATATTCAGGGCAAAGGTCCGAGAAACCTTCGGGAGAACTTCCTCGCAATATTCCCAGTCAGCTTTCGTCTCGACCTGCAGAGTTTTCATTGTTTTCATTGTCAATGACCTCCCGTTGGTATCTGGCTAGGGCCAACAGGGGGAAGTAAACGGGATAGAGATGGTAGCGGAGGTAGAAAGCGCGAGGGAAACCGGTCCCAGTGAAGGCCTCCTCCTCCCAGCTTCCATCCTCCCGCTGGGTCTCGAGGAGGAAGCGAACCCCCTTCCGGACCTCAGGGCTCTTTGCCTCACCAGCAGCGATGAGTCCCAGCAGGGCCCAGGCAGTTTGGGAGGCCGTGCTCGGCCCCTGGCCGCGAAGGTGGGGATCATCGTAACTTGCGCAGCTCTCTCCCCATCCCCCGTCTTCATTCTGGTGCGATTTAAGCCAGCGAACCGCTTCCTGGATATATTGGCTTCTCACATCCTCACCGGCAGCCTTCAGGGCGGGCAGAACCAGGCCGGTGCCGTAGATGTAATTAACGCCCCACCTCCCGAACCAGGCTCCGTCCGCCTCTTGAGCATTCTTTAGATACTCCACCCCCTTTCTCACTCTCTCCTTAAATCCGCCTATCGCGCTTAGGAATTCAATGGCATGGCTGGTGACGTCCGGACTGGTGGGATCGAGAGGGGTCACGAAATCGGCGAAGGGGATATGGGCTAGCGCCCTTTTGTTGTTGTCCTTGTCAAAGGCAGCCCAACCCCCGTCGCTGCTCTGCATCCCGGCCACCCAGTTTGCCGCTCGGCGAATGGCCTGAAGCTTTTGTGGTTCCTCTGACTCAGGGAGCTTTACCCGGAGCAGCCCCAGGGGTACGACAGCCGAGTCATCAATGTCAGGGTAGTAATTGTTTTCGAACTCGAAAGCCCAGCCGCCAGGTTCGATTCGAGGATTCTTCACCGCCCAGTCCCCTTTTACCCGAATCTCCTTTTTCAGGAGCCAGCGGGCGGCTTGAAGCAAGGCGGGATGGTCTGGAGGAAGCCCCGAATCGCGCAGAGCAATGATCGCCCAGGCGGTATCCCAGATGGGGGAGACCGCTGGCTGCAGGCGAAAGCCTCTCTCCTCATCCTCCAGGATGAAATCCTCGAGCCCTTCCAGACCTTTTTGGATCACCGGGTGGTCATCCGGGTAGCCCAGCTCTTTCAGGGCATAGAGGGAGTAGACCCAGGGGAGCAAAATCCCACCCCAGCTCCCATCGGCATCCTGATGGGCCACCACCCATTCCTCCACTTTCCTTAGAGCTGTCCCTCTACCGGGTTTAATGGGGCTCTTCTGATAGGCTTTCAAGATCCGGTCTACGACGAGGTAGAAGTTTTCCCAGGAGATCATCCCTTTCCCATGGCCTGGGGGACGAGGCCATTCCCCTTCTAGGTAGAGCTCTTCCACCCCGCGCCCTTCCGGAACGGGACAGAGAGGGCGGAGGTGGGAGAGGAGGGCAAGGGCCATAATCGTCGCTCGGGCCCAACTGGAGAACTCGTAAATGTTAAAGTAGAACCACTTGGGGAGAAAAATGAGCTCCGGCGGCATGATCGGGATGTCGCTCCATGGGAATTGGCCAAAGCACGCTAGCCAAACCCTGGTGATCACGTTCGTCCGGGCCACTCCACCTCGTGCGCGGATGAACTCTCGCGCTTTTTTCATGAAAGGCTCCTCGGCGGATACTCCGGCGAGCTTCAGAGCGAAGTAGACCTGCACGCTCACGCTTAAATCCCCTGGCCCGCCATGATAGGCCGGCCAGGAGCCATCCGTATTCTGGCGGCTTTTGAGGAACTGGATGATGCGTTGCTTCCTCTCCTCGCTTATCCTTCGTCCCATGAAATGCATCACCGGGATATACCCGGCGGTCACGGAGGCATCAGCTTCTAGCTCGCCTATCCAGTATCCTTCCGGCTTTTGGAGGCCAAGCAGGTATTCCTGGGCCCGGCGGATTGCCTGCTGTAAGAGGTCTAGATCGATCTCCACGGTGACTTCCAGGCCCATGTGCCTAACCTTTGGATTAGGCGTTAATGCATCCATCTCTTAAGCTACCTCCCTGATCTACTCATGGGGGGCTCATATGGCCTGCGTTCTCGCACGTATTCTAACACAGAAACCACAAGATTGGGGCTTTTTTCCAAGGGAAGGCATCGTCTACTGGCTTACTTTCCCCTGAAAGCCCACGATGTACAGATTTGTCAAATCATCCCCCTTCCGTTAACATTGCTACTTGACTCTACAAACGTCAGCTTTCCTGTACCATACCGCCGGTGAATCGGCGCTCATTGCTTCCTTTGGCGTGTTTCAAGGAACTTTGGGGTTAGGCACTAACCGAGGTGGCGTTCTCTCGTAGAGCATAGGGAGTTAAAAAGTGAGGGAAGCGAGCACCCGTACTTCGGAAGATCTGGCCCGATACATCGAGGAGCACAGCATCGAGGCCGAGCTGGTGAAGCCGCCGCATGAGACGCCGTCCGTAACGGCAGCGGCCAGGGCAGTTGGATGTGCCCCTGAGCAGATCATCAAGTCCCTGGTCTTCCTGATCGACGGCCAGCCCTATCTGGTCATCGCCAACGGCAACGCCCGGGTGAGTTACCGCCGGCTGGCCGCGCACTTCGGCGTTAGCCGCAAGCGGGTGCGGATGGCATCGCCGGATGAGGTGCTGAAGCTGACCGGATATCCGGCCGGCGGTGTACCACCGTTTGGCCTGCGCAATCCATTGCCGGTGCTTATGGATCCCGGCGTGTTGGATCAGGAGATCGTCTACGGTGGCGGTGGCGATGACCACACGCTGGTGCGGATCCCGACAGCTGAACTCCGTCGGATCACGCAGTCCACGCTCGTGGCTATCGTGGAAGATCAGCGAACATCCCCTCCATAGACAACGCTGCCGATCACAGCACGAGGTGATGAGATGCCCTCCCGATCCTGTCTCTGATCATGGCCAGCCTCTATATGTGAGTCCGTTACCTGTAAGATGTAATTCCTGGGGGAGAGCGACAATATGGAGGAGATCCTTCTGGAGGTGAGCCTAATCCTAATCCTGATCCTGCTTAACGGCTTCTTCGCCGCGGCCGAGATCGCCGTGATCTCCGCTCGCAGGGGCCGTCTGCAGGTTCTGGCGAGTGAGGGCCATCCCGGCGCGCAACGCGTATTGGCCCTACAACAGGATCCGAGTCGCTTCCTCTCCACGGTGCAGATCGGCGTGACCCTGGTGGGAGCTCTGGCCTCTGCCATCGGCGGTGCCAGCGTGGTCCGTTTCCTGGAACCTCGGCTGGCGGCGTTGCCCCTGCCCTGGTCTGCGGCTTACGTGGAAGCAGTGGCCATACTGTTGGTAGTAGCCGTGATTTCGTACCTCTCACTGGTCGTGGGGGAGCTGGTGCCCAAGAAGTTGGCGCTACGTCGAGCCGAGGCTCTGGCCATGGCGTTGAGCGCTCCCCTGGATAGGCTCGCCTGCCTGGCGCATCCACTGGTGTGGATCCTCACCCGATCGAGCGACTTTGTCTTGCAACTTGTGGTGGGCTTAAGCGATCTTTTATCTCCAGCGGAGAAGGAGAAGGAGGCCGGGGTAACCGATGAGGAGATCCTGGCCATGTTGCGTGAGGGGGTGGCTATGGGGGTCTTCCATCCCTCTGAACAAGCCCTGGTGCAGGGTGTATTCCGCTTCGCCGATCGGAGGGTACAGGAGGTCATGAGGCCTCGAGCCGATATCACGGCTGTGGAGGCCAGCACCCCGGTGGCCGAAGTATTGGAGCTGGCCCGACAGAGAGGATTCTCTCGGTACCCAGTCTACGAAGGAGATCTCGATCACATCGTGGGGCTGGTACACGTCAAGGATTTGCTGTCAGACGACGACCCACAGCGGCCGGTCAGGGAGACGGTCCGAGAGCCGCTCCTGGTCCCAGATAGCCTGCGGTTAATCGAGCTGCTCCGCCAGTTCCAAAGGGCCGGCACGCATCTGGCCATCGTGTTGGATGAATACGGCGGTACCGCGGGGTTGGTCACCCTGGAAGACCTGCTGGAAGAGATCGTAGGCGATATTGAGGACGAGCATCCCCATCCCGAGCCGGGACTCCGGCGTCGCCCCGATGGGGCGTTGATCGTGCCAGGGACGATGCCCGTACACGATCTAGCCCAGACGCTGCATCTGACGATCCTGGAGCATGCCCCTTACGATACGGTGGCGGGATTGATTCTGTACCTGTTGGGGCGCATCCCGCGGCCAGGAGAAGAGGTTACATACGCGGGGTACAGGCTGGTCGTTCAGGAGATGGAAGCCCGCCGGATTAAGCAGGTGATGATCGTTCCTCTGGCTCACAAGGAGGGATCCAGTTCTCTCGATGGCGAAAACCCCTCGTGAAATCCTCGAGGCTATGGTAGAATATCCTCGACTTCCCCTCATTCACAAACCTGCAGGCGAATGCGACGATGGCCGATCTCATGAACGCCGATGTGCTCGTCGTGGGGGCAGGGCCGGCCGGCAGCACGGTCGCGGCTCAGCTAGCTCTGGCGGGTTGGGATGTGCTCCTGATCGACAAGGCCCATTTCCCGCGCGAGAAGACGTGCGGCGGCGGCCTGACGCCTCGAGCCATCGCCGCGCTGCGGACGTTAGGGGTGCTTGATCAGGTCACCTCACAGGGCCATCGCGTGACGGGCGCCCGGTTGGTCTCCCCCTCGGGCTATCAGCTTCACGTACACTTCGCGGATCACCTCGACGGGCTGCCCCCGTACGGGTTGGTCATCTCCCGCTCCCGCTTGGATGACCTGTTGCTGCGGCACGCGATCGCCCAGGGGGCGCGTTTCCTACCTGATTGCAAAGTGACAGGCCCTCTAAGCGGAGACCACCGCGTGATGGCTGGGCGACGAAAGGGTCGGCCCATCACCTTTCACGCCCGGCTGATCGTCCTAGCGACGGGAGCGCAGCTGTCCCTGTTGCGCTCTCTGGGCTTTATGGAGCGCGTACCGCCTACGGTGTCCGCCGCGCGGGCGTATTGGGAGGACGTTGAGGGGCCAGCGGACGCTTTCGAGTTTTACTTCGATCGCCGATTGCGCCCTGGTTACGCGTGGTTGTTCCCCATGAACGATGGGTGGGCGAATATCGGGATCGGTCTGTTTCCGAGAGGGGAAGATCGAGCGGGCTGCGCCGCGCGCCTGCTACCTAGCTTTCTCGAGGAGCATCCCGCCCTGCGAGAGCGGCTAAGCCACGCGCGTCGAGCCACCCCCATCAAGGGGTATCCGCTGTGCACGGACTTCCCCGGCCATCCGGTGGTTCGAGAGCATGTGATGTTGGTCGGGGAGGCTTGTGGCTTGGTCAACCCGGTGACGGGAGAGGGGATCGATCTGGCGATTGAGAGTGGGCTGTTGGCGGCGGAGATCGCGGATGGCGCGCTACGTCGCTCCGGCGACCGGATCGCGGCCGCGATCCGTCGTTATGATCGCGAGCTACACAGGCGGTTCGCTGGATTTTTCCGGGAGATGAGAGCCCTGCTCCGGCTGGCGACAGGGCCGCGGGCGTTGGACATCTTAATCCGACAGGGCGGCCGCCACCCGGAACTGGCTCGTACCATCGTCTGCATCTGCCTCGGGTTGATGTCGCCTCGGGCCGCGTTCACCCCTCGGACATGGCGGGATATCCTCTTTTAACGCGCGGCCGTCGGCGAGAGACCTCGGCGGCTTCGTCGATTAGGCGTACATAGCCCCCCTCCGGGATGCCCGCCAGGTCGAGCGCGAGCTGATAGAGCGCGTAGACCTCCATGGCGAACGGGAGATAGCCGCCATATCCCAGGATGGGCATCTCGAAGACGTGGAGGAAGCTGACGAACGGCACGTGGTAAACCCACTTGGGCAGCGCATAGTAATTCCACATCTCCCAGAAGAAGCCGCATGTCAGCCCGGCCAGCCAGAGGGCAATGACCGGCCGCCAGTCTCCCTGGCGCAGGGAGGCGATGAGGCTGGGACGGCCGCGCAGGTGATTGATCGGATCCAGGATCAGGTATACGGAGAGCCACACCAGCGGGAAAGCATAGCGGGGCGCCGTGATCACTGCCACGACGGCCACTACTCCGATCAGGATCATGTTGGTGAGCGCGCGGGGCGTGTCGCTGACTCGCGGGCCTAAGGACAGTCGCTGGAGCCATGCGGCCGTGCCCCATAGCTCAGCCGTCTCTAACACGGCGGGCGTCACGATGGTGAAATGGGCCGTGGCCGTCAGGAAGTAAGAGAGCCCGGTCCATTCCCCGGTGCCGATGTATTCCCAGTTTTGCAGGTAATGGTTGAAGAACTCGAACAGCCACCACGCTGGGGCCGAGATGGCGAAGAGCCCCAGGAAGCGCCTCCGGCTGCGGCGCCAGAGGGATGTGCCCTTTCGAGCGTAGACTAGGGCGTCTACGACGAGGATGTAACCGATCCAGAGAAGCAGGAACGCGTGGCGGGAGAGGAAGCCGAAGCCTTCGGGCTTCAGCCAGGAGAGCGGCCATCCGGCCGCGATCAGCGCCAAGCCGAGAAAGCCATAACGTGGGAAGCGTCGAAGTGATTGGACCATCATAAGCGCCGATCTACCCTCTGGTTTTAATCCACAATCACCGTCTTGCGGCGGACGTCGGGATCGATGAACACATCTTCCACGTCCGTGGCACGAGAGGAGAAGCTCCACACGACGGCGCCCTCCGGCCCCGCCTGAAACCAATGAAACGTGTTCGGTGGGGACGTCACCTGATCGCCTGGCCGCAGTATCGTCTCATGCCATACGGTGTAGGTGTGTCGCCGGTGCGCGGGCGGATTGGCCCTGGGATTCGGTGTTGGCTCGCCGGGCATATAAAGGTATAACTCCCCCCACTGGCAGCGGAACGTCTCTTCCTTGCCCGGGTAATCGCCCAACGGCGGGTGCTTATGCTGAGGGCACGTCTGGCCGGGGAATAGCACCAGCACCTTCACCCCGATCGCCGGGGTGTCCACGAGCGTGAGGATCTGCACCCCGCTCTGCTCCAGCTCCCCCAGCCCGAAATCGGCCACCTCGATGCGCTCGATCTCCTCCGGCTTCGCCACGATGCCAGCGCGGTTCAACAGCTCCGCTGCTCGCTGGCGGGCAGCCTCATATTCTCGCCGTGTGATCATAACAACGCCCTCACCAGATACTGATAGGCCCGTGCCGGGATCCCCTCCTCGATGAACTTCTGCAGCCGATCGCGGCCCAGCTTATCCAATAGCTCCCGGGCCGCCTCGACGATGGCGATGGTCGCCTCCATAGTCTCCACAGGATCACCGTTGCGGGTGAGCACATCGTACGCCAGCCATCCCTCCCAATCCAGCCGCTCCAGGTAGAACATCATCTCCACCAGGTCCCACAGGTTGACGGAGCCTGGGAGCATGTCCCAGTCCCACTCGCGGCCGTTGTCGTTGAAATGAACGTAGAACAGCCGCCCAGCCTGCGCCGCCAGGCACATCACCTCAGCCGGGGTCTCCTTGGCCACCAACGCGTGTCCTACGTCCATGGTGACGCCCACGTTGGGCATGCCCAGCCGCTCACACAGGTACAGGGCGCGCCCCATATCGCCCAGGATCACATAATTGCGCGCCTCGTTCAGCTTATACTCCAGGCTGATCCGCACATCGGAGCGGTGACGGGCGGCCTCGGCGATCCCCTCCTCCAGCCAGCGCCACTGCTTTAGATAATCGACCTGGAAGTTATAGTTATGCCCATCGATCAGGGGACAACAGGTCACCATCCACGCGTCCAGCTCGGCCGCCAGGTCCATCGCCGTCTTCAGGTCGGCGACGGCATCGGCCCGCAGTTGAGGATCAGGCGAGGTGAAGGAGCCCGCCTGCCACTTCTTGGCCGACTTCACGTTCAGGTTCACAGCCGACACGGGGAGTCCGGCGTCCTGGACCATGGCGATAGTCTGCTTGGGATCGGCGAAATCCTGCGGATAGACGATCTCGATCCCCTCCACGCCCCGTATCCGCTTCACCATGGCCAGTCGCTCAGCTAGATCGCGCGGGGGTTGATACTCGTGAAAGCGATCAGCCTGACGTCCCATCAAGGACACCATCACGGCGTGTTTCAGTTGCATTGGACACCCTCTTCTTCCTTACGGTGCGAGATGCAGGATACAGGATACAAGATGCAAGATGCAGGATGCAAGGCGCAAGGTCCAGTCATATACCCAGCATAGAACGAACTTCGGCAGGCGAGGCGATGGGCCGTTCAGCCTCTCGGGCGATACGCACGATGCGCTCGATGAGCATGGCGTTGCTGCTCGCCCGCTCGCCCGGCCGGTAGAAGATGTTGTCCTCGAACCCCGCGCGGGCATGGCCCCCTAGAGCGATAGCCCACAGCGCCGCCTGCAGATCATGGCCGCCATGCCCGGTCACCTCCCACATGGAGCCCGAGGGCACGCTTTCGATGAGAAACACGAGATTACGAGCCGTCGCTGGCAGCGCGCCGACCTGCCCCAGGACGAAGTTGAAGAACAACGGCTCGCTGATCAGCCCCTGGCGGACGTACCGCAGCGCGTTTTCGATCATCCCCACCTCGAAGATGGCGATGCCGGGCTTGATGCCGCGCCGGTGCATCTCCCCCACCCAGTAGTCGATGTCCTGGGGCGAGTTGATATAGACGCCCCGATCGTAGTTCACCGAGCCCGGGTTCAGAGAGGCCAGATCGATATCGGCTTGAAGCGCCACCGACCGCTCCGCCGCGCTGAAGCCGGTGAGCCCGCCCGTGGAGCCCTCGATGAGGATGTCACAGCGCTCGCGGATGAGCGCGATGGTGCGGCGAAACGCGGCCAGATCCTGCGTGGGATGTCCCTGCTCGTCCAACACGTGCAGATGTGCGATGGCCGCGCCAGCGTTCCAGGCTCGCACCACCTCGTCAGCGATCTGCTCGGGGGTGCGCGGTAGATCCGGGTAGGCCTCCAACTGAGCGGGCGGCGCGCACGGCGCCACCGTGATGATGAGCTTATCCATGGCTCCTCTCCAATTCGTGAGCGTTAAGCCCTCCATCCAGGAGGTCGTTGATCCATCGTCCACGGTTCATGCGTGCTACCTGCTATTTTGCCCTATTACGGGATATCATGCAAGCGACTTAGCGAATGTGAGCCTCAAAGGCGTGACCGAGGGTCGAGCGCGTCGCGTAGCCGATCGCCGATCAGGTTCAGGGAGAGGATCGTCACGGTCAGGGCCAAGCCCGGCGTTGCCGAGATCCACGGCGCCTGTCGCAGGTAGAGCCGCCCTTCGTTGAGCATGGCCCCCCACTCGGGCACGCCCGGCGGCGCGCCCAGCCCCAGGAAGCTCAGGGCAGAGACGTTCAACATCGCCCACCCGGCCTGTAGCGTCGTGATCACGATCACCGCGCCAGCGACGTTGGGCAACACATGTCGGAACAGGATGCGTCGCTCGGTGCATCCGACGGCCCGGGCGGTAAGGATGTAATCCCTGCCGCGCACGTGGATCACGGCGCTACGTATGACCCGGATCGTGGTGGGAATGCCGGCCAGCCCGACACCCAGCCCCAC
>DUEN01000066.1 GCA_011176545.1 Caldilineae bacterium | reverse complement strand
CATCTGGTCGAAGGAGAGGATATCGCCCGCCTTGATGGCCGCCGCGCAGGCCAGTCGCGCAGCCAGGACCTCTCGTAGGGCGTCCGGGTCCCTCTCCCTGGGGGATTGAAGCTCCTCTATGATGGCGCTCAGCAGCTCAGCTAGGGGCGCCTGTGACAGCGAGACCGGCAGAGCGCGTATGACGAGGGCGTCTCTCCCGAAGGGCTCAATATCAATCCCTAACTCGGCCAGCACGTCCAGGTGTTCGGATAGGATGTTGGCCTCCTGCGCCGTGAGGGGCAAGCGGAGCGGGGGGCTGATCTCTTGCTTGGGTTCCCCGCGCAGGAGTTGCTCAAACAAGACCGCCTCGTGAGCGGCGTGGGGATCGATGACCACCAACCCGTCAGGGGACTGGGCGAGGATGTAGCTGTTATGCAACTGCCCCACGGCGCGCAGGGACGAGGCCGCGTGGTAGCCCGGACCCGCTTCCCTCAGCGGTCTGCAGGGTGCCTCCGCGGTATATTCGGCGAAGGGCCATTGCATTACTATAGAGGTGCCTTCTTGTGGGAATGGGCGCAACGCTTCCTCGACGGCTTGAGAGACCGCCCGGTAGATGGATCGTTCGTGCATGAAGCGGACCTCCGCTTTTTGGGGATGGACGTTCACATCCACATAGGCGGGATCCGTCTCAATGTGGATGACGGCGATCGGATGGCGTCCCGGGGGCAGACGTCCCTCATAAGGGCGTTCCAGAGCGACGGCCAGCAATCCAGCCCGGATGGGACGCCCGTTGATGAAGAAGAACTGCGCCTGCCTGCGGGAGCGTCCGATCGTTGGGCGGGAGACGACCCCCTGGACTTTCAGATCGGCCGCCTCCCATTGTAGTGGAAGGACCTCCTCAGCGACATCTCGACCCAGGCAGATCGCCACGCGCTCTTGCAGGGTCCCGGCCGGTGCCGTTAAGACCTCCCGGTTATCTATCAGAAGCCGGAAAGCCACGTGAGGGAAAGCCAGCGCGTATCGGACGACTGTATTGCGGCATAGCTCAGCCTCCCTCAGCGGCGACTTAAGGAATCTGCGACGCGCGGGGGCGTTATAAAAGAGGTGGGACACGGTCACGCTGCATCCAACGGGCGAGGCCGCCGGTTCGACGTGAACCTGCCCATTCTTGATGATGGCCTGTGTCCCTTCCAGCTCCCCTTGAGCGCGCGTACGCATCTCCACGCGGCTGACGGCAGCGATGGCCGCCAGCGCTTCGCCGCGGAAGCCCAACGTGCGTATGCTTGAGAGATCCTCCGCGGAGGCAATCTTGGATGTGGCGAAGCGCTGGAACGCCAGGGGCACGTCCTCGCGAGGGATGCCCGATCCGTCGTCGGAGACACGGATCAGATCCAGCCCGCCGTGCCGGACCTCCACGGAGATGGCCTTGGCGCCGGCGTCCAGCGCGTTCTCGATCAACTCTTTCACCACGGAGGCCGGACGTTCGATGACCTCGCCCGCGGCGATGCGTTCGGCTACCTGAGGGTCCAATACTCGAATGCGAGGCGATGACGTCATACCATGCATCCCCGGCAAACGTCTTGTGTGAGGTCGAACATCGGTAGCATGCTCCTGTTCATTCCATCACGTCCATCCATCCCCATTCCGTAGGAAGCTGCACGGTGGAAAGCTCTTCTTCCCCCTCGCGGTCCGCGCTATCGATCGCGCTGACGGCCCCTTCCTCCGTGGGGAGTTCGACGACCTCCTCTCTCCGCAGCCCTCCAGGTCCTCCCCCCAGAGCCATGGAGATCGTGCGGCGGAGTTTCTTCACCGCCTTTTGCACGGGGAGATCGCTGTGCGTCTCGGCGAACGTGGCTACGGCCACTTCAGGGCGTGGCGGCGCGTCGAGCTGATAGTGTTCTCGCAGCGCCTCGCGGTGGTCGGCGATCCAGAGATAGAGATCGGCCTCCGTCCGCCCTGGGAACTCCCTCATAATGCCCATCTCCCGGATCTTCTGCACGATGGGCATGTAGACATTGTCATACCAGGAGGCGACCGCTTCTTCGTAGGGGATCTCCCGCTTTTGTTCCAGCCCCAGATAGTAGCGATGTACGTCGATGTGTTCCTTCAGCAGTGGATAGCGTCCCGGCTCGGTCAGGCGCACATCGGCTCCGGGCCTGATCTTGTCCAGCCTGGTTTGCCGCAGGAACTCCTGGTATTCCGCCTCCTGGACGAGGTCACGCAGGTCCATGTCCGGCGTGACCGTCACACCTTCGGGGAGGGGGAGTTCCGTCACGTAGGCTTCGATCTCCTTCAGACCGTGAGCGCGAGCGACGGAGACCCGGTGATTGCCATCCTTCACGAAGTAGATGTCGCCCACCTTGTAGACCTCGATGGGCGGCAGGATCTCCATGCGATCCATCGCGGCGTGGAGGCGCGTCCAGCGATGTCGGCTGCTGCCGGAGCGCGGCAGGAACGCGCGCGTGAAGTCCCGGTAGCGCCCAACGCTTCCGACGATGCGATCCAAGGGGATCATCTGGACGCCGCGATCGAGCTGTTGATGCGCCCTGAGGATGCGTTGGACCTCGTCGAAGGGCAGGAGATCCGCCGGCCGGCCGGTCATCGCGGCCAGGATCTCCTCCACGATCGCTCGGCGGGAGGCCTTGTCATACTCTTCTCGGGCTGCTTGGGCATCAGCGAATACCATGGGGAAAGTTTTCCTCTAGGTAGGGACGACACACGCATCGTCCCTGACTCTGGTGGTGCTTCGCGACCTTCGTTCTCTCGATATGAGCATATTATGTTAGCATACGAACTATAATGTGTCCAATTGATAGGCTAGGAGCCGATCTTTATGTTTAGGGAAATCGCTCGGGTTATGCTAGAATGGCCTTGTTCGTGACCATAGAGCGCGAGGTGTCGCCATCATGCCATATCCTGCTACCGCCGTGATCGTGCCCACCTACAATGAACGTGAGAACCTGCCGGACCTCGTACGTGCGATCCTGGCGCTGCCATTGACCGTGTGGGTGATCGTGGTCGATGATAACTCTCCCGATGGGACGGGAGCGATCGCCGATCAGCTGGCCGCGGAGACGGGCCGCGTGATTGTCTTGCACCGGCCTGGTAAACTGGGTTTGGGCACGGCGTATACGGAGGGATTCCGGCGGGCGCTTCAGCTCGATGTGGATCGCATCATCACCATGGACGCAGACTTCTCTCACGACCCGCGGTATATCCCGGTCCTCCTCGACCGCTCCTCTTCCTGCGACCTGGTGATCGGCTCGCGTTATGTGCCGGGGGGAGCCGTTCGATTATGGGGGTGGGAGCGCCGCCTTCTCAGTTGGGGGGCCAATCTCATCGCGCATCTCGCGTTGGGCTTGAGGGCGCGTGACTGCACCTCTGGCTTTCGCTGTTATCGTCGTGAGGCTCTCAGGGCGATCCCTCTGGACGCGATCAAGGCGGATGGCTATTCGTATCTCATCGAGGTGCTGTTTCAATGTCAGTGGAGGGGGCTTAGGATAGGAGAGGTGCCCATCGTCTTCGAAGACCGCCGGCGGGGGGCTTCCAAAATCTCTCGTCAGGAGATCTTTAAGGCCGGGCTCACGGTTCTGCGTTTGATGTGGTTCCGGCTTCGTCGTTCACCCCTCGCGATGTCAATAGCTCGTTTAGACCACGAACGGAGCCGCTGATCTCACTAATGATCCCTTATCAATGAGGAAATATGTGGTATACTTATGAATGAAGGAAGGATGAGCGTCGACGTGTTGCTTTTTCGCTCATCACGCGAGAGCGGTCAAGGAGTGGTAGATGTCGGCCTCTCAGAATGGGAGCCCGCGATGTGAGGAGGCTCTGATCGCTGAAGTCAGGGCCCATTTGGCGAGGTTGGATCAGGAAGATCCGGCGAGAGCGATGGCCTTCCGACAGGCGCTGGCTGAGTTGTTACAAGAGAGGGAGAAGATTTCACAAGAGAAGCCCCAGCAGGGACAGGAGCTCCGCCGGGTTAAGCTCCACGCGCTGCGATACCGTGAGGAGGAACAGGCTCGCTTGGCGAGGGAGCTCAAGGCCGGTCCGGGCCAGATGTTGGCGAACGCGGTGGCGGAGTTGGGAGCCTGTCTTCCCTTGTTGGAGACGGACATTGACCTCGTCCGTCGAGGGTTGCAGGCGCTGAGGGAGGAGCTCCGGGCTGGGCTGGACCAGTTCAGGTGGCTTCTCTCCGAGTTGGAACCTCCACAGTTGATGAAAGAGCTGGGGCTCATCGATAGCCTTCGCCTGTACGCCCAGCGCCTGGAGCGACGTAACGGCATCTCGATCCAAATGCTGTTGCCAGAGGAGCGTCCCCGCTTTCCGCCCACCATGGAGCTGGGCATCTATCGCATTCTGCAAGAGGCTTTGCACAACGCGGCCAAACATGGGCATGCGAGCGTGCTCACATTAAAGGTAGAGCGAGAGGGGGATCGCTGGCAGTTCACAGTTGAAGATAACGGTACGGGGTTTGATCCCGAGGGATTGCTATACGCTCGCGGCCTGGTGAACATGTATGAATGGGCCCGGGCCTTCGGAGGGGAGCTGGAGATACGCAGCAGGCCCGGACACGGGACGCGGGTCACCTTGATCGTCGATGCTTCGGAATTCCAGCCAAGCAGGGAAGAAGTCTGACGGGTGAGGCAGGAGGAGGCTAACATGACGGAAAATAAAGATAAGATCACGATCATGATCGTGGAGGATCATCCCTTATTCGGGCAGGGGCTGCGCCGCGTGCTGGAGGGTGAGGAGGACCTCGAGATCGTCGCCGAGGTGAGCAATGGGGAAGCCGCTGTCGAGCGCGCTGCGGAACTTCAACCCGATGTCATCCTGATGGACGTCAACCTGCCGGGCATGAACGGCCTGCAGGCGACCAGGAAGATCCGAGCCAGCACGGATCGCACGGCGATCATCATCCTGACTGCGTATCATGACGAGGAGCAGCTGTTCCATGCATTGCGCGCGGGCGCGGCGGCCTATTATCCCAAGGACGTCCTGCCCAGCGAGCTAGTCAGGGCTATCCGCGAGGTAGCCAAAGGCAACTACGTGATCGGCGATCACGTCATGTCGGCACCTCAAGTCGCGAACTGGCTCCTGAAGGAGTTCGAGGAGCTCGCCCAATACGGTGGTGACCCTGATGAGCTATTCATGCCCCTTTCCCCGCGTGAGATGGAGATCCTTCGGTATATCACCAAGGGGGCCAGCAACAAGGAGATCGCTCGCGCGCTGGGGATCAGCCGCCAGACGGTCAAGAACCATATGAGCTCGATTCTACGCAAGCTGGCCGTCAACGATCGTACGCAGGCCGCTGTCCTGGCCCTGCGCCGTGGATGGGTTCGTTTTGAAGACACATATGATTGATGCTATCTCGGCTTAGGTGAAGGAGGGGATGATTCGGCGCATGTGGGGCCGCCTGACACGCGAGGAAGGAGAGAGCTTCGTCGAGTTCGCCGTCGTCTTGATCTTGATCGCCATCGTCGTCCTGGCGATTCTGTTAATCTTGGGCGATGATCTGCGGCTATTTCTGAACGATTTATTGCTCACCTGGTTTCCCCCCAGGTGAGCGTTTGAAGCCCTCAGTGAGGAACATCCTCACCATAAGGAGAAGTTCCTCAGATAGGCGGTTTTCGTATTCATGGGCCTGCTGATAAGCCCTGATGATGGCGTTCCCCCATACTCGCGAGAAGTTACGCTCTGTGTGGCGTATCCTGCTCGATTTGATCTTCCCGCCCCGTTGTGTGGGATGCGGACGATGGGGCTCGCTCTTGTGCGACCATTGTCTGTCGGCCGTCTCTTGGTTATGCCCTCCCGTTTGCACCCGATGTGGTCGCCCGCAGGCGCGATCTCGGCTATGTCCGGATTGTCGCCGTTCGTCTCCGCCTCTGTCGGCCATCCGATCGGCGGTGATCTTTGAGGGCCCTCTACGTCAGGCGATCCTCCACTTGAAGTATAGAGGACAGCGTGAGTTAGCCCAGCCTTTGGGAACGCTGATGGCTCGTGCGTGGCCGCGTGACGCGATGCGTGGTGATTGCCTTGTTCCGGTCCCGCTTCATCCGAGCCGGGAGCGGGCGCGAGGATATAATCAGTCCAGGTTGTTGGCGGAAGCTCTCAGCGAGCAGATCGGGCTTCCCGTGGTCCACGGCGCGATCCGTCGAATACGAGCGACCCGGCCGCAGGTTTACCTGAAAGCGCGGGACCGTCGGGAGAACGTGAAGGGGGCCTTTGTCGTGGATGGGACCTCCCTGCGAGGGCGTCGCCCGATATTGATCGACGATGTATGTACGACCGGAGCGACGCTCGCCGCCTGTGCGGAGGCTTTATGGACGGCCGGGGCAGAGGATGTGAGGGCGTATACATTAGCACGCGCGGCGTGGGATCCGGCGCGGCCTGACATACTCCCCGACCTTATGCCGCGCGCGGAGGGGACTTCTTAGGCATTCTTTGACATCGCCTGGTAGGGGCCATAAAATAGCCAGTGCAGCCTTTCCGGCTGGCTGCCTGGCTTTGATCATTATGAAGAAAGGGAGTGAGAGAATGTCGTTGATCATTCAGGGTAAGAACATTGAGGTTACGGATTGGTTGAGGCAGTACGTGGAGAAGAAGGTGGGTCGGTTGGATCGCTATTTGCCTGACATCCAGGAGACACGGGTGGAGCTTTCCGCACATAGGACGAAGAGCGCGCAGGATCGCTATGTGGCGCAGATCACGTTGCGCGCCAATCGGGCGATCCTTCGCGCGGAGGAGAGATCCCACGATATCTTCGCTGCCATCGATACCGTCGTCGATAAGATATATCGGCAGATTGATCGGTATAAGGGCAGACGATGGCGCAAGCGAGGATATGCTGAGGCTGAACCAGTGCCCCTCGAGGAAGAGGCGGCTGAGGAGGAGGAAGGACCTCGGATCGTCCGCGTCAAGCGGTTCGCTGTGACGCCCATGGATCCTGAGGAGGCCATTGAGCAGATGGAGCTGTTGGGGCATGACTTCTTCATCTTCTATAACCCTGAGGATGAGGCTATCAACGTTGTCTATCGACGGGCTGATGGGAACTATGGGTTGATCCAGCCCGAGTTGGTCTGAGCCCGTCGCGAGGTATGGCCTGGCACCAGATGAAAGCGCGGTGTCGGACTCCAAAGCTTTCCAGGAGGAGGCGAGATCTCGCCTCCTCTATTTTATTCCTGCCGAAAAGGACACCATCATGCGTTTGCGGGCGTTGCGGTATAATGGGGGATGGAATGAATCCACGATCTTGAGGACATGAATCGAGGCAGGATAGGCGATGGCAGGTCAAGCGACATCCTGTGGGCGGTGGCGGATCGGCACGTCGGGATGGGTGTATCCCCACTGGCGGGGCATTTTCTACCCGACGGAGCTGCCGCAGACGCGCTGGTTTCAGCATTATATCCGCTACTTCGACACGGTCGAGATCAACAACACCTTTTACCGGCTGCCAGCCGGGGGCACCTTCGATCGATGGAGGGAGCAGGCTCCACCCGGGTTCACCTATGCCGTCAAGGCCAGTCGGTATATCACCCACGTCCGTCGATTGCGCGAATGTGACGAGCCACTGAACCGATTCCTGGAGCGCGCGCGGCGCCTTCGCGAGAGCCTTGGCCCCATCCTGTATCAGCTGCCGCCGAGATGGCGTCCCAACCTGGACCGATTGACCGCTTTCGTCGAGCTGCTCCCGCCCGATCTCGTTCACGTCTTCGAGTTTCGGGACTCACGCTGGTTCAGCGGGGAGGTCCTGGATGTGTTGCGCGGCCGTGGGGTCAGTTTCTGCATTTACCACATGCCCGGCTTGGATTGTCCGCTGGAGGTCACCGCCCCTGTGATCTATGTGCGCATGCACGGCGCCGGCGATTTGTATGGCGGCTGCTACGATGATGAGACGCTGCGCATCTGGGCTGATCGCATCCGCCAGTGGTGTGAGACCGGACATGATGTTTATATCTACTTCAATAACGACGCCTTCGGCCACGCCGTGCGTAACGCGTTGACCCTCAAGGAATTATTGGGTTGATATGGCGGATAGGGGGATCGGGATGGAGTTGAAGATCGGTTGTTGCGGCTTCGCTCGTGGACGGGCGACGTACTTTAAGCGCTTCTCTCTCGTTGAGATCCAACAGACTTTCTACAAGCCGCCCCAATTGGCGACGGTTCAACGTTGGCGTGCCGAGGCTCCCGCCGATTTCGAGTTCACGCTTAAAGCCTGGCAGCTCATCACCCATGAGCCGTCCTCGCCGACGTATCGGAAGGCCCGGTTGAAGCTGGATGCGCCCCTGGATCACTACGGGGCGTTCCGCCCGACGTCCGAGGTGTTGGCTGCCTGGGATCGCATCTGTGAGATCGCGCGGGCATTGGATGCCCGCATCGTCGTGCTTCAATGCCCTGCCAGCTTCACGCCGACCGAGGAGCACATTCGCAACTTGAGCACGTTTCTGTCCACCATCGACCGGCGGGGATTGATGTTAGCCTGGGAGCCGCGCGGCGACTGGCCTCCCGAGCTGGTCCGGGAGCTATGCGAGGCGCATCGATTGATCCATGTGGTAGACCCTTTTCAAGGCTTACCGGTTACCGCTGGCACGGCCTATTTCCGCCTGCATGGCCGCACCGGCTATCGCTATCGTTACACCGACGAAGATCTGCGTCGGCTTGTGACCTGGTGTCAGGACTTTCAGGTCGTGTATTGTCTGTTCAATAACGTCAGCATGTGGGATGACGCCTTGCGCCTCTTGGAGTACGTGGGGGGATCCACCACGAGGCCCTGAGTCTGTCGCCATCTACCTGTGGGGCAGGAGCGATTCATGGATCGCTCCTGCCCCGGCGACACCTATTTGAACTGCCTTTGCGTCCTTCGCGCCCTTTGCGGTTGGGAGAGGAAATTGCCCAAAGTCCAAAGGAGGAGGTTTGCCTGAACAGCGTTGTGCGATCTGTGGGAAGTATAGTCGTAAGATAGCCAGCACGCTCGGCGTGTGCCGTGACTGCATCTTTCGATACCCTGAGCGGGCGCGGGCGATCGCCGAGCGCGCGCATCGCGAGAGCCGTCGCCTGTTCGGCCTGCCTGAGACGCCACCTCAGACTCCCGGCGGGATCCTCTGTGGCCTCTGCGTCCATCAGTGTCGCATCGGTGAAGGAGAGCGGGGATTCTGTGGGCTACGTACCGTTCGCGACGGTAAGTTCATCCATCTGGCCGGGACGCCTCAACGTGGCGTGTTGCACTGGTATCGGGATCCGCTGCCCACCAACTGCGTGGCCGATTGGGTTTGTGCAGGGCATGAGCGCCGTGGCTACCACAATCTGGCCGTGTTCTATGCCAGTTGCACATGTGATTGCCTCTATTGCCAGAACTGGCACTATCGGGAGATCGACCCGAAGACGAGCGCGGGAATCTCCGCCCAAGAGTTGGCGATGGCGGCCAATCGACGCACTTTCTGCGTCTGCTACTTCGGCGGGGACCCCGCGTCGCAGATGCCCCACGCGTTAGCGTCGGCCCACCTGCTGGCGGAACGCGGCGTGGTGGTCTGCTGGGAGACCTCGGGAACCGCCCATCCCCGGCTCATGGACCGTGCCGTTGAGTTGTCGCTCCGGACCGGGGGAACGGTCAAGTTCGACCTGAAGGCGTTCGACGATCGCCTACACTACGCGTTGACGGGGGCTTCCAATTCGCAGACGCTGGAGAATTTCGCCCGCGCGGCCTCGCGCTTCGGTGAGCATCCCTCTCCCCCGCTGGTCGTGGCCAGCACGCTTCTAGTGCCCGGCTACGTCGATGCCGATGAGGTGAGCCGCATCGCCCGCTTCATCGCCGGGATCAATCCCGATATCCCCTACGCTTTGCTGGCCTTCGCACCGAATTACCTCATGCCCGATCTCCCGACGACCTCCGTCGCTTTGGCGGAGGCGGCGTTGGAGGCCGCGCGGGAGGCCGGCCTGCGGAATGTGCGCATCGGCAACCGGCATCTCCTGTCCTGGGATGAGTGACCTGCCCTCGCGTCCGTCCAGGCCAACGTTCATCGATTCATGGCGTAGATGATGCGCAGCCCATCCAGCGTCAGCCAGGGATCGACGTGTTGGATCACCGATGTTTCCCTCGCCACCATCTCCGCCAGCCCGCCTGTGGCGATGACCTTCATATCTTCTCCCAACTCCCGCCGAAAGCGGGCGACCAGGCCCTCGACCAATGCTACGTAGCCGTAGAAGATGCCGGATTGCAGCGACATCGCGGTGTTCGTGCCGATGACTTTGGGTGGCGGTGCGATGTCCACGCGGTAGAGCTTGGCCGCGCGGGCGAACAGCGCCTCCGCGGCGATGCCGATCCCAGGCGCGATGGCGCCTCCCAGGTAGTCCCCCTCTCTGGAGATCGCGTCAAAGGTGGTGGCCGTGCCGAAGTCCACCACGCAGGCGGGGCCGCCGTATTTATGCCGAACCGCGGCGCAATCCACCACGCGATCGGCGCCAACCTCACGGGGGTTCTCATAGCGGATGCGTACGCCCGTCCTCACCCCAGCGTCCACCACGAGCGGATCCTGCCCGAGATAGCGCCTGCTCACCTCGCGGAAGACCCGTGTGAGCGCTGGCACGACACTAGCAATGGCGACCCCGCTCACGTCTCTCACGTCCATACCCTGGTGGGCGAAGAGTTGCGTGAACAGGATCCCATACTCGTCCGGCATGCGGTCATGCACCGTCGCGATGCGCCAGTGGGCGATGAGCCGTTCCCTCTGGTATACGCCTGCCGTGATGTTCGTGTTACCGATGTCGATGGCGAGCAACATAACACTCCTTCCTCCTGCACTTCTTGTGACGTGGAGAGACGATTACGTGGTCATCCCATCTCCATAACGCCGAGCGTTTCTCCCCGGCGAACCTCAGCGATCCGATTGTGTTCATCTACAAACACGATCGTGGGCGCCCAATCGCTCGGGATCGGCTCTGGCACCTGCGCATAAGCCATGATGATGACTCTATCCCCGACTTGCATCAGTCGGGCTGCTGCGCCGTTCAACTCGATGGCCCCACTGCCTGGCGGCCCGGCAATGACATATGTCTCCAAACGTTGGCCGTTATCTACATCGACTACTTGCACTCGCTCGTATGCGCGAATGCCGGAAGCCTCCAATAACTCGCTGTCGATTGTGATCGATCCCATGTAGTGGATGTTGGCAGCTGTAATCGTCGCTCGATGGATCTTGGCGTATAGTAACGTGCGATACATAACTTCTTCCTCCTGAGTTTATTCTTTCGGCAGAAGGAGCATGTTATCGATCAAGCGCGCCTTCCCGATGCGCACGGCCATGGAGAGCAGGACGCCCCGGCTGGCGTCGCCTAATTCGACCAGCGTCGTCGGATCAGCCGCGCTGACATATTCAGTTTGGGCTAATGGCTCGGCGTCCAACACGGATCGCATGATGCGGCGTAGTTGCTCACCGTCATGCTCTCCAGCCTTCCAGGCATCCCGAGCTGCGCAGAGGGCTTTATAAAGGACAGGCGCGGCCGCGCGCTGCTCAGGCGTCAGGTACACGTTTCGTGAGGACATGGCCAGTCCGTCGGGCTCTCGAACCGTCGGACAGACGACCACCTCCAGCGGGAAGTTCAGGTCCCTCACCATCTGCCGGATGACGACGACCTGTTGGGCATCTTTCTGGCCGAAGTAAGCGCGATCCGGCTGGAAGATGTTGAACAGTTTCGCCACGATCGTCGCCACCCCGCGAAAATGGCCGGGCCGCGCGGCACCTTCCAGCGGCTTGGACACCTCCTCCACGGTGACGTAGGTTTGGAAGCCTGGGGGATATACCTCCTCTACAGGAGGCGCCCACACCAGATCCACGTTGAGCTCTCTTAGCAGGCTCAAGTCACGTTCAAGGTCGCGAGGGTATGTATCGAGGTCCTCGTTAGGGCCGAACTGAGTCGGATTGACGAAGATGGAGACGCCGACGTGGTCATTTTCCACCCGAGCACGCCTCACCAGCGATAGGTGCCCCTCATGTAGGTAGCCCATCGTCGGTACCAGCCCCCAACTTCCCGTCAGCTCGCGGCGGATACGACGTACCTCCGATACGGTCTGAACCACGTGCATGGTCCTGCCTCCTTACTTTCAGCGTATGTGATGGTGGGGTAAGCCCCTCACCAGTCGCCAGATGATCTCGTTCACGGGTGTGGGCACGCCTAATCGCCTGCCCTCAGCCACGATCACGCCGTTGATGCTGTCGATCTCGGTCGGCCGGCCGCGCTCGACGTCCTGCAGCATGGAGGAACGGTTCGTGGCTGAATCGCGACACACCTGCTCTACCCGCTGGACGGGATCGTCGAACAGGAGTCTCACGCCGCGGGCCTGTGCCACGGCCGCCCCTTCCCGCGCCAGCGCGGCCAGCAGAGACCGGCGATCCGTATTGGTCAGCAACTCGCCGTTAGGCACCCGCCATAGCGCAGTGAGCGGGTTGATGGCCGCGTTGACCACGGCCTTGCTCCATATAAGCGCTTCCACATCTTCCGTCGTTTGAGCATGAAACTCAGCCTCTCGTAGAAGGGAGGCGATGTGCTCCACCCGGGCGGCTATCTGAGGGCGCGTGGCGATGTAGGTGGGGCCGCGACCCGCGTGGCGTACATGGCCAGGGGCCAGCAGCGTCGCCCCCTCAAAGGTGACCCCTACGACCGCGCGCGCTTCGCCGACGGCCGCGGCCAGCCGCGGGCCGTTATCCAGCCCGTTCTGCAGCGTGATCGCCAGGCCGTCGGGAGCCAGGCATCGGGCCGCCCACGCCGCCGCACGCTCGGTCTGGTAGCTCTTGACCAACAATAGGGCGACATGGGCTTCGGACACCGCGGCCGGGTCGTTCACCGCGTGAACTTCCGCTCGCCAGGTGTGTCCGTCCTCGGAGACGCATATGCCGGAGCGCTGGATGGCAGCCACCCCTTCCGCCCATGTGCCCAACATCCATACCTCAGCCTGTGAGGCCAGCCGCGCCGCGAACAGGCATCCCAGCGCACCGGTGCCCAGGATGACGATCCGCATCTCAACTAGACCCCTCCGTCGAACTCATCTGCTGCATCCACTCGCGCCAGGCGGCCTCGTCCATGGTGAACGTGTGTTCCGTGGCCGGGAAGCGTCGTTGCAGCACATCGTCGCGGTAGGCGGCGATCGCCCGCTCCATCTCGGCAAAGAGATTGGCGTAGCGCTTAGCGAAGCGCGGGGTGAATCGATCGAACATGCCCAGCAGATCGTGCAGGACCAGCACCTGGCCGTCACAATGCGGCCCCGCGCCGATGCCGATGGTGGGGATGCGCAGGCGACGCGAGATCTGTTCGGCGACCTGATCAGGGACCATTTCCAAGACTAGCATCACCGCGCCGGCCGCCTGAAGAGCCTCCGCATCCTCCATCAGGCGACGAGCGTCCTCCGCGGTGCGTCCCTGCACGCGATAGCCTCCCAACTTACTTACCGACTGTGGCGTCAAGCCGATGTGGCCTATCACGGGAATTCCCGCGTCGCTGATGGCACGCACCGTCTCCGCGATCTCCCGCCCGCCCTCCAGTTTGACCGCGTCCATGCCGGCCTCTTTCAGGAAGCGGCCGGCATGGCGCACCGCCTCCGCCCGATCCGCCTGATAGGAGAGGAAGGGCATATCCCCGATCAAGAACGCGTACTGGGCCCCGCGACGCACTGCCCGGCAGTGATGGAGCATCTCCTCCATGGTGACGGGGACCGTCGATTCATACCCGAGCACGACCATGCCAAGGGAATCACCCACCAGGATACAATCGATGCCCACTCGATCCACGATCTGCGCGCTGGGATAGTCATACGCGGTGATCATGGTGATCGGTTCACCCCGCCGCTTCTTCTCATGAAGCGAGATGATCGTGACTTTCTTTCGTGTCATAGCTGCCTCCCGAATAAAAAACGCCCCTCGACGACCCGAGGGGCTTTCTTCGGACAGCGCATAGGCGAAACAAGCCCTATATCGCCGTCTCGGTCGCCAAGGCGATCCAAGCGACGCTTTGTTCGCTTGAATGTAAAGGCTGACGCAGCACGCCCTTTATAGGGTGACCAGCTCTTCGTGCCTCCCAAGGCTATGGGAGCCAGAGAACCCGCGTTGACCTGGGCATCCTTTGAGTCGGCCCCGATGTGCCGGTCACCTCTGGCTCACCGCCCTGATCGGGTCGGTGGCGGGATGATGATATGACTAATAGAAAGCTCTTACAAGTAGTCCCGCAGCCGACGACTGCGGCTCGGATGGCGTAATCGGCTCAGCGCGTGCGCCTCGATCTGACGGATGCGTTCTCTCGTGACGCCGAACTTGCGCCCCACTTCCTCCAGGGTGTGGGTGCAGCCATCTACCAGCCCGAATCGCATCTGCAGGATCCTCACCTCGCGAGGGCTCAGGGACTCCAGGATCTCATCCAGCACCTCACGCAGGATGCGGCGGCTGGCCTCATCGCTGGGCGAGATGGCCTCCTCGTCCTCGATGAAGTCACCTAGATAGGAGTCCTCTTCCTCGCCGACTGGGGTCTCCAGGCTCAACGGGTGTTGGGAGACCTTGAGGATCTGTTCCACTCTTTCCGGCGTCACATCCAGCTCGGCGGCGATCTCCTCCACAGTAGGGTCGCGCCCGAGCTTTTGCGCCAGATCTCGACTGGTGCGATGGACCCGGTTGATCTGTTCGTGCATATGCACGGGGACGCGAATCGTCCGTCCCTGGTCGGCGATCGCTCGCGTCACCGCTTGGCGGATCCACCACGTGGCGTACGTGCTGAACTTATAGCCCCGGTGGTAGTCGAATTTCTTGACCGCCCGGATCAAGCCGATGTTCCCCTCCTGGATGAGGTCCAGGAAGGGTACCCCGCGCCCCATGTATTTCTTGGCGACGCTCACCACCAGTCGGGAGTTGGCCTCGATCATGTGTCGTTGGGCCGCCTCGCCGTCCTTGACTTCCTGAAGCAGACGTTCGCGCTCCGCCGGATCGCTGACGCCCTGAGCGAGACGGCAGCGGGCCAGCCGGCCGCGCTCCATGCGTTTGGCCAGCTGGACTTCCTCTTCCGCCGTCAGGAGCGGCACCCGGCCGATCTCCCGCAGGTATAGGCTGACCGAGTCGTCTATCTCGACCTCTTCGAGGTCGGCTTCCTCGTGGGGCTCATTATGTCGCTCCTCGAGCTGAGGAGCAGGTTGGGTCTGGTCATTGGAGATCACTTTTATCCCGCCTTCATACAAGGCTGCGAAGACTTCCTCGGCTCTGTCGAGGTCGAGCTCGACCTCGGGGAGAGCCTCCATCACATCATCGTACGTGACGTATCCTCGTTCTTGGCCGAGATGGAGAAGGTGCTGGATGATAGCCTGGGTTTCCCTTGAGGATGACAGAACGTCTTCCTCATGCTCTATGGCCCGAAAGTTGGTCCTCAGCAACTCTCCTCTTCTCCTTCCTTTAGGATCTTGTCGGATAGGATGATAACGCCCCCCCTCCCTGATATGGTGGCCAGGGACGGACTCACTCTTGGCTCGCGAGCGGGGTCGCTTCTCCCGCGCCCTCCGACGAAGGACTCGTCGCGCTGGGTGTGCTCGTCGGTGTAGGCGTCGGCGTGGGCGCGTAGGCGGGCTCCCGCACTAAACGCTCCATGTCTTCAATTATATATGCAGCTATGATGTAAACTCTGTTCTCTTCATTACGCTTGACATAATAATCCGACTTTCGTGGGGTTGGATCTCCCCATTGTAAGGTCTTCTTCGTACCATCTTGTAACTTCAGATCCAGGCGCCATTTCGGCTCATCCAGCCCGTATTCCGCCAGGTCGAGAGTTCCCGTCAGGACGCGGCGCGCCTGCAGATGGGCCAGCGAATCGACGATGCGGTCAAGGCGGTCGTTATCCGCAGGCACTTCAGCCCCTGTCGTCGGATCGATCAGCGACCAAGACTGCCCGTCCTTTCGCACCAGGCGGGTCTGACCATCGGGCCCGGATATGTCCAATTGAACGACCTCCGAGGCCTCTATCTCCCATACGGAAGTATCAGCCTCCTCTATTTTCGCATCCTCAAGGCCGCTTTTGCCTCGTAGCTCGAAGAAGTACGTGTATCCCCCTAGCAGAAGGAAGATCGCCAGCAGCAAAAGCGTGTTGCGGAACCGCATAATGGATCCCTACTCGTCGTGGATCTCGTCTCCTCCGACGCATTTCACCTTATGTCAACAATCAGCGGCGCCCCCACCATACCACCCCGCCGAGGGTCAGCACCAGCAGGGGCAGGAAGACCACCGTACCGTAAAAGATCATGTTCTGTTGGGCGGGCGTCAGCGGCTGCATGATGCGGATGTCAGGCGGCTTGGGGCTGATGGCGATCAGCGCTTCCTCCTCAGCCAGCCAGTTGACGCTATTACGGAAGAGATCCGCGTTGCCGAACGCCCCGTGCACACTGTTCAAAACCTCGTTCGAGGCGAAATCGGCGTCGCCGAACACGACCAGGCGGCTCCCTCGATCTCGGGATTCAACTGTGATGGCCAGGATCAGTGGACCGCGCACATCGGTCCCCTCGTCATAGCGGACCTGCCGCTGGGCCAGGTTCGTCTCACCCCAGCTCTTCCCGCTCGTCTCGATCAGCGGGGTGATCGTGAGATCTTCCTCTGGCAACTCGGGCGTCACCTGCTCAATCGAACGTGCCAGCGGGAAGAAAGTCGTCAATCCTCCTAGGTCCTTCGTAATGGTCGAGAAGCGATATCGGGTGACCAGCGGCGAGGCCGCGTCCCCGAAGAAGCTGCTGGCGGGGTCCAGTACTAAGTCGTTGCGCAGGCGTATCCCCCATTTCTTGAGCATGTCCGCGAAGGGCGCCCAAGGATCCTCGCCTCCCTCAAGCGGCCTCGGATCGGCCAGGAGCATTAAGCGGCCACCTTCCTCCAGCCACTTATCTAGCAGGGCCACTTCCTCGGGAGCGAAGGCGATCTTCGGCGACGCGACGATGATCACGGCCGCATCGCCGGGGACGGTCTCCGTGATCGTGGCCAGGTTGAGCAGATCCACCTTATAGTTATCCATCCCCAGGATCCGGCCGATATTGCCGTACCCATCCGGCTGGAACTGTTGGGGATCACGCTCCTTATGCCCCGTGGTGAAATAGACGACCTTTTGCTCCGGTCGGGCGACCTTCAGCAGTGCGCTGGTCAGGTCTTCCTCGTCCAGGCCATAGGTTTGCTGTCGTCTATCCTCACATTGAAACACCAATACCCCGTAGCTGGTTACACCCAATCGACGCGCCTTGCTGGGCTCTCGCTCTGGATCGATGAACTCGTAAGAGAATTTATCGCTATAATATGCGTACTCTTTCAACAGATCCTCCACGTCGGTCCGGCGCATGTCGCCGGGGACGAAGACGCCGGTCACCTTGACGGGTTTCTCGAGCGAGCGAAGGATCTGAATGGTCTCCTGAGATAGCGTGTACTGTTTGCTCTCGGTCAGGTCGAACCGTTTATGGTGGTGATGAGACAGGATGTTGATGGTCGCCAGGATGCCTAGGAAGGCGACGCTCAACAGCAAGGCGTTGCCTCCGTAGCGCGCCTGGCGTCCCGTCAGCATCGTCGCCACCTGTTGCGGCTGTAATAGCGCATAGCTGGCGATGAGCATCACACCTAATCCCAGCAACGTCCCCGGAAGCCACTCGGGATCGCTGCTGAGGACCTTCGCCACGAGGGCCAGCAGGATGAGCACCATCCCGGCGCCCGCGAAGTAGGGGGCGGCACGTCGTAGCGTCGTCATCATCAGCGCCACCTCCTGGCCCCCAGCACCTGCGTCGTCAGAAAGAGGGCGCCCGCCGTTACACTAAGGTAATAGACTACGTCGCGAGTGTCAATGACGCCGCGCAAGAAATCGAAGAAGTGGTTAAACAACCCCAAATATGATAACACGCCGGCCAATGGTCCGCTCACGATGGTGGCCAGGAATTGAAGGAAAGTGAGCACGAGGATCAGCCCCAGCCCCAGGAAGGCCGCCACGATCTGGTTTTGGGTCATGGCGGACGTCAGCAGGCCCAGAGCGAGGAGGGCCATACCCAGCAGGGCGAGCCCTATGTAGGTGCTGATGAACACCCCGTGATCGGGATCGCCGAATCGCTCGATCAGCAGCGGGTAGACGAGGGTGGGGACGAGCATAGCCAGGAAGACGAAGTAGCCCGCCAGGTATTTCCCCACCACGACCTCCCAATCCCGCACGGGCGCCGTGAGCAGCAGCTCGATGGTACCGGAACGTTGCTCCTCGGCCAGCAGTCGCATGGTCAGCAGCGGGCCGATGATGATGAGGATGATAGCGCTGAACACATTGCCGAACACGAAGCGTAGGGAGGCCTCGGCGCCGGGCTGGCCGGCGACGATGAGGGAGAACAGGATCCCCATGACGACCAGATAAGCCGCGGTGATGACGTAAGCGATCGGAGAGGCGAAATATGCTCCGAGCTCTCGCCGGGCGATGATGAGCGCGTTACGCATAGGAGCTCGAATACCTCCTCAAGGATGTAGGCATTCCATTGTCCTCTTATTCCGTCGTCAATTTCAGGAAGACCTCCTCTAGGCTCATAGCGATGGGGCGCAGCTCCAGCAGCTCCCAGCCGTTCTCGATCAGGGCCCGTGCGATCACGGGACGCAGTTCACGTCCCAGGGTGCAGGTGACCTCGTACTTCCCATCGCTGACGTGAGTGACCTCCTGGACGCCGTCGATGGAGTCGAGCACCTCAGTTAAGCCGTTCGCCTCGTCGGCCACATGGATAAAGATCCGCTCCCCTCCCTTCAGGCGGGCGGTGAGCCCTTCGGGCGTGTCCTCTGCCACGATCTCACCTTCGTTGATGATGAGCACGCGGTGGCATACCTGGCTCACCTCGGGGAGGATGTGGGTGCTGAGGATGATGGTGTGCTCGCCCCCCAGACCTCGGATCAGCTCACGGACCTCGATGATCTGTTTGGGGTCGAGGCCGATGGTAGGCTCATCTAGGATGATGACTTCCGGATCATGGATCAGGGCTTGTGCCAGGCCGACGCGTTGTCGATATCCCTTGGATAGCTTCCCGATGATCACGTCGGCGTGATCGTCCAGGTTGAGCCTTTCCATGATCCGCTCGACAGCGTCTTTAGGGTTGGGCACGCGACGCACGGCGGCCACGAACCTCAAATAACTGACCACGGTCATTTCTGGGTAAAGGGGGACGTTCTCCGGCAGGTAGCCGATGTGTCGGCGCGCGTCGAGGGATTCCTCGAAGACGTCATAGCCGGCGATCCTGACGCGCCCCGAGGTGGGCGGCATGAAGCCGGTCAAGATGCGCATGGTCGTGGTCTTGCCGGCGCCGTTAGGGCCCAGGAATCCTAGGATCTCGCCGCGTTCCACCCGGAAGGAGACCCCGCGTAGGGCGGGGAAGTCGCCGTAGAACTTGGTGAGATCTTCCACCTCGATCATAGCCATGTACCTCGGCGGAGGCTGAGAGGGCTTCACAATGATGTGACATTAACACAGGCAGATTAATCGCAGATTAATCGCGCGGCCTCTTCCTCCCTGTTTTTAAGCGGGCGTCTTGAAATCATAGATACCATCTCGCAGCGGCCAGATGCGATCACATGACGGGCAAGTGACCCCGGCCTCGTCTGGGGGCAACGGCTCGGCGCCGCAATGGGGGCAGCGGAAGAAGGCTTGCGGCCATGCGCTCGGCAGGGGGCCTGGGCATCGCGCCCGGACGAAGATGCTGGGCGCGAGCTTGAGCCGCGCCCCAGGGCGTTGCAGCCATCCGTCCACACGGGCCAGCGTGCTTCCCGGTATCCGGCGCTTGAGCCATCCCACCCGGAAGTGGGAGACCGCGCGCTGGCGCTCGATGTGGAATCCCACCTCGCGCAGCCGTGCCTCCATCCACGCCGGGTGGAAATCGAAGTTCAGCGTGGCGAACTCGTAGGGCTCGTGATCGAAGGGGCTCCACGGCTGGCGGCCCATCACGTAGCGAAAGATCGCTTTCAGGTGGCGCTTGTTGGCATATTCCATGACCAAGACGCCGCCTCCGCTCAGGACGCGTCGGATCTCCCGCAGGGCGCGCGGAAGGTCGGCCAGGTGATGGGCGACGCGAACCATCACCGCGGTGTCAACTGCCTCCGAGCTCAGGGGCATCTCGTAGACGTTCGCCGCGACGTAAGTAATGCGTGGGTCGTCGCCGAGGCGCTCCTGGGCCTCGCGCAGGAGGGATCGTGAATAATCGAGGAGGATGACCTGATCGAAGGGGGCGTAGAGGTCGGCGAGTCGGCCGAAGCCAGCGCCGATCTCCACCAGCCTGTGGCCCCCGGGCGGTAGCAGATGTCGCAGGGCGATGCGCTCCGCTTGGTCTTCGAACTCGCGTCCCGTCCAGAAGTCGGTGCGGTAGTGGCTGCCCTCGTAGTCACAGACGGCTATCGGATGGGTGTCCCCCGCCATGCTGACCCCGAATGTTTTACGTGAAACATCGCGTCAGGGTTTTACGCCGTTTCAGACAAGAGGGCGGCGCTGAACCGCCGCCCCACCCGTGCGATGACACATCTATTATAGCATGTTTCCCTCGCTGACACAATACCCTCCGACGATGAAACCTTCACGTTATCCTTGTCAAACGACACCTTCGGCGTTACAATGCTCGGGCAGCGCATCCATCTCATCGAGGAGGCAGTGTGAGGGAGGTCCAGGAGTTCGCCGCGCGCGTCATCGAGAACGTGGAGCGGGTCATCGTCGGCAAGCGGCAGACGATCGAATACATCGTGGCGGCCCTGCTGTGCGAGGGGCACGTGTTACTGGAGGACGTCCCCGGCGTGGGCAAGACCATGCTGGCGCGCGCGATCGCCATCTCTCTGGGCGTGACCTTCAAGCGGTTGCAGTGTACCCCTGACCTCCTGCCCAGCGATGTCATCGGCGTCTCCGTCTTCAACGAGAGGAGCCGCGAGTTCGAGTTCCACCCGGGGCCGGCGTTCGCGAACGTCCTCCTCGCGGACGAGATCAACCGCGCCACCCCACGCACTCAGGCTGCCCTCCTGGAATGTATGGGGGAGCGTCAGATTACCGTCGATGGCGTCACCTACCCGCTCGCCCGTCCCTTCCTCGTCCTGGCGACCCAGAACCCCATCGAATACGAGGGCACCTTTCCCCTCCCGGAGGCGCAACTGGATCGCTTCCTCTTCAAGCTCAGCCTCGGGTATCTGGACGCCGCCGAGGAATCCGGCATGTTGCTCAACCTGAGGCGTCAGCATCCCATCGAGCGGCTAGAGTCCGTCGTGGATGGGCGGCGCGTCCCTGAGCTCTCCCAACAGGTCTGGGAGGTGCATGTGGACGATACCATACGGGATTACATCGTCCATTTGGTCCAGGCCACCCGTCAACATCCCGATCTGGCGTTGGGGGCCAGCCCGCGCGGCAGCCTGGGGCTGTTCCGGGGTAGCCAAGCCCTAGCGGCCATCCGCGGGCGCGATTACGTGCTGCCGGATGATGTGAAGGAACTGGCCCCGATCACGCTGGCACACCGTTGCATCATCCACCCCGAGAGCGCGCTGCGAGGTCGGACCCCTTCGCAGGTCATCGAGGACATCCTGGAACAGGTGGAGATCGATATCGGGGAGCTCCGCTGAGCTGTCCCTCGGCGCCCATTGTGATGTCGGCCGATTGAGGATACCGGATGGACATCCCTTTTCTCATCATCCTGCTCTTCGCTCTCTTCATCCTTCTGCGCATCGAGTTCATCTTCTATATCGTCTACGTCCTCTTCGGGACATGGGTGGTCGCGCAGTGGTGGACTAACCGCGCCGCGAAGCAGATCGCCGTGCGGCGCTTTTACAGCGATCACGCCTTCCTGGGCGAGCGGGTGAGGGTCAGGCTACAGATACAAAACCAGGGGCGACTCCCCATCCCCTGGGTGCGGATCAGTGAGAGCGTCCCCCTGGTCCTGCATTCGCCGAATTTCATACGTCGTGTGATCTCCCTCCCCTCGCGCGGCCAGGTCACCATCACGTACACCCTCGATTGCCGCCGGCGGGGATATTACGCGCTGGGACCAGCCAGCCTGACCACCGGCGACCTCTTCGGCTTCGCGGAATCTCGCCTGAGGGAGCCTCGGGAGGATCACATCACCGTCTACCCGCGCATCATCCCTCTATCCCGGCTGGGGATCACGTCTCAGTTGCCCTTCGGGACGGTTCGCACCCCGCAGCGCCTGTTCGAGGATCCTACCCGCATGATCGGCCTGCGTGATTATCAGGCCGGCGATCCCTTGCACCGCATTCACTGGAAGGCGAGTGCTCACGCGGGCGACCTGCTGGTCACCAAGCTGGACGCGGCGATCTCCTTGGAGACGGCCATCCTCCTCAATTTGAATGCCGCAGACTATGAGCCCAAGCGGGCCATCGATATCAGCGAGTGGGCCATCGTCGTGGCCGCATCCATCGCGCATCACCTGGCGGAGCGGCGACAGCCCGTTGGGCTCTTTACCAATGGGTACGATCCGCTCGGGGGGCGGGGACGAGCCATCGATCTGCCCCCGCGCTCCGGCCGCGGTCACCTGATGAAGGTGCTGGAAGTCCTGGCGCGTATCGAACTATCCCCCGATGGGGCTGTGCCGTTCGCCTCCTGGATCCAAGGAGCGACCGTCGATCTGGGTTGGGGCACGACGGTGATCGTCATCACGCCCAAAGGGGACGCGGCGACGTGCCAGGCTCTCCACCGATTGCAGCGGGCCGGGCTGAACGTCGTGCTCATCGTGGTGGGGCCCAGCGGACGGTTCCGAGAGACCCGTCAGCGCGCTCGGCACTTTGGGTTCCCCGCTTACCTGGCGGCGCGCGAGCGCGATCTGGATGCTTGGCGATCGCCCGCCCCGATGGGATGGCCCGTCCGGTGAGGGGAGGAAGCATGGAGGGGCTGAGAAGGCAGGGGGAGCCTCTACAGGACAGCCTGTGGTTGAGGGGCGTATTCCGCCCTCTGATGGTCGCCCTGTTGGCCGTATGCCTAGCGGTGGGCTTCGTGTCCGTGGCCTGGGCGGTGGTCCCCGGGTGGGGACGTGGGTTGGTGTTGCCCTTCCTGTCGCTCGTCGCCTTGGAAGCGGTGTATACTACGCTATGGCTGGCTTCTCCGGAGCGCCGTGATCGACGTACGGCTCGCTTCCGGGCGGGCGAATTGCTCTGCCTGCTGATCCTCGCCCGGCTCCTGGCCTTCCTCATCGTAGGGGAATGGCCCTCGCCAGCGCTTCTGTTGCAATGGTTGCGCACGCCCCTCAGCTTCATCGATGGCGCCTCGTTCTTCCTGGGATTTCTGACCCTGGTCACCTGGGGACAGGCGACGCTGATGATGGGGACGCTGGAGCACATGTCGTTGAAGCCGGATGAGCTGGTCACGAAGGCCATCCTGGCGCGAGATATGGACTGGAACGAAATACGCGCCCGTCACCCGTCGCGTACGATATTGCTGGAGCAGTTCAGCGCGTATTGGCTGTGGGGGGGCGTTATGCTTGCCTTGTGCGCAGGACTCTCGCGCCTCGAGTGGCGCCCGGTGACGGGACGGCTGATCGGGCTCCGTCACCTGGGGTTGTCGCCGATGTTACAGATCGCCCTGGTGGTCTATTTCCTGGGAGGGCTGGCTCTGGTCAGCCAGGGGCGTCTGGCCGTCCTGCGGGCGCGATGGCAATATGAGGGGACGCCCGTCGATCCCGCCGTCGTGCGGCGCTGGGGCCGATTGGCCATAGGGATGCTGATCCTGGTCGGGCTGGTCGCTGCCCTGTTGCCCTTCGGGTCCTCCTTCGCCTTAGCGCGCGTCCTGGCGACCCTCATCAACGTGGCCATGCAGGTCGCCTATGTCTTCCTCCTGTTATTATTCGGGCTGTTTGGATGGCTCCTGGGGTTGCTGTGGCGGGTAAGCGGAGACGCTGGCGGGGAGTCCCCCTGGCAGCGGATGCCCGAGCCGCCGGAAGGACTATCCAACGGATTCCGCTTCCCCGATTGGCTGGGCGGCGCGCTGGTATGGCTCATCATGATCAGCATCGTGGCCTACTCTCTAGTCGCTTACTTGCGAGGGCGGGGCGTCCGACTGGAGCTTAAGTGGCTACGGCGCCTGTGGGACAGGCTCCGCGCGTGGTGGCAGGGATGGCAGGGACAGGCGAGGCGATGGGGACAACGTGTGCGCGCGGCGGTGATCGCCCGCCGCTCGCGATCTGTGGCCGAAGGCCGGCCACTCTGGCGGTTCCTGAGCCTCCGTAGGCTGAGCCCGCGGGATCGGGTACGCTATTTTTACCTCTCGACTGTACGGCGCGCCTCGGAGCGGGGCGTGCGACGCCGCCCCTCGGAGACGCCTCGCGAATATCAGGAGGATCTGACCTCGCATTGGCCAGAGATAGGGGAGGACCTGATCGCCCTCACTGAGGCGTTCATCGATGCCCGGTATAGCGCGCGTGAGATGCGGCCGGAGGAGGCGAAGCGCGTCCAGGAGATCTGGAAGCGGGTGAAGGCTTCGCTGCGAAAACACCCCGAGCCTTAGGCAAAGATACACCGCGGAATCGCCAAGGCGCTACAGGGACAAAGGAGGGGCGACTAGCCGGTCGCCTCTCCGTCGCTCTCTGGGAGCCAGGGTTCATGTGTTGCTTTATTTAGGCGAAGGCCAATAGAACATATGAGCTGTTCTCGTGTCGCGCTATGGGCTCAGTCGGAGGCTGCGACATTAACTATACATAATACAACTCTCGCGAATCATGCTTGACATGGGTACCGTCGTTTGGTATAATAGCGAAAGAAGTGAGCCCCCGTTGAGGCGGCTTGTGCGGGGAATCGAGGTATGGGAGTTGCCCATGTGACAGAAACGGAGGGATAAGGGGTCCGGAATCTGGAGCATGTGGCACGCGAGTGAGCCCGTAGGGTTCGCGAGATACCCG
>DUEN01000065.1 GCA_011176545.1 Caldilineae bacterium | reverse complement strand
TGGGGAGCAAGGCGATGTTGGCCAGCCTGCTGGCCGTCGTTCTGTGCCTTATCGGTTGGGCCACGGCTTGGCTTCGCGGGCGTCCGGATGCCTGGGCGCAGGCCGCGTTGACCGTAGGACTCCCTTGGGGACTTGGGCTTTGGAGCCATGCGCCCATGACCCTTACGTCGCTGGGGGCCTTGTTGGTATGGACCCTGTGGCAGCGTGCTGCCCTGGGGATCACTCGTGGCGAGAGGCTTATGTGGGGGCTACTGGTGCTGGCTCAGGGCGCCGCCGTCGCGTTGCTCGTATGGGTGCAAAAGCCGCTATGGGCTGCCATCATGGCCATCCTGTTGGTACCTACCTGGTGGCGACATTTGTGGTCTCAGTGGGCTGATCGGAACCTGAGGGGGCTAGCGCACGTTCAAATATGGTGGTGGCTGGCTTTGCTGGCGATGGGTTGGGCCCTGGGAGGGGGCTTGGGGTGAGCCCATGGATATGGGGTGTCGTGCTCCTCGTCGTTTGCGGCTCGCTCGCCGCCCTGACCTATTGGCATCTGATCATCGCGGAAGGCGCCTATCTGGGCACGCGACTGGTGGCCTATCTATATGACCGCTTCGCTCATCGTTATGATGACATCAAAGGCTTCGATTGGGAAGATGAGCATGATTTCATCGCTCGCCCGTTGCGTTTAAGCTTCGATTTGGCTGGCGTCGAGAAGCCCCTGATCCTGGACGTCGGGACCGGGACGGGAAGGGTCCCGCGTGTGCTGCTTGATAGGGGGGCGTTCTCCGGGCATATTGTGGCCCTGGATCGATCGCTAGGGATGTTGCAGGAGGCGGTCCGTCGGTTGGGATCGGCCGCGTCGGTTTCCTGGCTGTGGCAGGATGCATCGCGTTTGCCCTTTTCGGATGCGACCTTTGACGCCGTTTGTTGTTTAGAAGTATTGGAATTCACGCCGGATCCTCGACGGACATTGGAGGAGATGATCAGGGTCTTGCGCCCTGGCGGGTTCCTGCTCCTCTCGAATCGGATAGGCTGGCAGGCGCACCTCTTGCCCGGCCGCACGTTTCGCCGTTCCGAGTTCCATCAGGTGTTGCTGGATCTCGGGATCGCCGTGTGTCAGGTCCGCCCATGGCAGGTGGATTATGATTGGGCCTTGGCGCGCAAGGCCGGCGTGGGGCCGGGGAAGGGACAGGGACATCGATCCCTGGCGGAGATCCTGCACTGCCCGGGATGCGGCGCGTTGGCCTGGGAGACGAGAGCGGCCGCGTGGCGTTGCGAAACCTGTGGTAGGAAGTATCCTTATCGGGATGGCATCTTAATGCTCGTTGAGTCTTAGAAACGCTGCCGTCACTCTTCGTCTTTCGTCATTCGTCGAAATCATTCTCAGCATCACGGAGGTGCCCTTTGTCCATACAGCATTTCCTGTCCATCGCCGACCTGACGCCTGAGACCTTATGGCACATCCTTGAGCTAGGGAGAGATCTGAAAGAGGAGTGGAAGGCGGGTGGGAATCGCCCGCTCCTGAAGGGGAAGACGCTGGGCATGTTGTTTCAAAAACCCTCTTTGCGAACCCGGGTGTCTTTCGAGATGGGGATGATCCATCTGGGCGGGGGGGCGATCTATCTCTCGCCGCAGGAGGTGCAGCTGGGACAGCGAGAAAGCGTGCCGGACGTAGCCCGCGTGTTATCCCGTTATGTGGATGCCATCATGGCGCGCGTGTTCGCGCATGCTCATGTGGAGCAGCTGGCCGCACACTCGCGTGTGCCTGTCATCAACGGCCTCTCCGATTATAGCCATCCCTGCCAAGCTTTGGCCGATCTCCTCACGATCTGGGAGATCAAAGGGCGGCTGGAAGGGATCCGGTTGGCTTACGTGGGCGATGGGAACAACGTCGCTCGCTCGCTGGCTTTCGCCGCGGCGCTTACGGGGATCCATATGGTGGCTGCCTCGCCAGAGGGATATGCTCTGGATGAAGGGACCGTAGCTCGCTCTCGCGCTTTGGCGGAGGCGGGTGGTGGCAGCCTGCGCCTCACCACGGATCCCGTGGAGGCGGTGCGGGACGCGGACGTGATCTACACGGATGTGTGGGCCAGCATGGGGCAGGAGGCGGAGGCCGAGCGACGACGTCAGGTGTTCCGGCCGTATCAGGTGAACGCGGCCTTGGTGGCCCAGGCCCCGCCCGATGTGATCGTCATGCACTGTCTCCCGGCTCATCGTGGGGAGGAGATCACCGATGAGGTCATCGATGGGCCCCGTTCAGTGGTGTTCCATCAGGCGGAGAACCGATTGCACGCCCAGAAGGGGTTGCTGGTATGGTTATTGGGAGCGATGGGATGATCCATCGCGGCAGTGGGGCTCGGCCATAAGGCTGCTGTGAGGATCATGGAACGGGTGTGAGGTGCAAGGTTGATCGACGTTTTCGGCATTCTAAGTCGTTTTACATGGCAGAGCGCCATCGATATCGCTCTGGTGGCGGCGATCTTCTACGGATTGCTGCGGCTCTTTCGCGGTACGCCCGCGGTCACCTTGCTCCGTGGGGTCTTGCTTATCCTCGTGGTCATCTCCATTATCACCAGCGTGCTGCAGCTGAGCGCCTTTGAGTGGCTGCTCCGTAACTCGTTGCCTGCCATCTTAATCGCGCTGCCCGTGATCTTTCAGCCGGAATTGCGGCGGGCGTTGGAACGCATGGGGCGCACTGGGCTGCTGTTCCGCTGGGGTAATCGGGAATCTCTGGGTGAGCAGATGGCCGATTACCTGGTGGCGGCGGCGTTTCAGTTGGCGGAGCATCGTCATGGCGCCTTGATCGTATTGGAGGGGGAGACTGGGCTGCAGAATTACATCGAGACGGGGGTCATGATCGACGGGATCGTCTCCACGCAGTTATTGCTAACCATCTTTTTCCCTAACACCCCATTGCACGACGGGGCGGTCATCCTGCGCGATAATCGGGTGGTGGCCGCCAAATGCGTTTTGCCTCTCTCCAGCCGGCCGAGCGCCGAGGTCCAATACGGGACCAGACATCGAGCGGCCCTGGGCATCACTGAGCAGAGCGACGCGCTAGCCATCGTGGTGTCTGAGGAGACCGGATGGGTCTCCGTGGCTCGCAACGGGCGTATCGTGCGCCGGCTGGATGAGCGTCGGCTGAAGCGCGTGATCGAATCCTTCTATCAACCCCGGCGCATATGGACGCGAGAGTCACAGGGAGCCGCTATATGAGGCGGCTGGCTGACCTGACGGATCGGTGGGCCGACGATCTGGGCACGGCCCTCCTGGCGATCTTCTTGGCCTTCGTCGTCTGGATGGTGGCGGTTCAGGAGGAGAACCCCGTGTTAAGGCAGGTCCTCCCTGAGCCGATCTCGATCACCATCGTGGGCCTGTCCGATGATCTCGCCTTGCTCAGCCAGACGGCGGATAAGGTGTCGCTGGAGGTGCGTGCGCCGCGACGCACGTGGGAGACCCTGTCCATGCGTGATTTTCAGGCGGTGGTGGACGTCGCGGGCCTAGGTGTGGGGACGCATGAACTGCCTGTGGAGGTCTATGTCAATAAGCCTGATGTGGATATCGTCGAGGTGCGGCCGGATCATGTGCGGGTGACCCTGGACGCTTATGTGGAGAAAGTGATCCCTGTCCGGGTGGATATATTGGATGAGCCAGCCCTCGGTTATGATTGGCGTACGCCTACGGTGGAGCCGGATCGGGTGACTGTCTCGGGCGCGCGAACGTATGTGGAGGATGTGGCCACGGCGGTGGTGGAGGTCTCCGTCCTAGGAGCGAAGTCAACGGTGCGACGGGTGCGTCCTGTTTCGTTGCGCAACAGCGAGGGGCTGCCGACCCGTTTTGTGAACGTGGAGCCGAAGACTGTCGCCGTCACCGTGCCCATCGTGCAGCGGCCGGGATATCGTGAGGTGACCGTCCTGGTGCAGATTCAGGGGCAGCCGGCGCGGGGATACCGGGTGAGCAATGTCAGCGTGGAGCCCCCGGTGGTCATGTTGTATGGCGACCCCGAGGCGATCCAATCCGTCCCCGGATACGTGGAAGCGACCCCGGTGAACATCGAGGGGGCTGATTCAGACGTGATCGAGCGCGCGGCCTTGTTGTTGCCCGAGAACGTCTCCTCGGCCTTCGGCGTGCAGAGCGTCACCGTGCGGGTGTCCATCACGCCGTTGGAGGGAGGGTTGACGGTGACGCGGGGGCCGGTGGTACAGGGATTGGCGCCGGGGCTGCAGGCGCGTGTCCTGCTGGACAAGGTGGATGTCTTCTTATCCGGCCCGCTGCCGAGGCTGGAGTCGTTGCAACCGACGGATGTGCGGGTGGTGTTGGATGTTTCCGGGTTGCCGCCAGGGATGCATAACGTGCGCCCGGTGATCGTGGTACCCGAGGGGATCCGCGTGGATAGCTGGCTGCCGGAGACGGTGGAGGTCGAGATCGTCGAGCTACCGACCCCGACGCCGGTGTTGGGGGTACCGCCGTTGCAGGCGACACCTGCTCCAACGGCTACTCCGACGCCTACTCCAGAGGCTGGCGCTCAGCGATTGGAGGCGAGCGCCAGCGGCGGTGAACCACCTGAGTGAGGGAGATGGTGAAACCAATCGTAGCCCTGGTGGGACGTCCCAATGTGGGCAAATCGACGTTGTTCAATCGCATCATTGGGGAGCGCCGGGCCATCGTCGAGGATGTGCCAGGGACGACCCGTGATCGGATCTATGCCGAGACGGAATGGGCCGGCGTGCCGTTCGTCCTGGTGGACACGGGCGGATTGGAGTTACTGGACCTGTCCTCCAGGGCGAAGGAGGAAGGGCCGGAGCCGCTGTCCGTCAGTTCGGCGGACTTCGTGCCGGCCATCCGGACCCAGGCGCAAATGGCCATCGAGGAGGCAGACGTCATCGTCTTCCTGGTGGACGTGCGTGACGGCGTGACCTCGGCCGACATGGATGTGGCCGATCTGTTGCGCACGACGCAGAAGCCGGTCGTCCTGGCGGTGAATAAAGTGGACAACGCGTCGTGGGAGGACGCCGCGCTTGAGTTTTGGTCCTTGGGGTTGGGAGAGCCGCATCCCATCTCCGCGCTGCACGGTCGTGGCGTAGGGGATCTACTGGATGCGGTATTGGGGCGATTTCCGCAGCAATGGGAAGAGGAGGAGCCGGAGGCTGTTCGTATAGCCATTGTGGGTCGCCCCAATGTCGGGAAATCATCCTTATTGAATGCCTTGTTAGGAGAGGAGAGGGCTATCGTCAGCGAGATCCCGGGCACGACGCGTGATGCCATCGATACGGAATTGATATGGGAAGGGGAGCGCGTGGTCCTGATCGACACGGCTGGTATCCGGCGTAGGGGGCGCATCCAGCGAGGGGTGGAGTACTATTCGGTCCTGCGCGCCCTCCGCGCGATCGAGCGGTCTGATGTCGTGCTATTGCTGATCGATGCCACGGAAGGGGTGACGGCCCAGGATACGCATGTAGCCGGATACGTGCTGGAGGCGGGGAAGGGCGTGGTGGTACTGGTGAACAAGTGGGACCTGGTGAAGAAGGACACCTATACAATGAACGTGTACACCCAGGAGGTGCGCGCGGCGTTGAATTTCATGGATTACGTGCCTGTCCTGTTCATCTCAGCCAAGACGCGGCAGCGCGTCAACCAGGTCATCCCCACGGCTCTTCGCGTGCATCAGGAGCAATCGACGCGCCTCTCCACAGCGGAGCTTAACCGGATCCTCCGAGAGGCCGTGATGAGACATCAGCCTCCCTCAAAAGCGGGGAAGCGATTGCGCTTCTATTACGCGACGCAAACGGGGATCCGCCCTCCCACGTTCGTGTTCTTCGTTAATGATCGGGAATTAGTGCACTTCTCCTATGAACGCTATCTGGAGAACGCGATCCGCGCGCACCATCCGTTTGAGGGGACGCCGATTCGGTTGATCTTTCGAGACAGGGATAGGGGAGGGAGGAGGCGTTCGCGGAGATAAGAGGGGGATTGGCGGTTAGGGATTAGGTGTAAGGGCGGATGGTCTTCGCGTAGTCACTACGCTACAGCAAGCGAAGCAGTTGGGCAAATCTTAACTTTGAAGGAAGATGAACGCTATGCGAAGGGCAGGGGGGTGGTTGAGGCGCAACCGTGTCGAGCTGATCTTGCTGCTCATGCTGGCCAGCGCGGTGGCCTGGTTCGGGTGGCTGGGATACGGCATGCTGCCACCGCAGATCCTGGAGATCTTTACCGGGCCTAAGTCTCCACACACGTTCGATGGGGAAGTGGCGTTAGCCCATGCGCAATACCAGTGCGATCTGGGACCCAGGCCGGTGAATACCGAGGCCCATCGTCAGCTTCAGCAATATATCACAGAACAGCTCACCCAATTGAAATGGGAAGTAGAACGGCAAACCTTCACTTACAAGGACACGCCGGTGGTCAACTTGATCGCGCGTCCCGCCGAGGATCCACGTCCCGACGCGCCGATCCTCCTGATCGGCGCGCACTATGACACCCGGCGCCGGGCTGACCGCGATCCTGACCCGGCGCGACGAGATGAACCGGTGCCCGGCGCCAACGACGGCGCCAGTGGGGTAGCCGTCCTTCTAGAGCTGGCTCGCGTGCTCGATCTGGATCGCTCCTCTTATCGGATCCGACTGGCGTTCTTCGACGCGGAAGACAACGGCCGCCTGGATGAGTGGGAGTTTATCGTTGGCTCCACGTATATGGCTGAACACCTAGAACCGGAAGATCGACCTGATCTGGTCATCGTCATCGATATGATAGGCGATGCGGATCAGCAAATTTACATGGAACGCAACTCCTATTTCAAGTTACAGCAGCAGCTATGGGAGATCGCCCATCGGCTCAACTACGGCGACGTATTCATCCCAGAGTTCAAATGGTCTATCCTGGATGATCACATGCCTTTCCTGAAGGCTGGGATCCCGGCCGTGGACATCATCGACTTCGACTATCCATACTGGCATACCGTCGAGGACACCTGCGATAAGCTGAGCGCAGAAAGCCTGGAACGCGTCGGACGCGTCCTGGAGGTTTTCATCGAGGAATGACCACTTTCCTTAACTCAATCGCGAAGGCGCCGAGAACAAGGAAATTGATCCTTATCTCTTGCTCCTCTGCGTTCTCCGCGTCTCCATGGTGAAATTTGAGTATCTTTCGCTCGCACGTCCATCCCCCTTTATGCTATACTTATAGCATACCACGACCTGAACGAGGTGTAACGAGGTGTGAGGAGGAAACCGTCATGCAACCAGCCCAGAGGATGAACGCACTGCCACCGTATGTCTTCGCCAAGCTGGCCGAGCGTATCAGGGAGCTGCGCAGCCAGGGCCTCGATGTCATCCGGCTGGATATGGGAAGCCCGGATCTACCTCCGGCACCGCACATCATCGAGGCACTGGAACGAGCGGCGCGCGACCCGAGCAAGCACGGGTATCCCGGCTTCGGCGGCACGCCCGCCTTTCGCAAGGCCGTGGCCGATTACTACGCCGCTCGCTTCGGCGTGAGCGTGGACCCAGCAAAAGAGGTCGTCGCCCTCATCGGATCCAAGGAGGGCATCGCCAATATGGCGCTGGCCTGGCTGGATCCCGGAGATCTGGTCTTGGTGCCAGACCCAGGATATCCGACCTATCGCATGGGGCCGCGTATGGTGGGAGCTGAGGTGTACTTCATGCCCTTATTGGAGGAGAACGGGTTCCTGCCCGACCTGAAGGCTATCCCGGCGGATGTGGCCGATCGCGCCCGGATGATGTGGCTGAATTATCCTAACAACCCGACGGGCGCTATCGCTCCAATGGAGTTCCTGGAAGAGGCCGTCGCGTTCTGTCGCCAGCACGATATCCTGCTCTGTCATGACGCGCCGTACTGCGACGTGTGTTTCGATGGCTACGTAGCACCCTCGATCCTGCAGGTCCCCGGCGCCAAGGACGTGGTCCTGGAGTTCAACTCTCTGTCCAAATCGCACAACATGGCGGGCTGGCGCGTCGGGATGGCCGTTGGCAATCCCATCGCGGTAGAAGCGCTGGGGCGGATCAAGAGCAACATCGACTCTGGCATCTTCCTGGGCATTCAGGAAGCAGCTATCGCCGCTCTGACCGGCGATCAGAGCTGGCTGGAGGAGCGTAACGCCATCTACCAGGAGCGGCGAGACATTATCGTGCAGACGTTGAACGAGGTAGGGTTGAAAGCCCAGGCTCCTAAGGCAAGCCTGTACATATGGCCTAAGGTCCCCGAGGGATACACGTCCGCCGAGCTGGCCACCCGGCTGTTGGAGGAAATCGGCGTATCCATGACGCCGGGTACGGCCTTCGGCGAGCATGGCGAGGGCTACCTGCGCATCTCATTGGGTACGCCCACCGACCGCGTGCGGGAAGCCATGGAGCGTGTAAGAAAGTTTAAGCTCTGAAAGCGTGGCTAACTAGGAGGTGATAGCATTCCCAAAAATTTGATTACTATAGACGAAGGCCCAGAGCGGGCTATCCTGGTCGGCGTTGAACTGGCTAACCGTCCATCCCCTTGGCCGTTGGAAGACTCCCTGGATGAGCTGGAACAGCTGGCCCGGACGGCAGGGCTTGAGGTCGTCGGTCGGGTGACTCAGCGCCTGGATCGACCCAATCCCGCCACCTTCATCGGCTCTGGCAAGGTAGAGGAGCTGGTCACGCTGCGCGCCGCGTTGGACGCCGACGTGATCATCTTCGACGACGAGCTGTCACCCCGACAGCAGCGCGAGCTGGAACGGGCGTTCGACGATGAGATCAAGATCCTTGACCGTACGGCGCTGATCCTGGACATCTTCGCCCGTCACGCCCACACCCGGGAGGGGGCGCTGCAGGTGGAGCTGGCCCAATATGAATACCGCCTGCCGCGCCTGACCCGGGCCTGGACTCACCTGGCTCGACAGGTGGGTGGCTCGGCCGGGCGAGGTGGCATCGGCGGCGTGGGACTACGCGGCCCCGGCGAGACTCAGTTGGAGGTAGACCGCCGAGAGATCGGCCGGAGGATCGCGCAGCTCCGCCGCGAGCTAGAGGAAGTACGACGGCACCGCCATCTGCATCGCCAGCGCCGACGTCAAGTCGGCCTGCCTGTGGTCGCCATCGTCGGCTACACCAACGCGGGCAAGTCAACCTTGCTTAACGCCCTCTCCGGCGCCAACGTACTGGCCGCTGACCAGCTCTTCGCTACACTGGACCCGACGACCCGCAGGGTAGAGCTTCCGGGCGGGAGACAGGTGCTCTTCACCGATACCGTCGGCTTCATCCAGAAGCTACCTACGCAACTGGTGGCCGCCTTCCGGGCCACGTTGGAGGAGGTTACCGAGGCCGACGTCCTGGTGCACATCATTGACATAACACATCGACTGGCGTTGGAACAAGCGGCTACGGTAGAGGAAATCCTGCAGGATCTGGGCGCGGCCGACAAACCCGTGGTCATCGCCTTGAACAAGATCGACCTGGTGCCCGATCCGGCGCTGGTAGCGGAGGCGCTACAGGTCTTCCCCAAGGCGGTCACCCTCTCGGCCCTGAAGAAGAAAGGACTGGACGACCTGCTGGCCAGGGTGGATGAGGTGCTGGAGGAGCGTATGGTCCCGGTACGGGTGCTGCTTCCATATGAGGAGGCGGAGCTGTTACACCAGCTACACGAGCGGGGCAGCGTGGAACGAGAGGAACACACAGGGGAAGGCACCGTGGTGGAAGGACGGGTGCCGCCATGGCTCCTGGCTCGACTCGAAGGGTATCGTGTAGATTAGCCCGCCCCTCTCGCGTCTTAACGTAGAAATAACACACGCCGCCTTTACATAATGTAGGGGCGACCGGCCGGTCGCCCCTACAGAGAGCAGATGACCCTTTAGTGTTCAACGATAATCCGGATCGTGTGTCTCAGGCGCACTTTCAGTGCGACACATTTTCGGTGTGTCGCACTTTAGTTTATGGTCAAGAGGAGTCCTCTCATGCGATCCATACAACCAGCAGAAGCTATCTATCAAGCTGTCCAGAAGAAGATCGATGCCATCATGAAGGCCTCTGCCATCGAGAAATGGCGGTTTCGCATCAATCCACCCCAAGGCGCGTACGCCCCAGATTTCGACGACAGCGATTGGGAGACCGTAAAGCTTTCCCATACGTGGTCATCGGCCGACGGGGAGGCGTGGTTCCGGACGACGCTGAATCTCCCGGCCGAGGTGGAGGGCATCCCACTGGCTGGGTCCACGTTGGAGCTGATCATCGCTCTCACCATCGGCGCCAGCATCTACGTGAACGGCGAGGAGATGTACCGGGAGCCGTCGTGGTCTGATACACGGGCGGTCCCGTTGGTCCTGACCGAGGACTATCAACCTGGCTCTCCCTGGACCCTAGCGATACGTTGCAACGCCGGCGACGGATTCGGTGCCTTCATCGCGGCCTATCTGCGCTTTAGCAGCCTGGCCGACATCGCCTTTCGCCTCGACCTGGCCCGCATGCAGATGGCCTTCACCCGCTTCCTGGTGGAGCAGGGGGATGGCGCCTCCCCGGAGAAGATGGCCGCATGGGAACGTGCCGCGGCCGCCCTCGATCTGGAGGCATTGGAGGACAACGACTGGAATCGATGGTGGGCCAGCGTGGAAGCCGCCCAGGCGGCCCTGAGCCCCTTCGCCGATGAGGCCAAGCGATATACGGCGCATTTGATTGCGCATAGCCATATAGACATGAACTGGTTATGGCCCTGGTCCGAGACGGTGGAGGTCTGCCGCCGAGATTTCACCACCGTCGATCAACTCATGGATCGATATCCCGAGTTCCATTTCTCGCAAAGCCAGGCGTCTACGTATCACGCCATGGAGACGTATCACCCTAATGTGTTCGATCGCATCCGGGCCCGGGTAGGGGAGGGGCGCTGGGATATCACGGCCACCACCTGGGTCGAGGGGGACCTAAACATGGCGGCGGGGGAGTCCCTGGTACGACAGATCCTGCACACCCGCCGATACATCCGGAGCCACTTCGGGGTGGAGCCGCTCATCTGCTGGGAGCCGGACACCTTCGGACATCCGGCGACGTACCCTCAGATCCTGAAGAAGAGCGGCGTGCAGTTCTACTACTTCTGCCGGGCGGGAAAGCGCCATCCGCTCTTCTGGTGGGAGGGGCTGGACGGCTCCCGGGTGCTGGCGGTGCAGGACCCGCGCGGTTACAGCGGTACGATCGAAGTCTGGGAGACTCCAGGAGTATCGAGTGTGGTGGAGAGCGTCATGGACTTCAGCAGTCGTTACAAGATCCATCGCGGTCTGTATGTGTATGGCGCCGGGGACCACGGTGGAGGAGCCACGGCACGGGACATCGAGGCCGCTCGGGTCATCGATGCCATGCCGTTCCTCCCCCGGGCGCGATGTAGCTCCACCGTGGCCTTTTACCAGGAGGCGCTGGCGGAATCTCCCGAGCTCCCCGTGGTGCGCGGCGAGCTGAATACCGTCTTCGAGGGGTGCTATACGACCCACGGTGATATCAAGCGCATGAACCGGGATGGCGAGAACGGGCTGCTGACCGCCGAGACGACGGCTACCCTGGGGGCCATCCTGGCTGGCGCATCCTATCCCCTGGATGAGCTGGCCGAGGCCTGGCGCACGCTCTGCTTCTACCAGTTCCACGATATCCTGTGTGGCTGCGCCATCGGCGTGACCTATCGCGAGGCCCGGGAGCGGATGGCGCGGGTCATGGAGGTGGCCCGGCAGACGACGGCGGATGCTCTGGCGACGCTGGTGTCGGCTGTGGACACCGGCGCGGGGGAAGGGCCGCGCGTTGTGGTCTTCAACCCGCTGGCCTGGGAACGTGACGACGTCGTACGGGTGCCACTCAGCGAGCTGGGTGACATCACTCCGACCGCCGTTGAGGACGATCAGGGGCGTCGCCTGCCCGCTCAGGTATGCGGCGATGAGCTCGTCTTCGTGGCCGAGGGGTTACCCTCATTAGGCGTGCGGGTATATCGTCCTGTGAGCGAGCCGGCAGATGAGGAGGCGACCGTACGAGTGGATCTGCAGGAGAACGTGCTGGACAACGGCATCCTGCGGATTCGAGTGCATCCCGCGTCCGGCGCGCTGGACCAGCTCATCGATCTGGAGGTCGATCGGAACCTGGCGGGCCCACTGGCCGGGTGGGGGCCGGAGGCCAAGGTGAGCGCCGGCATGCTCAACCGGATGCAGATCTTGTGGGAACAGCCGCATCCCATGTCGGCCTGGAACATCGGGGAGATCACCCGGGTAGACCATCTCATCACAGGGGCCCAAGTCCAAGTGGTGGAGCAAGGCCCCGTGCGGGGCGTGATCGAGGTACGTCGCCAGTTCCTGAACTCTTCGTTGCGGCAGCGCATTGTACTATACCGTGGGCTACGTCGCATCGACTTCGAGACGGAGGTGGACTGGCACGAGCGGGGGAGCGCCCACCAGGATGCGCCTATGCTGCGGGTCATCTTCTCGCCCTTCCTGGAATACACGCGGGCGACCTTTGAGATCCCCTTCGCTGGGCTGGAGCGCCCAGCGGATGGCCGGGAGGTGCCCGCGCTGCGTTGGGCCGATCTCTCCGAGGACAATTACGGGGTCTCACTGCTGAATGACGGCAAATACGGCCATCAGGCGCATGGCAACACGCTGGGCCTGACGCTCTTGCGCGCCTCGTATGAGCCGGATAACAACCCGGATGAGGGGCTGCATCGCTTCACGTATGCGCTGTATCCGCATCCCGGTGATTGGCGGGAAGCGGGGACGGAGCAAAGGGCGGCTGAGCTGAACCAGCCCGTCCTGGTGGCGGTCACCGATGGACATATCGGCCCGTTACAGCCCGGACGGCCCTGGCTGCGTTGCGACTCGGATCACGCCCGGGTGTCGGCGGTGAAGCTGGCGGAGGACCAGCCGGAGAAGGGGATGGCCGTCATCGTCCGGGTGTACGAAGCTCACGGTCGGGAGACGAACGTGAGGCTCCAGCCCAGATGGCCAGTTGCCCGGGCGGAGGAGGTCGACCTGGTGGAGCGACCACTGGCAGATCTCGCCATCGAGGAGGGAAGCATCTCGTTGCATCTGACGCTGCATGATATCAAGACCGTCAAGCTGTACACGGCTTAGCACATACCAATTCTGCGAAATAGCCCACAGCGCCTGTCACAAGCGTAGGGGCGACCGACTGGTCGCCCCTGCGAGGCAAGATGTTTGACAGGGTGATAAGGTAAAGGGCTACAAGAGACCGAACAGATAGTTAACGACAGCCGACCATTGAGGGGTGATGGCCGGCTGTCCTATTTTGACAGGAGGAAGATCACGGTGAGATCTCATCACTCGCCGTGCCCCGACGCCTCATCCGATACATCGACCTCGACCGGCTCCATGGTTTCGATCTTGATCCCCCCTCTCGATCCGAACACGTGACGATGTGCTCGGCGGTAATCCTCGCGCTTGGTTTGGGCATAGATGCGGGTCGTGGTAGGGGAGGAATGCCCCAGGGCGTACTGGGTCAGCGCTAGGTCGCCAGTCTCGCTTAGGAACTCCGTGGCGAAGAAGTGCCGCAGCGTGTGCGGCGTCAGATGGAACATCTCCAGGATACCCGAGCGAGAGGCCAGCTCGAAGAAGATGTTCTGCACGCTGCGAGTAGTGAGGGGGAGGATGCGGGAGCCGGCCCGTCGATCATGACGGGCGAAGACGGGGAGGCTGGCGAGCGGCCGCGCCTGGGCCGTATCCTGACGGGCCCTCAGATACGTCTGGATGGCGTGCCAAGCCCGATCGGAGAAGAGCACCTCGCGCTCCTTCTTGCCTTTGGCGTATTTGACCACCGCGCCCTTTACGTGGTGTAGCAAATGACCTCGCTCCAGCCGGACCAGCTCGCCCACCCGCATGCCGGAGCTCAACAGTGCCTCGATGATGGCGATGTTGCGCAGGCGGATCAGCTCTTGGCGACGACGCTCACTGGGTGGTGTGTCCGGGGGAAGATCCAGGGGTTTATAGGCCTCCCTCAATAAGGCCTCGATGATCTCCCGGGTGGGGAGCTTCTCCGGGGGGAGGATATCCCGCCGCTGACGCTTGGCCGCCCGGGCGAACACCTTCCGCAGCGTATCGTACTCATTCATGGTCATCGGCAGGAGCTGGGCCTCGATGATCAAGTACTCGAAGAAGCCGATGACAGCGGCGAAATAGGTGCCCTTCGTGGATTCGGAGATCTTCTGGGGATCCCCACCGGCCTCATCAAGCAGGTAATCGTACAGCCAGGTGACAAAGCCGGTCGCTATGGGGAGAGTAAGGGCGTTCACCTCGGTCGATTCCGGAGGCACCCCACATGAGGCCAGGTAGCGACGCAGGTGGCGAAGGCCGGTAGCGTATGTACGAGCCGTGCCGAAGGATCGGGCGGCCTTCAGGTGATCCAGATACGCTTCGATCGCCTCATCGATTGTCATAAACCTCTACGCTCCTATCCCGCGCCCCACGATCCCTCCCAGTCCGGGAATGTCCCCTCTCATCTCCTCACGCTTTCAAAGTAGCACCGATCCCTCCGGATGTCAAACCAAAATGGCTATAGCGGCTATAGCTATATCCCCGCGGCCCTCATAAGCGCCAAGGCCAGTGGTACGAGAGAGCCATTGAGTGAGCACTTCCCCTTTGCTATACTTTCGTGCCATCTCTTGCCTGCATCCTCACCCAATGGAGATAGGCTCTGCCTACCTAGGGTGTAAATCGTGGCCCAAAACAGAGAAGGAGGGTATCCTCATGAGACGGCACCGATTTCTTCTCACGTTCTCGTTCACAATCCTCATCGCGGTTCTTGGCTTGGCGACGCTTCCGCTGACGGACGAGGTCTCAGCCGATGCGGCCGATTATACACGAGGCGACCTGATCCTTCTCACCGATGATGGTGGCTTCCCCGATTGGTCGCCTGACGGCTCCAAGATCTACTTCTCCCGCGTGATGGAGGACGGCTATTACGATGTATGGCGCATGAACCCGGACGGTACCGGGCAGGAATGCCTCACATGTGGTCACCCGCGGCTTCCCAATAAGCACCAGGGAAACCCTCGCGTGCATCCGAGTGGGCGCTATGTCGTGTTCCAGGTAGAGAAGGCGCAACATCAGTTCGTCATCGGTAAGACCCTCACCAGCCCCGGGATAGGGCGTTACAACGACCTGTGGGCCCTCGATCTCGAGACCGGCGAGGTGTACCAGCTAACGGACGTCAGCCCTGAAGGTGTCTCTGGGAGCATCATCGGTGACTTCAATCGCGCTGGTACGAAGCTCTTGTGGACCCATATCGAGGGAAGGACGGATGAGTTCGATGATATGGCGCTCGCGGTGGCCGATTTTGTGACGACCCCCGTGCCTCATCTGGAGAACATCACATACTACAATCCAGGGCCTGACCCAGGATGGATGGAGGCTCACGGATGGGGCCCGGATGACACCTGGATCTATTTCAGCTGCACGCCGTTCGCCGGCATGACGGATATGTCGATGGATATCTGCCGTATGGACTTCCGAAACCCGACGGAGGTAACCCGTCTGACGTTCACATCCGGGCTGAAAAAGAAGAAAGAGGAAGCCGCGTGGGATGAACACGCCAACCTATCTCCGCTCAACGATGCCTTCGTGTGGATGTCCAGCCAACCCTACGGCATCCCGTCAAGCACCTCCAAAATCGTCAACGAGCTGAAGGCGGATCTGTGGATCATGGACGTGAACGGAGGAAACCCGCGTCGATTGACGTTCTTCAACGATCCTGGCAGCCCGGATTACACCGGCGAGCGGGCGATCGTGTCGGAGAACGCGTGGAGCCCCGATGGTACCCAGGTGGTCATGCGCGTGCAATTTCGTGACAGCACAAAACCGAATCGCATCTACCTCCTGCGCCTAAACCGCGAGGTGGCGACGCCAAGCCCCACGCCGGAGCCTTCAACGGAGACGATGCACATAGGGGACCTGGACGGAACGAGTTATAACTGGAGGAACAAATGGTATGCTAAGGTCACCATCACGGTACATGATGGTCAAGAGTGGCCGGTGACCGGGGCGACCGTGAGCGGCACGTGGGGAGATGGCGCATCAGGAACAGCCTCATGCACGACGGATCAGCAGGGTCGGTGCAGCGTGACCAGCGCGGCGATCCGCAAGAAGAGCGGCAGCGTCATCTTCAGGGTGGAGAGGGTAGAGCACGCGACGTTGGGATATGTGCCGGATATGAACCATGATCCCGACGGGGATAGCGATGGGACGGAGATCATCGTAGAGAAACCTTGAACCAGGGTAGGGATGCCAAAGATGAACGGCAAGAGGGGAGGGGGCTCACCCCCTCCTCATTGTATTTATACTGACGAAGAGAGGCATATCATGACCTACTCAGCGGTGGGGGAGAGGGCTCACGAGGCCGCCCAGGCATATGGCGCACCTCGTCGTAATAGTTTACTTCGCATAAGTTTTCTTAGACGAAACATAATGAAGCACCGAGGAAGGGAGGGGGGGCTAAAAGCAAGGCCCGTCAGGGGCACGGGCCGGCCTCAGCGGGCCTTCAGGCGTCGCCAGCTCATGCCGACCTCAAACGATCGTTTCTTTAATAAAGAACCCAATCGTCCCTTCCTAATAAATATTTGCTCCCCCTCATCCAAGGTTTCTCCTCCCCACAACGCCTCATCAGATCCCAGATTGTCATCTCACCCTCCTGCTCCCTACCCCGCCTCCAAAGATTAACAATATATTATGTCATTAGCATTACATTAAGACAGTACATAATGCTCCCTCGCCTGTAACATGAGGTGCTCTTCTCAGAGCCCTTGAAGGAGGATACCAACGGATGCTACTGCCTTGCCCATTAAAAGGCCACTAGCGTAGCGCCTCAAGATATGCTAGAATTCATCTAAAATACTCACTGAATCCTCTACAAATCTGGCTAGCTGGATGAGCATATCTCCCTATTAAACGAATCGCCGATCGAGGGCATACGGTATGAACCTGTCGGATTCCCTCTCGTCTCCGGCCGGCCATACCCTTCACATCCGCCTCTTCAGTGGTCTGGTCTTGAGCCTCGGGGATCGGCCACTGCCGGCCATCGTCACGCGCCCAGCCCGCTCCCTGTTCGCCATGGAGAATCGAGGAGGGTGAACGAGATGCGAAAGATGCGTACGTATCTTTTGACCGTGTTTCTGGCCTCGCTGCTTGCCTTCGGGTTGGTAGCCTGCGGTGGTGAGAAGAGAAAGGAAGAAGTCACGCCAACGCCTACACCGGCGAGAGAAGTGACCAGGCCATCCCCCACTCCGGTTGAGAAAAAGCGCGCCGCACTGGAGATTCTGGAAATCACCTTTGCCCACGGCTTGACGGAAGAGCTTGCCCCTGCCGATCCCGGCAACACATTCACGCCAGAGGAGACGATCTATCTCTCCATCAAGCTAAAAGGTAATCCCAAGCAAGGACAGGTGACCGCCCGTTTCCTCTATCAGGATCAGGAGATCTCATCGGCGACAGTGGATCTGGCTGAGGAGCGCAAGAAGCAGGGCCTGCTCTTCGTGATCGGGGGCAACACCAACGTCGGCTTCACCCTTACCCATGAGAAACCGTTCCCGATCAGCAAGCTCTATCGGGCGGAGATCTTGTTGAACGGGTCCCTGGCCGGGTCCTATGATTTCGCCATCGTCCCGCCACCCGATGCCATCCCATCCAGGATCCTGGAAGCCACCCTGGCCCGGAGTGCGACGGAGGATTACCAGCCGATCGAGCCCATCGAGCCCGCGGACACCTTCATGTCGATGGATGAGGTGTTTCTGGTCGGCCGGATGGACCTGGGCACTTACTCGACATTAGAGGCTCACTGGTACGTGGCCGGTCAACTGGATGAGGCCGGCACTCGCTCCATCACGGCTCAAGAGAACATCGAGGACACGGGCTTCTACTTCTCCTACCTGCCCGAGCAGGGATGGCCTGAGGGCGAGCACAAGGTCGTGCTCCTCATCGATGACCAGGAGGTGGCCTCGTATGCTTTTACTGTGCGTGCGGTGGTGGAGCCCTCTACCCCCACACCGCCTCCTGAGCAAGTCTCGGAGTGGCGCGAGTTCGGCGACCCCTACGACCCGAACGCCCTATTCACGATGCGCTATCCGGCCCATCTCAGCGTCATTGAGAAGGAGGGCGATGAGAACCGATACAGCTACATCTTCAGCGATCCGGAAGGAGGCGAGGCGCTGAGCATCTCGTTCATCCCTCTAGACAGCCAGCCGCTGGATGACGCCTCTTGGCAGGAGGTGGCAGACGCGATGATCCCCGAGTTGGTCGCTGTCCTCGGTGAAGATGCCGAGATCCTCTCCCAGACCACCTACGAGGACATCCATGTCGTCGTCGCGCAGGCGATATCCGAGACGCAACGGCGCGGCGGGTTGATCAGCCTCCAAGAGGACCGGGGCATCGTTATGATCCGCTTCTGGCTCGTGCCGAAGGATCGCTGGGAGCAGCGCCTGCAACAGTGGCAAGAGCTGGAAATCGTCTGGTTCCCGCCTCGGGTGCACAAAAAGTTTAACATGTGGACCCCTTATGAAGAGGCCCTAGGCCTCTTCTCCCTCTCCCGCCCCCCTCAACTGGACCAGGAGGAGGAGCTGAGCGATCCGCCAACCGGGTATATGTTTAAGAGCAGCCAGACTGGTGAGGGACTCCTGTTCGTCTACTCCGACATCACCGACGCTGAACTGGCGGAAGCCTTCCAACAGTTTATTCAGGAGCTACGAGGACAAGTCTTCGGCGAGAGCCCAACGGCTAAGACGGACACGAGCGAGGATACCCAGGGATTCCCCGTCACTATCACCGAGTTCACTTCGGAAGACGGCACGCGCAAGGGTCTGGAGGTTCTCTGGGAGCCACAGCGGGGAATTCGCGCCTACTTCCTCTGGATGGCTCCAACCGATCTATGGAGTGAGAGCTATCGAGATGAGACCGTGCTGCGTGTCCTCCGAAGCCTCCAATGGTCGCCGGAGAGGATCCGCGAGTACTACGATCGGTTCTATGTCGCTCCAACCTCGCAGCCGGAATCGGCAGAGGATCAAGAGACGGCCTCGCTTATGCTCCCGGAAGACACGCAGCCCCTCGATCTGGCATGGGACCCGGCGGGGCGCTGGGTGGCGGTGGCACTCTGGGATAGCTCGTCCGGCACATCAAGCCTGGCCCTCTATGATGGACAGACCTTCGAACCGCTCGCCATCCAGCCCATCCAGGCTAGTAAGGTCGCTTTCAGCCCGGATGGGACATGGCTGGCGACGGCTTATACCGCCGACCTCCAGGACTACCTGACCGTGTGGGAGACGGCGGCGCTGCTGGAGGGCGCTGCCGCTCCCATAGCAACCTTTCGCGACAGTTTCGGCGGCATCACGGACCTGGCCTTCAGCCCCGATGGCCGGCTGATCGCGTTGGCCGTCTCGGCGGCCCAGGGGAGCCTGGTGCCGGTGGTGGAGACGGAGACCGGAGCGGTGGTGCAGACGCTCCAATTTCCGTACGAGAGTGTCCACGCGCCCATAGTCGAGGAAGTCTCCTTCAGCCCGGACGGCGCGCATCTGGCCGCCATCGCCTACGGAGGAACGGCGCGGGTCTGGCGCACGGAGGATTGGGAGCCGGTGGCCACGGTGAAGACCGGGATCATCAGTGACCCGAACACGCTTCTATTCCTCGATCCCGAAGGATTCCTGACCAACGGCTCGACCGACGAGGGCTATGTGCTGCACGCCTGGCGAGTGGACGGCACCCTGTCCGCCAGCATTCCTGCCCCGGAGGGCATTCATACGCTGGCACTCTCCCCATCCGGGAACATGCTGTTCGCGCTTGGCCCCTCCGGAGCGCACCTTCTCATATCTCAAGAGGAATTCCTCTCCGTGGAGGGCCCGTTTCGGCAGCTCGCTTTCAGTCCTGACGACGAGCAGGTCGCCGTGATCACGGGAGAAGACAAGGTGCTCGTGTGTCCTCTGAGCTATTTCGTAGTCGCGCTCTGTGAGTAGCGAGGCAACGTAGGGTAGAATACAATGCCGTCGTCGGCAGTTCCGACGATAACGACTTCTTCCGTTTCCCCTTGACCGTGGGCCAACAGATCACCATTGGCCTTTACGGCATGGAATGGGACAGCAACCTTGACCTCTACGGGCCCGATCAGACATTGATCATCACCTCAAGTCGGAACTAAGGGAAGGAAACGATGGATCCTATATCTCCGAACTGGGCGATCGTCTGCCTGGCGTCCGTCTGCTTGGTCTGGCTGGGGACGGCAGGGCTTGTCGCCCTGATCATGTGGCTGATTCGCCGGTGGTGCCGAGCCATCACGCACCTCCGTCCCTGGTCGCCGGAGGGCCTGGAGGATCTGTCCGCCAAGTGGGAAGCTCGCTGGATGAAGTTCCCCCGATGGGTGCACGGTCAGGGTATGATCCATAGCGTGCGTGACCCAAAGGGGCCCGCATGGGTCGCCTTCACGTTCGATATACGTGGAGGACGTGAGACGACCCGCGGGATCCTGGAAGCCCGCACGACGGAACACACCTTCTCCTATGAGATCACGCCAGAGCGCACGACGGTCCACGTAAGAGGTGTCGGTCCCCTACTCTATCATTCAAACAGCTTGGTGATCTCATCAACGGCGAATTGAGGGAGAGGTCGGCGCGCGTCGCCATCCTTTAGCCAGACGCCTTCCTCTCTGGTCAACACGCGGCCGATGACGGCGACGGGGAATCCCTCATGTTCCAACCTCGTCCGCAGGTCGGGGACCTCGTCCTCCGGGAGGATGACCAGCAGGCTGCCGGAGGCGATAGTACCCAACGGATCCAGGCTGAACTCTGCGCACAGCCGTCGGCCCTCCGGCAGGATCGGGATCGTCTCCCTAGACACCTCCAAGCCCACGTTAGCCGCCCGGACGATCTCCCACAGCCCGGTGATCAATCCTCCCTCGGTGGGGTCATGCATCGCGTGGACGTTGGCGGCATCGCGGGCCAGTAGCGCCGGGGCTACCACGCTGATCCCTGGGTTGTAGAGGAAACCGGCTACCCGGTCCAGCCAGGCATCCTCGTATCCCCGTTCCCGTAGCTCCGGGCGCTTCTCGCGGGCGATCAGGGATGTCCCCTCGATGGGGATCTCCTTTACCAGCACGATCGCGTCACCCGGCCGTGCTCCGGCCGTTGTCACCATCCGATCAGGCTCGACTTCCCCCAACATCACGCCCACGATGATGGGACGGTCCAGCCCGTACGTGATCTCCGTATGCCCACCGGCTAATGTGACGCCTAGGTCCTCGCACGCGGCGTGGATCTGTCCGAAGAGGGCGTCCGCCATCTTCGGCGTCGCCTGTCCCTCAGGCAACAACATCGTCGCCAGGAACCACTTCGGCTGTCCCCCCATAGCCGCGATGTCGTTGGCATTGACGTTCACGGCGTACCACCCGATCTCCTCCGTCGCAAAAGTGATCGGATCCGTCTTGGCTAATAGATAGCGATCGCCGAAGTCGATGACGGCGGCATCCTCGCCCGCCCGGGGTCCCACAACGAGCCTGGGATCTCGGCCACCATATCGACGTAACAATGTCTCCAGTAGATCTGCCGGCAGCTTCCCCGCGGGCAACGATGTCCGTTCTCCCATGCACACCTCCCGGTTGCTTGAGGTTGGCCGCAGTATAGATGATCCCCCCTGCCGCGTCAAAGTGAGTTGTATTTGCATATCACATGGTATAGGATAGAATTAAGACGATCCTATACATGGAGGTGAGCCATGGGACGGCAGCTGAACCCGTTGGCGATCGCTGTGGTGGCGATCATGATCGCGGTGACGACCGTGTTCACCCTGGCTGTGCGCGTTCCCGTTCCCGCGACGAACGGTTATGTCAATTTATCCGATGTGGCCATCTATTTCACTGCCTTTGCCTTCGGCCCCTGGGTGGGGTTGATCGCCGGAGGAGTAGGTACCGCGCTGGCAGATCTCTTGGGGGGATATGCCCAATTCGCCCTGCTGACCCTATTGGCCCATGGGCTGGAAGGATTTGCGGCTGGCTGGCTGGGGCGTGATCGGAACTTCATGGGGATGGTAGGTGCCTGGCTGGCGGGCGCGGTGGTCATGTGTAGTTTGTACCTCCTGGGCGAGGGGCTGGTACTGACAGGATGGGGCCCTGCCTTCACGGAGCTGCCGTTCAACGCCTTCCAGAATCTGGTAGGCGCTGTCGTCGGCATCCCTTTGGTCCTCGCAGTGCGGAGGGCCTACCCACCTCTGACGCACATGCTGCGTCGGCAAGCTTGGCGTGAGGAGTGACCCCTGAACGTCTTACTTGTTGATGATCTGCATTTCGCCTACCCGCCGTTGCGAGAGGAAGACCCCCCGGTGCCAGTGCTCCGGGGGGTCGATTTGCGCGTGGATCGAGGTGAATTCGTCGCCCTGATGGGGCGTACAGGGGCGGGTAAGACCACCTTGTGCCTCTCATTTAACGGGCTGGTTCCTCAGGCGACCGGCGGAGTCATCCGGGGCCGCGTCTTGGTGCAAGGCCGGGATACGCGTCGGTTTCCCCCGGCTTCCTTCGCTCGCGATGTGGGTATGGTCTTCCAGGACCCCGAGAGCCAGCTATTCCAGTTGACGGTAGAGGATGAGATCGCTTTTGGATTGGAGAACCTCGGCGTTCCCCCTGATGAGATCGACCGTCGCATCGATTGGGCGCTATCGCTAGTCGGTATGGAGGGGTATCGTCGCCGCTCCCCGCGACGGCTCTCAGGCGGGCAAATGCAACGGATCGCCATCGCGGCCGCCCTGGCTACCCGCCCTGCCCTGCTCGTGCTGGATGAGCCCACCACCCATCTTGATCCTCGTGGGAAAAGCGAGGTCTTTCACTCCCTGCGCCATCTGCGCCAGATACTGGATTGCGCCGTGGTTATGGCCACGCAGGATGTGGAGTGGATTGTCTCAGAGACTCATCGCGTAGCCATGCTGCTTGAGGGACGACTCGCGTTTGTAGGAGGCGAAGGGGACGGGCTGGATGATCTTCGTGAAGCGCATTGGCTATACGAATATGGCATCCCCCAAGTCAATCGCATCGTGCAGGTGCTCCTGCCATCCTCTATAGGCCTGAGCTTCGCGAGCATTCCGAAGGTGGCGGAGGCGCTCCGTCCAGCTCGATGGCACCCTCCGGAGAGAGGCTTCCTTCCTGCTAATTCCCCTCCCGACGGGCCTTCCGTCGTGAAGGTGGAGGGACTCGACTTCGTCTATCCGAACGGGGTTCGCGCCCTATCGGGGCTCTCCCTGGACATCAAGGAGGGCGAATACGTGGCCTTGATCGGGCCCAATGGCGCTGGGAAATCCACGCTGGCTCGCGTGATCATGGGACTCCTCTCCCCTACCCAGGGGCGTGTCCTGGTCTGCGGCCAGGACACGCGCAGCACGCCCGTGTCCCAACTGGCCCGGCTCGTGGGCTACGCCTTTCAAAATCCGGACCACCAGATCTTCTCCCCCACGGTGAGGGAGGAGATCGCCTTCGGGCCGCGCAATGTGGGATGCACGGATGCGGAAGTCCGCGAGATCGTGGACGCTATGTTGGCCCGCTTTCACCTGGAGCCCCTGGCCGATATACCTCCTTCTATTCTAGGCTATGGGCTGCGGCGTAAGGTGGCCGTGGCTGCGGTAGCCGCAGTGAGGCCCCGTGTGTTAATCCTGGACGAGCCCACTGGGGGCCTGGACCGCGTGAGCGCTAACGAGCTCCTAGACTTCGTCGATGAGCTCCATCAGCAAGGCACGACGATTATTCTAATCACCCACGATATGACCACGGTGGCGGAGCGTGCGCATCGCTGCATCGTGCTCGTGGATGGACGCCTCCTCTTCGACGACACTCCCCGGCAGGTGTTCGATCGGCCGGATATCCTGAAGGCCGCCAGCCTCATGCCTCCCCCTGTCACTCGGCTGGCTCAAGCGCTGGACGCTCCTCCGGAGATCTCCCCCATCCTCACCGCTGAGGAGTTTCTTCAAGCGTGGGCCGGAGGGCCGGACGATGAGCGCTGACTACGATCTCTATGTCCCGGGGAGCAGTCTCCTGCATCGTCTTGATCCCAGAGTCAAACTCCTGCTCGTGTTGGAGACGGTTATTTGGCTCTTCCTGTTCAGCCATATCGCCACGGCCCTGACTGCGCTCCTCATCACCCACGTCTTGATACTTGGAGCGGGAATACCAGGCCGTCATCTGCGCCGCGTCTGGCGTCTGATGCTTCCCCTCACCCTACTTATTCCCATCCTCTGGTGGATCTTCCAGCCGGGGGTAGGCCCCGCGGTGCTTACTCTGGGACCGATCCGCCTCACCTGGGACGCACTCCTCCAGGGGACCATGGTGGCCCTGCGGCTCGATGCCATGGCCTTCATCATGTTCCTATGGCTATTCACTACAGATCAGGCCACCATGGTGCGAGGGCTGGCGGCTCTGGGACTCCCCTACACCTGGAGCCTCACGTTATCGCTGGCGCTACGCTACATCCCCACCATCGCCGAACTCTATCAGCAGGTCGTCGATGCCCAGCGAGCGCGCGGCCTGGACCTAGATACTGGATCCTTTTGGCGCCGCCTGCGCGCTCATGAACCCATCTTGGTAGCAGTCATCATCAGCGCCCTACGCACCAGTCAAAGTCTAGCCTGGAGCATGGAGGCGCGCGGGTTGGGGGCGCCTGGGATACGACGGACGCAATTTCGCCAACTGCACTTCAATAGACTTGACTGGCTAATCACGGCCACTCTGCTCATCCTGCTGGCCGGGAGCCTACTCATCTATCGGTGGGGTTAGATCGATTGGGGTTACGAGCCCCCTACCCTCCTCAAGCCTTCGTAGGGTAGTCTATTGACTACGCGAACAAAGAAAGAGACCGGGCAGCCATCGTGGCCATCCCTACGACCTATATTATGGGGATTACCTTGCCTTATCTCCCTATATCTTGTACCATAACCACTGCCCCCTACCCCCTGCCCTATCTAAGCCTTTCAGGGATAGCCGCGATGGCTACGCGAATACCATGTATTTAAGTAAAAGAGGGCCAATCCGCGTGATTGGCCCTCGCTTACTCGATCGTGATCTATTCGCTCCCGTTATCCGCCTCGATAGAGCTGTAATAGCCGCTCCATGCGGCCTACGCTGTCCTCCAGCCCGCCGACGCGATTGCGGGCCAACCACAGACGCTTATACTCCTCGATGATCCCCTCCAACTCCTCCGCCAGGGACTCCCGCGTGTCCGTTGGGATATTGGCGATCTCTCCACCATCGGCCTGCAGGCGGGCGATCCCCAGGCGGCAACCGTGTTTCAGCAGCGCTGCCGCGTTGCGAAACTCATCAGCGATGAGGTCGGCATCGGGCCGCTCCATGCGCGCCTCGGGCAATTGGGCCATCACCTGGTCGATGTACGTCAACGTCTTCTCCAGCCCTTCGACGGTCAGCTCCGCCAGCCGCCCCTCATAGAAGGGGCGGCTCGGGCTAAGCAGGATCAAGGTCACCACAGAGCTGTTGTGCGGCGTCAGGCCGGGGACTTTGTACGCGTTCCCCAGATCATAGGCCAGCTTCCCCATCACCCCTGCGGCATCTCGGAAAGCGTGCAGGTCCAGGACGCGCGGCAGCTCGATATCCCGATTCGCCTGGGCTGCCCAACTCACGGCGGCACCGTAGGCGTAGCCCAGGAAGGAGACGGGCAGGTGTTGCCAGTGGCCGTTATCCCCCCAGTCGGTGTTCAGATAGCCGACGGCGCCATGGGCCAGGCCGTTCTCCGCCGCGTTCCACAGGTTGCCGATGGCGTTCTCCGTACGTCCGCCAATGGAGTTCCAGGTCGAAGTCCCCGGGCAGACGTAGTACGGAACCCCTGACCGGGCGAATTTCTCGCTATTCTCGGCGAAGGGATAATCGGCATCGTATCCCCACTCCAGGGCAATGATGTCCCCCGGAAGCTCCGGGATGAGCTCAGGGTGCTGGAGGATGATGTCTCCCCAGAACTGCATCGTCCGGCCGTGCTGCTGCACCAGGTCATGGATCTTGAGCAGGAACTCGAGATAGACGCGGCCGACGCCCCGTTCCTCACAGGCCTCCTTGCTCCGCCCCTGCCCCAGGTCGAAGGTCTCATCGCATCCGACATTGAACTGGCGACTAGAGAAGTGCGGCAACAATTCATCATACAGCTCGCGCAGCAACTCGATCGATCCTGGATCTAGCGGGCAAAGGCTGAACGGCTCATCGTGCCATTCCCCCCAAGGGGATTGCCAGCCATCCGGACATTCTGCCAGAGGGCGGTACCGATCATGGATCAGCCAGCGATGCATGTGGCCGAAGGAGTTCTGGTTGGGTACGAGCTCGATGAAGCGCTCGCGGCAATACGCATCCAACGCCAGAATCTCCTCGCCCGTCATGGGAGAGGCTTTCTCCCACACCTCCCGATGGTTGCGATAGGCGAAGGTGTGCTCGGTGTAAAGCTGGAACTGGTTGATCTTCCACTCGGCCAGCATGTCCACCAGGGCGTACAACGTCTCCATCGTCGGGACTTTATCCCGGCTGATATCCAGCATGACACCCCGGCGCGGGAAGTCAGGCCAGTCCTCGATGCGCAGGCAAGGCAACTCCCCCGACCCCGCGGCATGCCGGGCGATCTGCCGCAAGGTCATCGCCGCGTAGAACGCGCCCGCGGGATCATGGGCCACGATCCGGATCTGGTCAGTCCCGATCGTCAGATGATATCCTTCCGGTTGTGGCACCTGAGAAGGGTCGATATGCACCGTAGCCCCCAAGCGACCGAGGTCATCGCCGCGCGCGGCCGTCAGATCCCAGCGCTGTCCCACCATGGACAGTGCCTCCTGGATCGCGCGGCCGGTCGGGAGCAGGACCTGGGGATCCCCCTCCAGCCAGATGAACCGATCCGGGCGGAGTTGATGCACTCCCTTCAGGCGATGTAACCGTTGTGGCATCGGCAGTAACACAAGCTCTTGAGCCATACACGATCCTCCTAATTTGTTCTAGGATGCAATCAGTAGACGCACTCTCGCGCGGCCTCGGCATAGACGCGCAGGTTCTCGATCGGGGTCTCGAAGAAGTGATCCGAGGGCGACATGATATAGCCGCCCCCTGGTCCCAACGCCTCGAACAGACGTCGCACCTCGCGACGGATCTGATCGGGCGTGCCGGACGTGAGGATATTGAACTGATCCAGGCCGCCGATCAGGCACACCTGATTCCCGATGCGTCGCTTGATCTCCTCGTGGACGGCATCCCCGCCCACACCCGGCGGGGCCAACGTCTCCGACGCGTCACAGTGGTTCTGTACGATCAGCTCCAGGATGTCCATCATCCCGCCACAGGTGTGGTAGACGACCTTATGGCCCACAGCATGGAGCGCGTCGTGCAGCTCCCGATCATAGGGCAGACAGAAGGTCTCGAAGATCCTGGGCGAGATGACCGTCGATGAGGCAGCGCCGCCGCCGGTTTCGATCAGGTCGAAGGGGGCATCCGCCAGACTCTCCTCGATGAACTGCAGCTTCTTATCTGTGAGAGCGCGCAGGAACTCGTGCACCCATCCCGGATCATCAAAGGTGGCCATGATCATCCGCTCTGTGCCATAGAGGCAACACGCATGTTGCCAAGGCCCACCCTGATCGCCGAACAGGAAGCCGCGCAGGATGCCGTCATCTCCCAACTCCTCCCGCCGGGCGCGCACCTTTTCCTTATTCAGCTTGGGCACAGGCAGATATTTCTTGACCAGCAGCATATCCTCTGGCCGCTTAATAAGCGGCTCCACCGTCCACGTCGTCTGCTCGTTCCCCTCATCGCGGCGGGTGAGCACCCCTTCCGGCGTGGTGATGGTGTATTGGATCACCCGGCGGCCAT
>DUEN01000064.1 GCA_011176545.1 Caldilineae bacterium | reverse complement strand
CTCAACACCTGCTCAGCCTGCGGTGAGCGCTCACTCGCCAAGTACAGGTATCCAATGATATTGGTGTCTACCACGATCATGGACGCCCCTCGGTCTTGGCACGCGTGAACTCTGCGTCGGTGATGATGTGGCCGGCGGTCTTCTGGCGCAACTGACGCGCCCGAGCCAGCAGCGCTTCGGGATCGACCCTTTGGCTATAGAGCGCTCGCTCAAGGCACACGATGATCTCGCTGTTAATGCTCCGACGGTTCATCTGTGCCCTGCGCTTCAACCGCTCGTAAAGGGCATCCGGGATGTTCTTAATGGTAATTGTGGGCATAGGCCAAACTCCGTAATGGTTCCATTTTGGAGTCATTGTAGTGGATCATCGACGTGTCGTCAAGAAGGGGCATAGGATGCTGAACATGGTCTTGCCCACGCCCTCTCGCCCCAGACGGTGATCACGCTCAGTGGCGCTCGCCTATCAGGCATGGTATACTCCGTCGGACACTTGTGTCGTGTAAGCCAATATGAGCGAATAGAGTTCACAGGAGGCTGTTTGGCCAATGGGCGCCGCATAAATGGCAGCGCTTGGAGGATATTTTCTCATGGGTGGGATTTACCCGCCGTCGTCTGAAGGAAAACCGACGTAGAGAGAGGGGGAGTTGGGGAATTGAAAAGCCTCGCCTACGTGATGCGTCGGTGTGCCGAGTATTACGCGGCGATCGATTGGGAGCCATTACTGCCGCGATCGGCGGCCGAGGCGTTTATGTCGTACCTGGCCAGCCTCGGCACGCCACCCGTCGATCTTGTGCGGGCGTGGGAGAGCGTGGAACTTTTCAACTTCTGCCTGGCGAGCATGCCTGACCCACCTGAGCGACTGGATACATTGCGAAGGACACATCTGGCCCACTGGGTTGATGATCTAATCCCGAACATGTTGGGGACGGGGCTGACCCGCGCTGACCTGGCCGAGTTTTTGCGCCACGTAGCTATGCTATGCGAGTTCCTGCCCAGGCTCATGACGGACCTGGACGAGGAAGCGATGAGTAGGCTAACCCGCGCGGCTCAGACGCTAGCTGATGACATGGCTTCCACAGGCGCCGCGTCATGGGGGTGCTCGCCATGAACGAACCAGGGGCGCATATCATGCGCCCCATAGGTATCAATTTAAGCACTTTGCTCTTATCGGCATACGCGACAAATATAGACAACGCCAGATTGTTTTTTACATAATATAGGGGCGACCGGCCGGTCGCCCCTACATTGGATCTGCGCTTTCTTCATCCCCCAGGGCAGGCAACGCATACGTTGTCCCGAGGGTGAGAATGCCGGGGCGGGGTCACCGCCCTTGCCCCGCCTACCCCCGGTGGTAATAGATCTCCCACCCCATATATTTGCCCAGCGCCTCGGCCACGGCGTCGGCTACCTGCGCTGGGTTGATGGCGACGTGATGCTCGTAGCCGTTCTCGCAGATGTGACGCAACAGCTTCTGCAGGTTCGGGATCTCCACCACCCCGTAGCCGCCGAAAGTCTGTATCGGATCGTCCGTGAGCCTGCCTTCGCCGGTGTAAGCTGTGATCACGCCGCGCGTGTCGTCGGTGGAGACGCGGCAATAGGTGAACGGACCGGCCTTCAGCCGACCAACCACGGTCCCGTACGTGTTCTCCTTCCCCACGGTGCCGGCGATGATCGCCTGATAATCCATCACGGGGCCCTCAGCGAACAGCGCCTTGGGCAGGTTGGAACAGTGGAAGATGACGCCCTTGTCGGGATCATCGCCGTAGTTGTTATTCCAGTCCACCAGCGCGCTGGGCTTGCCAGAGGCCAACTGCAGGATGTACATGCCGACCACGCCAGCGATGTCCGTCTCGCAGGCGCTGGGGAGCAGGGCGTTGCTCAGCATGCTCATGATGGTGCACGGGACCACGCCGAAGAACTCCTCCATTGAGGTCCAGCATTGCACGGCGGTGGCCCGGAGCCGATTCTCCTCCATCCAGCGCTGCACCACCACCCCGAGCTTGGCCATTTTGTTCAGCGCCTCGGCGGGCACGCCCGTAGTGGGCATGTAGTTCTCAATCTCCTCCCGCTTCGCTTTCACGGCCGGGTCGTCGTCACTCAGGCGGTTGATGCGCCCGAACACCTCGGAGAGGTCCAGCGTCTCCACGCTGATGCCCACGCGCTCTAACAGCTTCTCGCTGAAGCGCACGGTGTTAAACGCGGTCGGACGGGCGCCGAGCATCCCCATACGGACGCCGCGCAGCCCCTTGACGATGCGACACGTGCCTATAAAGGTGCGCAGATCCTGACGGAAGCTGTCCGATTCGGGATCCACGGTGTGAAGCGTGGTCAGCGAGAACGGGATCCCATATTGCTTCAGGTTATTGCAGACGGACATCTTCCCACAGAAGGAATCACGGCGATACTCGACGGTCATCCGGGTGGCGTCGTCAGGGAACGCGTGCACCAGGACCGGCACGTTGAGGCCGGACCAGCGCAGCGCGTTCGCCACCGCGCGCTCGTCGCCGAAATTGGGCAGCGTGACCAGGACGCCATCGATCTCGTCCGCGTGTCGCTTGAACAACGCGGCGCACTTCTCCGCGTCTTCCAGACTCTCCACGCTGCCAAACTCCGTATCCTCCGGCGACAGTAGGATCGCCTTGATCCCCTCCTCCTCGAGCACCTTCAGAATCGTTTCCCTTCCTTCCCGACACAGATGGCTGGGGAAGAAGCCCCGGTTGCCGATGATGACGCCCAACGTTGGTTGTTTCATCGCGCTCCCTCCTAACATAGATGTTCGTGCTATGACTCGATCAGGCTCCGTAAGACGCGAAGGTTTTCGATATCCTCTTTCATGTCAGGCCCCTTCGGGGTCTCCAACAACATGGGCAGGCCATCGAATCGGGGATCATTGATGAGCAAGCGGAAGGCCTCCAGGCCGACATATCCCTGTCCGATGTGGGTATGCCGATCGACGCGGCTGCCGAGGTCTCGCTTGCTATCATTGAGATGGAAGCACTTGATCAGATCGAGCCCCAGCACTTCGTCGAAGTGCTCCCACATGGCCGCGTAAGTGTCAGGTGTCCTGAATTCATACCCGGCCGCCAGGGCGTGTGCCGTGTCGAAACAGACGCCCACCCGAGCGGGATCATCCACCGCCTGGCGGATGGCTGCCAGCTGCTCAAACGTATAGCCCAGGTTCGTGCCCTGGCCAGCCGTGATCTCGAGGATGGTCAGCACGCGAAATCCCTGGGTCGCGGCGTGGGCGCGATCCAGCGCTCGCGCGATCCGATCGAGCCCGACCTCCTCGCCCGCGCCGGTATGGGAGCCGGGATGCATGACCACGCCCAGTAGGCCGAGCGCCTCAGCCCGTTCCAGTTCGTCGATGAAGGCTTTCAGCGATTTCTCCCACAACGCGTCATCAGGCGATGCCAGATTGATCAGGTAGGCATCGTGAGCCACCACGGGGCCGATGCCCGTCTCCCGCTGCCGCCGGTAGAAACGCTCGACTTCCTCCGGCTCCAGCGGCTTGGCCCGCCATTGGTTCTGGTTCTTCGTGAAGATCTGCATGGCCTCACAGCCTACCTGCTCGCCGCGGTCGAATGCCTTGCTGACGCCGCCTGCGATGGACATGTGCGCACCGAGCCGCCCAGGCATAGTTGTCTCCCTCTCACTCCAGATGAGCCAGGGTGAACTCCTCAACCCCCGCGGCGCGGTCCTCGAAGCGGGCCAACGCGAAGAGCAGCGAGGACAGGCGGTTCAGGTAGCGCAGCGGATCGCCGTTACGGAGTCCTCCCTGGTGATATAGCCGCGCCACATGGCGCTCCGCCCGGCGGGCCACAGCCCGGGCGACGTCCAACATGGCCCCACATGGGCTATCGCCAGGCAGGATAAAGGCGGCGGGGACGACTATCTCTTCCTCCAGCGCGTCGATCTGATCCTCCAGCCAGGTGATCCGCTCCGCTTTCAGCCAGGGAGGACGAGTCGCCGCGTCCGGCAGCGTGGCCAGGTCGGCCATCAGAGCGCAGAGGTCGCGTTGCACCTGCTGGATGATCTCGACCGTACGCGGGGAACGAGCCATCGTCTTCGCCAAGCCTAGGAAGGAGGTCGTCTCGTCCACGGTGCCATAGGCAACGGGGCGTAAGTCGTACTTGGGGACGCGATCCTGCCCCAGCACGCCCGTATATCCTTCGTCCCCCGCCCCAGTATAAAACTTCCCGGAAGCCATCCAGTATCCTCTCATGATCAATGGTGCTTCGATTCTACCTCATGGCCTTGTGAGGGGCAACTGGGGATCGCCGAGGGTGTCCCTTTATAGGGATCAGCGCTTTGTGGTAGAATCATGGTTAGTATGCCTGTCAACCCGCGTCTCTCGTCATGTACCTATCTTCGTAGCTTGTGGAGGAGATCATGGTCGTTACCCAATATGTTGCCATGGACACTCGTGGACACGGAGACGTCATCGATGTGACAGATCAGGTGGCCAAGGCGGTGGCCGATAGCGGCATCAAGAACGGCATCGTCACCATCTTCAGTCCCAGCGCCACCAGTGGGCTCACGACGCTGGAATATGAGCCAGGATGCGTGGCCGATCTCCAGGCGCTCTTTGAGCGCGTCGCTCCAGAGTCCATCGACTATCGTCATAATCTGCGCTGGGGGGATGGCAATGGCCACGCTCACGTGCGGGCCGCGTTATTGAAGGCTTCGTTCACGGTGCCGGTGGTCAACGGCCGGCTGACGTTGGGGACATGGCAGCACATCGTTTTCGTCGATTTTGACGTCCGGCCGCGCCACCGTGAGCTGGTCGTACAATGCATGGGCGAGTAACGTCATCTCAGGGAGAGGGGCACCATGAGTCTACCCATCTACATCTGCCGCCGCGCGGAAGAACCTATCGTGATCGATGGGTGTTTGGAAGAGTCTGCATGGGCGAAGGCTGATGTGGCCTCGCTGGTACGCAATCACGACGGTGGGCCAGCGTCGTTTCGCACCGAGGCCTGGCTGTTGTGGGATGATGACTATCTGTACGTGGCGTTCGCGTGTGAGGATCCGGACGTCTGGGGGACGATGCTGGAGCGAGATAGCCATCTGTGGGAGGAGGAGGTCGTCGAGGTTTTCCTGGATGCCAATCGAAACGGCCGCCTCTACTTTGAGTTCGAGGTCAGCCCGCGCAACGTTCAGCTTGACCTCATGGTGGTCAAACGCCCCGGCGAGCCACCTCAAACGTTCTTTGAGTGGGACTGCCAGGGATGGCGGACAGCCGTGCGGGTGGAGGGCACCCTGGACAACCGGACGGATGAGGACCGCGGGTGGACGGTGGAGATGGCTATCCCGCTGGTCGAGATATATACGGCACCTCGTCTCCCTAAGCCGGGGGACGTCTGGCGACTGGGGTTGTACCGCATCGAGCGGCCACAAGACGCGGCCCCTCATTTTTACGCCTGGGCCCCCACCCGGGCTGAGACGTATCATGTCCCCGAACGCTTTGGGTACCTGGTCTTCATGGGATGATCCCCAGCTCCCGGCCGACTTTCTCAAAGATCTCCAGGACCCGGTCGAGCTGTTCGTCCGTGTGAGTTGCCATGTAGCTCGTGCGTAATAGCTGATGGTTCGGCGGCACGGCGGGCGAGATCACCGGATTGACGAACACCCCCTCCTCGAACAGCCGGCGCCACATGGTGAAGGTGAGCATGTCATCACCAATGATGACGGGGATGATGGGGGTCTCGCTCTTGCCCGTGTTGAATCCCAGGCTGGTCAGCCCTTCCTTCATCTTGCGGGCATTATGCAGAAGGCGCTCAATCCGCTCCGGCTCGCTTCGCATCACCTCCAAGGCCGCCAGAGAGGCGGCGATGTTGGCTGGCGGCATGCTGGCGCTGAAGATCAGGGATCGCGCGTGGTGCTTGATATAGTCGATCACAGGGGCATCCCCGGCGATGAAGCCTCCTAACGAGGCGAACGACTTGGAGAACGTGCACATGATGAGATCGACTTGGTCAGTGACGCCGAAGTGTGCCGCTGTGCCGCGTCCTCCTCCTAACACTCCGATGGAATGCGCGTCATCCACCATAAGCCGCGCGCCGTACTTCTGGCATAGCTCGACGATGTCCGGTAACGGCGCGATATCCCCGCCCATGCTGAACACGCCATCGACGACGACCAGTTTGCCCACATCGGAGGGGACAGATCGCAGCACGCGTTCCAGATCGGCCATGTCATTGTGACGGAAACGCTTGATCTTGCCGAAGGACAGCCGACAGCCGTCCACGATGCTGGCGTGATCATCGCGGTCGAGGATGACGACGTCATTGCGCCCGACTAGGCAGGAGATCGTGCCCAGATTGACCTGGTAACCAGTGCTGAAGACCAACGCCGCTTCCTTGCCCACGAATTCGGCCAGTTCGGCCTCCAGCTGTTCATGCAATGCCAGCGTGCCATTCAGGAAGCGGGAGCCGGTACAGCTGGTGCCATAGCGTCGGATGGCCTCGATGGCTGCCTCTCGTACCTTAGGATGCGTGGTGAGTCCCAGATAGTTGTTGGAGCCGCACATGATGAGCTCGTGCCCCTTATATCGGGCCACGGTCCCCTCGGTCTCATCCAATGGGATGAAATATGGATAATACCCTTGGGCTATCGCCTCCTGGGCTGCCGTGAACTGAAAGCACTTTTGAAATAGATCCTTCACCGTTCTCCTCCTCATGCTCGTGAGGTGCTCAAAAACGATCGAAACTGGCCTCTTGCGGCTCTTCCAGCGAGGCGCTGACGGATACAGAGCGCAAGAAGGCCAGGTCGTTATAAAGCTGGAGCGAGAGATAGCTCATGGCGCTCCGGCGATGGAGCCGCCATCTGCGCGAGGGGGAAGAAGTGCTGACGGGCCTCGTTACACGTCAGGCTGCGTCGATGCAGCGCGGTCGCAGTATACACCTTGGCGATGGGAGGCGTCAAACGTTGACGCTGAGCGGCTCGCCCAAGGCGACCTTGATCAGCGCCTGAGCGAGTCCTTTGGGGTCTGCCAGAGGGGTTTCGTCTAAGACGGGGCCGATACAGGCGGGGCACCCGACGGTGCAACCACAGCGCTCGATCACGTCGCTGCAGTCCTCAAGCAACGTCGGGGTGATCTCAAACAGGCGCTGGGCCAATCCGACGCCACCCAGGACCCTCTCGTACAGCGTGATGGTAGGACAGCCCGTGTTCGGGGAACGCGCTTCCGTCACCACGCCCAGGTCGCGTGGGTCACACATCAGGTGGATCGAGGCGACGTGGGAGAGGACATGGGCGAGGCCGGACAGTCCCGTACGCGTGCGTACATGGTTTTCCGCCCGACGATGGCATGCCGGGCACAGGGTGATCAGGTTCTCCAGGCGATTCGCCTCCAGATACACCTGGCTGATGTCCTGCTCGCGACGTTGTGCTTCCAGGATGAACGCCCGTAGAGGGCGGATGTGATGCACGTCATGTTCGCGGCCATCGCGTTCAGGGGCGCCGCACTGCGCGCATCGAAAGCCATCTCGCTCCCGCGCTCGCTGTCGTTGCGCCTCCCAGTTCGGCCCATAGTCGAGGGGATCGCCGAGCCATAGCCTAGACTCCCTCAGCTCCTCCAGGGCCTCTTCGGGGAAGCTCAACCAGAAGGCGGTCGTCTCGATCTCCTGCTCGGGCAGATCGATCTCGCCCCATCCCAGCGTCTCCAGCGTGTAGCGGCGGATACGCCGGTACCTCGTCGCCCGTGCGATGACGGAGACCTCACCGTGGGCTCGCAGAGCGTTGCCCTGCTGACCCTCGTCATACGTCTCCCGAATGTGCACGCTCTCCGTGATGCTAGCCTGGGTATAGTAATCGACCTCCGCGGCCCGAACCCATGCTTGGCTCCTCTCCCAGTCCAATCTCTCGACGATGTAGCTCTGCCCCTCATGCAGGTATATAGCGCCCTCGTGCAACAACATGGGGACGCTGAAGCGGTCCAGTTCGCCGATGGGTTGCGCTGGCCCTTCTTCGTCCACCTTCAGGATGACGAAGCGATCGGGAGAAGCCGTGCGCAGCGACACAGTCTCGGCCGGATATGCCTGGCTGATCCAGTGCCACGACTCGGAGCCGGAGTAGAGGACCCCTTCGTCGGCCAGATACTCCAGGAGAGGCGTCACATCTTCGATGCTGCCGAATGGCTCCCCACGTCGGAAGGGCAACTCGAAGGCGGCGCATCGGACGTGATTCAGGAGGATGACCAGATTATCCGGATGGATGAGCGCTTGCTCCGGATCGCGCTCGAACAGATACTCGGGATGCGCCGCGATGTACTGATCCAACACGTCGCCTCCGGCGATGAGGATCGCCAGGGAGACGTCGTGTCGCCTGCCGGCGCGGCCCGCCTGTTGCCATGTCGAGGCGATGGTGCCCGGGTATCCGGTGAGCACCGCCGCGCTCAGATGTCCGATGTCGATGCCCAGCTCCAGCGCGTTCGTGGCGACGACGGCCCGCACGGCGCCCTCCCTCAGCCCACGCTCGATCTCCCGCCGTTGTACGGGGAGATATCCTCCCCGGTATCCACGCACGGCCTCGGGAGGCACCCCTACCTGGCGCGCGGCATCCCGTAAATACGTCAGTAGCACCTCCGTCGTCAGCCGGGCGCGAGCGAACACGATAGTTTGAACCCCGTGCTCCAACAGATGCGTGGCGATGCGCTGTGCTTCCAGCACCGGGCTGCGACGCAGGCCCAATTCGGCGTTGACCACAGGCGGGTTGTAGATGATGAAGTGCTTCTCTCCCCGGGGAGATCCATCCTGATCGATCAGGGTGACGGGCGCCTCGATGAGCCGGGTGGCCAGCTCGGCCGGATTCGCGATGGTCGCCGAGGTACAGATGAACTGCGGATCGCTGCCATAGAAGCGACATATGCGCCGCAGGCGACGGAGCACGTTGGCCATGTGCGACCCAAATACCCCGCGATAGGTGTGCAGTTCATCGAGGACGACGTAACGCAGATTGACGAAGAAGCGTTCCCAGCGCGTGTGAGAGGGGAGGATACCCACATGGAGCATATCGGGATTGCTCAGCACGAGGCGGGCCATGCGTCGGACCACAGGGCGGTGGGCCTGAGGGGTGTCGCCATCGTACGTACTGGCCCAGGCTGAGGGCAACCCCAGCGCCTCAAGAGAGGAGGCGAGCTCGGCTAACTGATCATGGGCCAGCGCCTTGGTGGGAAAGAGATACAGGGCGCAGGCATCGGGGTCTTGCAGCAAGAGAGAGAGGACGGGCAGGTTATAGCACAACGTCTTGCCCGAGGCCGTGGAGGTGACGATGACGACGTGTTGCCCTTGCGCGATGGCTGAGAGCGCCATCGCCTGGTGCTGATAGAGCTGGCGAATGCCTCGCGCCTCCAGCATTCGGCGCAGCCGGACATCGAGGGAGTCCGGGAGGGGAGCGTATCGCCCCGGCCGCCTGGGCAGCCGCCGCCAGGCGGTCACACAACGCATGAAGCGCGGCTCGAGCCGTAGCGCCTCGATGGCCTGTGCGATGGACATCCGGCAGCTCCCACTTACCAAGGTAGGGCCAATTTATCACACGCGGGGAGGCCGGTCAAACAGATACGCTCATATTGGAATAAGCAACACTCGCTTCCTTAAAAGGCGTGTTTTGTAGGGGCGCACGGCCGTGCGCCCCTACAATTCGGCCATTCAGGTAGGGGCAAGGTATGCCTCGCCTCTACATAATGTCGTGTATGCCAATATGAGCGAACAGATAATCAGCCGGTGACGCCCCATTATCCGCCAGGCCGGCTGGCGAGTCCCATTGGAACGCTGTATAATCCCCTCGGTTGTCCTCAGCCCATATCGCTGTGAAGTTACCCGTTTGACGGAGAGGAAGAGATGGGATCACTACGTGCTGGGTTTGGCAAGATCGATATCACGCCTCGTGTGGGCGCCCGTTTGGTCGGATATGCCGGTCGAGAGCAGGGATCTACAGGCGTTCATGACCGGCTGTTCGCCCGGGCGCTCGTCCTGGAGAACGAGGGACGGGCGTGGGCGCTCTGTGCCCTCGATCTGTGCTATTTCCGGGAGCCCAGCGTCGCGGCCGTGCGGGAGATCGTAGGGGGACAGACTCATATCCCTGGAGATCACGTCTTTATCTGCACTACGCATACTCATTCCGGCCCCGATGATGCCGACACGGATAGCTATCCGACCCCCTTGCCGGAATTGGTCGCGGAGGCGATCATCCAGGCGGCTTCTCAGCTTCGGCCAGCCGCGCTGGCCGTGGGCTATGGCGTCCTCTATGGCCACTCGATCAACCGCCGTTGGATCCATCGCCCCATCGATCCGGCCGTGACGGTTATCCGTGTGGACGATGACGATGGTCGTCCTCTGGGACTGGTCACCAATTTCGGCCTGCATGGCGTCGTGCTGGGGGCGGATAACCTGCTCATCTCCGCGGACTGGCCGGGATATGCCATGGCTGCCCTTGAGCGCGCGTTGGGCGAGGAAGCCGTCTGCCTCTTCACGCAGGGGGGCTCCGCCGACGCGAACCCGCTGACGAGGAGGGTTCAGGAACGCCTGAGGAGCGGACGTCCGGTGCGGGCTATTGGTCATGTGAGCACCTACTATGGGCCGGACGATAGCTCCGATGCCTGGAACATTGGTGATCGGCGGGGTGGTACGTTCGAGGAGGCCGCCGTCATAGGCGAGGCATTTGCCGATGAAGCGCTGCGCGTGGCCCATGGCCTGCGGCCGCAGCGTGTGGACGGCCCGCTGTGGGTCGAGCGCGTGGTGGTGAATGTCGCCGCCGCCCCGGACGAGAGAGGAGAGCGGAGAGAGGCCATTCTTTCCGTGGAACTCCCATGGGTCCCGAATCGGGATGGTGAGCGCCCGCTTGAGATCATGGCGGTGGGCATCGAGGGGCCGTCCGGCATTCTGATCCTGGGCCAGCCAGGGGAGATCTTCGCGGAGACGGCCATGGAGCTGCGCAGGGCCCTGGAGACGATGGGCTACCATTGCCCCATGATCGTAGGATATGCCAACGGATGGCAGCTTTATCTGCCACCCGCGTCGGCCTTCCCGGAGGGTGGGTACGAGGTCGATTGGGCTCGCTATATGGGGTTCAGCCCAGATCTGCAACAGAGGATCTGGGAATCCATACGTCCCAGGCTCGCCGCGCACGCGCCAGGTGGTGATCGAGGATAGGCATAGACATCGGCCGCCAGGTGCTGGCCCACTCCCTCCTCCTGTGCTATACTGCCCCATCGTGACGACGTTGCGGCGGTGAAACATGGGATCTATCCTATTACGCCACGCGGAATGGCTTGTGACGATGACGGAAAGGGGTCGATTGATCCCGGATGGCGCGCTGTTCGCGCGAGGCCCTGCCATTGAATGGGTAGGTCCGACGGAAGATCTGCCGGAGCTGTATCGCGTGGCCGATCGGGTGATTGAGGCGCGGGGGATGGTGATCCTGCCTGGGCTCGTTAACACCCATCACCATCTGTATCAGACGTTGACCCGGGCTGTGCCCGCCGCACAGGATGTCGATCTCTTCCGCTGGCTGAAGACCCTCTATCCGATGTGGGCGCGGCTGACGCCAGAGGCCGTCTACATCAGCGCTCTGGTGGGCCTGGCCGAGCTCCTCCTCTCAGGCTGCACGACGAGCAGTGATCATCTGTACCTTTATCCCAACGGCGTTCGCATCGATGATGAGATTCGCGCGGCACAGGAGATCGGCATCCGGTTCCATCCCACCCGGGGGGCCATGTCGCTGGGCGAATCCAGGGGAGGGCTCCCGCCCGATTCCGTGGTCGAGGATGAAGAGGCGATCCTGAGAGATTGCCAGCGGGCCATCGAAGCCTATCACCAGCCCGAACGGTTCGGTATGATTCGGATCGGCGTGGCGCCTTGTTCCCCCTTCTCGGTCACCCCCGATCTGATGCGGGAGGCTGCCGCCCTGGCGCGCCATTACCACGTCCGCCTGCACACCCATCTGGCGGAGACGCTGGATGAGGAGCGGTTTTGCCTTGAGCGCTTCGGCCTTCGCCCTATCCACTACATCGAGACATTGGGATGGGTCGGGGAGGACGTGTGGCATGCTCATGTAGTTTACGCGAATGCCCCTGAGATCGAGCTGCTGGCGCGAACGGGCACAGGCGTGGCGCATTGCCCTTCATCGAACATGCGGCTGGGCTCCGGTATCGCGCCAGTCAAGGCCATGCGACGGGCTGGGGTGCCTGTCGGATTGGGCGTGGATGGCTCGGCCTCCAACGATAGTTCGCATCTGCTGGCCGAGGCGCGCCAGGCGCTTCTCCTGCAGCGTGTGACGGGCGATCCGGCCGCGCTGAGCGCGTGGGATGTGTTGGAGATGGCCACGTTGGGCGGCGCTCGCGTCCTGGGCCGGGACGACATCGGCGCGCTGGCGCCTGGGATGGCCGCGGATTTCATCGGGTTTCGACTTGATCGCCTGGCGTACGCGGGGGCATTACATGATCCCATCGCAGCACTCGTGTTCTGTATGCCACAGAACGTGGACCTGAGCGTGGTCAACGGCCGCGTGGTCGTGGAGGATGGCGAGCTTCGCACTATCGACCTGGAGAAGGTCGTGCGTCGCCATCATGAGATCAGCCGGGAGGTCGTTCAAGGGCGTTAGGAGTTTAGGGATTGGGAATTGGAGATTAGAGATTGGGGGGCACGCACGGAGGAGGGAATGCATCGCGCTCGACATCTCATCGCCTTGAGTCTCGCTCTGTTGTTGACAGCGTTGGGCGTAGCGGGGGCTACGGGCCAGAGTCAAACGCCACCGGTAGCCCAGACTCCCCCGATGGCGGAGGAGGTCACCTTGATCGTCCTGGGGAGGGCCGTGAACTCTCAGGGGTTGGCCATCTCCGAGGCGGAGGTGAGCCTGTTCGTCGGAGGTGAGCGCCAGCCGCTCGTCTCCCCGGATGGCGATCCGGTCGAGGAGATCGCCTCGGAGCCGGATGGACTCTTCCGTCTCGTGGTTCGCCTGCCTGGCCCCGTGGCTGAGGCCATCGCCTCCGGCCGTCGGCCGGTCGCCATTGAGATCAACGCCCACGCATTTCGCGAGACGCGACTGGGCGTCCCCGCCCGTCTGTTGGCGTGGAGCAGCGATCACCTTTACGCCGACGTCGGAGAAGTGATCATGCCGCGGGCCTTTCACCCCGCCTTTTTCGTGACGCTGATCATCTTCCTCCTCACCTTCATAGCGATCTCCTTTCGCCTGTTGCACGAGACGTTGGCCGCCATGGGGGGTGCCACGCTCCTCCTGGCCATCACCTATCTCCCGGGCTCATACGATCCCGATTGGCACATCATCAGCTTCGAGCGCGCGATGCATCACATCGACTTCGATGTGATCTTCTTGATCTTAGGGCTGATGATCTTCGTGGCCATCACGGGGCGCACGGGTGTCTTTCAATGGATGGCCTACACGGCGTACCGTGCCAGCCGTGGCAACGCCTGGGCGTTGGTCGCCATCCTGATCCTGACGACGGCCGTCACCTCCGCCTTTTTGAACAACGTGACGATCATGCTCCTGATCGCGCCGGTCACGGTGGAGATCGCTTTAATGATGGGAATCAACCCACTGGCCCTGCTGGTGCCCGAGACGCTGGCCTCCAACATTGGAGGGACGGCCACGCTCATCGGCGATCCGCCGAATACGCTCATCGGTTCATACGCGCACCTGAGCTTCGCTTCCTTCCTGACGAACCTGGGACCGCTCGTCATCGTGCTCACGTTGCTCTTCGTCGGGATTGCATGGTTTCTCTATCGCGCTGAATATCGCAAGGCTCGCACCAATCAGAGGGAGGTCCTGGAGGCGCATCTGGCGGAGGCCGGCCGTATCGAGGATCCCGTTCTGTTGCGTAAGGCGGGGATCATGGCCGTGGTGACGCTCGTGTTGTTCTTCCTGGGGGATCTCCTGCAGATGCCCCCGGCCGTAGCGGCCTTGATCGGCGCCGTGGGGCTGATGATATGGGCACAGCCCAGCGTCCACGATATGGTGCAGGAGGTTGATTGGACGACGTTACTCTTCTTCATGTCCCTGTTCATCCTGGTCGGCGCGCTGGAGGACATCGGCGCCATCCAATTGATCGCGGAAGGCATCGGCCGGGTGGCGGGGGATAATCTGTCGTTGGCCGTGCTGTTGATCCTCTGGATACCCGCGCTCGGGTCAGCTGTGACCGAGAACATCCCCTTCGCCGCGGCGATGCTGCCCGTGGCGGGCTACCTGACTCAGACGATCCCTGGGGCGGACAACAATGTGATATACTGGGCCCTGGCGTTGGGGACGGACCTGGGGGGCAACGCGACGACCATCGGCGCGGCCGCGAACATCGTTACGGCCGGGATCGCTGAGCGGGCGGGTTATCCCCTCTCATTTAAGACCTTCGCCAAGATCGGCGTCCCGGCGACGCTTCTCATCCTGGTGGTATCGACGCTCTATCTCATGGTACGCTACTGACATGCGTCAGGAAATATTCCACATCAAGGTCTCGGGCATGAAGCCTCTGTCGCCGACGAAGAGACCGCGTGAGCGGCTAACAGCGCGCAAGTGAGGAGAGGAGGACCATGTTAGGACAAAAGGGTGAAAAGGAGGCGAACGTAGCCTCTGGCTCTGCGGGTGAACAGGAGCGCAGACGTCCCGTGATCGTCTGCGCGACGCGTGGTGGTGAGGCGAGCTATCCAGCTCAGGATCGCGCGATTCAGGAGGCGAAGAGGCGCGGGGCCCGCCTGATCTTTCTATACGTGGTGGATGTAGACTTCGTCGGGGACACGGCCGCGCCTATCGTCGTAGACGTGGGACGCGAGGTACGGGGGATGGGGAATTTCCTGCTGCTCATGGCGAAAGAACGCGCCCAGGCCCAGGGGGTGGAGTCCGAGATAGTGATCCGGGAGGGCAAGGTTCGCGAGGAAATCCCCAAATTCCTCCAGGAGGTTGGAGCGGATCTGCTCATCCTCGGCCGGCCACAGGCGGGCGCGGCGAAGCAGGTCTTCGATCAACATGGGGTGACGCCTTTCGCCCAGGCCGTGGAGAAGAGCACGGGCGTCCCCGTGATGATCGTGTAGCTTCAGCCGAGAAGGTGCCTTTCCATGTGCTATGGACGGCCTCCTGGGGCGTTCCTGATATAGGGCGGCTTGGGAAAGGAGGGAGGGCATGACCTCTCATCTACTGATCGTGATCCTCAGCCATCTCGAACAGGTGCCTCAGCTCATGGACGCCTGGGAGAAGGCGGGCGTGCCCGGCATCACGATCGTGGATAGCGTCGGCGGTTTCCGGGCGCGCAGCTGGCTTGAGCGCAGTGGCCTGCCGTTGCCGACGGCGTTGCGGAACCTCTTTCAGGCGGAGGAGGTCCGAGGACGCATATTGCTGGCAGCAATTGACGACGAGCATGTGCTGGAGCGAGCCATCGCCGAGGCGGAGCGCGTGACGGGGGGATTCGATCGGCCTCATGGTGGCCTGCTTCTCGCTCTGCCGGTAGGCATCGCCAAGGGGATACGTAAGCGCGCCCCGGCACCGCCTGAGCAGAGGCCACCGATGTTGGCGCCCATGGGGCCGCGCACGATCACGCGCCATACGCCGATCTCGGAAGTGGCACGGTTGACCCCTGTCATCGTTCACGAGGAGGATACGCTGGACGAGGCCGCGCGAGCGATGATCCAGCATCCGGACGTCCATTGCGCCTGCGTGGTGAACGATGAGAATCAACTGGTGGGCGTTCTTCCTCTCTCCACCGTCGCGGAGGATGTGTTCCTGCACATCATCCCGGAGGAGTTCCTCTCGCACGTCACGAATTGGAACAGCGTGGCGGACTTTGCCCAACGCAGCCGGGTTCGTCGCGTTAGGGAGGCCATGCTCCCGCCCGTCTGGGTCAAGCTCGATGACACCGTCGAGGATGCCTTCAGGAAGATCCACGAGCTGGGTGTGCGGGAGTTACAGGGATTGCCCGTCGTGGATGACAACTATCGCGTGGTGGGGTATGTGAATCTCCTGGGACTGTTGAGGGTCTGGCTCTCGGCTCAGGAGGAACAGGAGGCTCGGGATCAGAAGCGCCAGGAGCGAACTGAATGAACGATGTGCTCATCGCTGGGATCGTCTTTTTCGTCACCTATGCCCTGATCGTCAGCGAGCGGGTGCCTCGCACCCTGGCCGCCCTGTTGGGGGGCCTCACCATGGTCTGGCTAGGTATCCTGGAGCAGCACCAGGCGTTCGAGGCCATCGACTTCAACGTGATCTTCCTCTTAACAGGCATGATGATCATCGCGAACGTGTTGCGCGAGACGGGCGTCTTTCAGTGGGTGGCCGTTCATGCGGTCACCCTGGCGCAGGGCAGCCCGTTTCGCATCATGGCGATCCTGTCCGTTATCACCGCCATAAGTTCTGCCTTGCTGGATAACGTCACCGTCGTCATCCTCGTCGGCCCGATCACCCTCTTCATCGCATCCAATCTGGGCGTCAGCCCGCTGCCCTATCTGATCGCCGAGGTCCTGGCCTCCAATATCGGCGGCGCGGCCACGCTGATCGGTGATCCGCCCAACATCCTGATCGGCAGCGCGGCGAAGATCGACTTTGCCACGTTCCTCTGGCACATGGGGCCGATCTCCTTTCTGATCCTTATCGCCTTCATCGGGTTAGCGCGCCTCCTGTTCTATCGGGATCTGAAGATGCCCGCCGGGCGTGCGACCGGGCTGCGGGAAGTCGATACAAGCATGTTGATCACACAGCCGACATTGCTCCGACGGGCCCTCATCGTCTTGGGAGGCACCATCGTGGGCTTTCTCCTCCATGGCGCGCTGCATCTGGAGCCGGCGACCATCGCTTTGACCGGGGCGACCATCTTGCTCATATGGACTCGGCAGGATCTTCACCACGTGCTAAACGAGGTCGAATGGCCCACGTTGTTCTTCTTCATCGGGCTTTTTATGGCTGTGGAGGGCGTAGTCGCCGTAGGATTGATCGATAAGGTGGCGGAGGCCGCCGTTCGATTGGTAGGGAACGATGTCCAGATAGCCGCTTTCATCATCCTGTGGCTTTCGGCCTTGGCTTCCGGGATCATCGATAACATCCCCTATACGGCGACGATGATCCCCTTTATCCAGAGCCTGGGACGGTCCATGCCCATTGATCCGTTGTGGTGGGCCCTGGCCCTGGGGGCTGATCTCGGCGGGAACGCGACGTTGGTGGGGGCCTCCGCGAACGTGGTCATCGCCAGCCTGGCGGAGCGAAGCGGCTATCCTATGAAGTTCCGTGATTTCCTGCGTTACGGGGTGCCCACCACCATCATGGCGATGGTGATCTCGACGCTATACATCTGGCTTCGCTATCTGAGGCCTCTCTAACGCGGCGAGGGACCCATGACCGTTGACATCCGGATCGGCGACGTGGTGCGATTACGTAAACCACACCCGTGCGGCAGTTACGAGTGGGAGGTGGTGCGCCTGGGCGCCGATATCGGCATCCGATGCTGCCAATGCGGACGGCGTGTGCTCTTGCCTCGTCGTAAGTTTCTGCGCCAGGTGAAGGCTTTCGTGCGCCGTGGTGCGCCAGCGCCAGGGGCGCTTTCTGGGTCCTCCTCCGTGGATGAGTCATAGTTCGAGGCTCTAGCTATGGCCTCTCATGCTGAAAGGGGCTTCGGCCCTGTTCTCGCCAACCCCCCGTTTCGCGCCCTGTGGATCGCCCAGGCGCTGGCCCAAACGGCTCAGAACAGCATCAACTTCATCCAGATGGTGCTGATCGAGCGCGTCACCGGCTCCAGCACCCATCTGGGGATCATGATCCTCGCCTTCACCCTCCCCGGCATCCTGGTCAGCCCCGTTGCTGGCATCCTCGTGGATCGGGTATCCAAGAAGTGGGTGCTCCTGGTCTCCAACGCGCTGCGGGTCATCCTTACGTTGGGATATTTCCTCGTGCTGGGGCGATGGCAGGGGTGGTCCCTCCTGTTGTCGGTGTACGCCATCGCCTTCACGGCCTCCTCCGTGGGGCAGTTCTTCAGCCCGGCCGAGGCAGCCACGATCCCTCTGCTGGTGGGGCGACGTAATCTGGTCGCCGCGAACGCCCTGTTCAACCTGACCTTGGCCATCTCCCAGGTCGTCGGGCTGATCATTCTGGGGCCGTTGATCGTGAAGCTGGCGGGGATGCAGGGCAGCTTCATCATCATCGCGCTCATGTACGCGCTGGCCACCCTCTCGGTCGTCCGCATCCCTGGAGAGCGGACGCGCCCGCATGTGAACGGTAAGGTGATGGCTGGATGGGGGCAGATGCGTCAGGATCTCAAAGAGGGATGGGCCTTCGTGCTGCGTGAGCGCAACGTGGCGGTGGCCATGGCCCACCTGGCGACCATTGCCACGCTGATCATGATCTTGGCCATGCTGGCCCCAGGGTTCGCGGCTCGCGTCCTGGGCATGGCGCCGGAGGACGCGGTCCTCGTCTTCGCGCCGGCTGGAGTGGGGATGCTGTTAGCCACAGGGGCCCTGGGGCGATGGGGATACCGTCTGCGTAAGGACGTGTTGGGACATCTGGCACTGATGGTGGCTGGTTTTGCCTTCGCGGCCCTGGGCATCCTGAGCTACTCGTTCCAGGCTCGTCATGTGCGGATCGAGGCGCCCATCCCGCCGGCCGATCTGGGACTAATCCTCTCCGTCGTGGGGTTGAGCTTCCTTTTGGGCCTCACCATGTCCTCGGCTAACATCCTCGCGCAGACCATCGTGCAGGAGGAGACGCCCACGCCACTACGCGGGCGCGTCTTCGCCGTCCAGTACATGCTCAACAATCTGGTGGGCATCCCTCCCATGCTGGCTATCGGCGGGCTGGCGGACTGGCTGGGCATCCCTCCGGTCCTGATCGGCGTGGCAGGTGCTATCCTCCTGGCCACCGGGATGAGCGCTTATGTCCGCTATGGGCGGCCCAGCGCGGAGTGGTTGCGTCCCCCTCTCCGCTCCGATATGGAGGGGGAGGAACGCTCCGAGCAGGATTAGGCTGTCGCCTATGCGCGTTGTCGATCATAATGGGCCTCCTTTCCAAACCCTACATTTCACCGCAGAGACCATGCCAATCCTGTGTAGGGGCGTACGGCCGTGCGCCCTTGGTGGAGGCCCTTGTCGCCTATTCCAGGGCAGTGCTTGCGTGCTCCTTTTGTCGTGTATGCCGATATGAGCGAATCCGTTTTGACAAGAGGGGTGATTCTGGTAGAATAGGAGCGTGGTTTGCGCGCTTCTCAGAATACTTATGAGTTTTTCTCTTCCGTTGGCAGATCCACCTTCGTTGCCTTCAGGGGAGTATTCAGATCTGACTTCTATCTCGATCGTCCCATAGGTCGCTTCGCTCATATTGGCTAGACAAGAAACTATGGCCATGAGGCCCTTAAGCGGCATTCAGCCCGGATGGAGGCAATGCACGCGTTGTCCCGGTAACATCCTGATTGACCTGATTGAAATGTAGGGGCGCAGCAGCGCTGCGTCCCTACCCAGGAGTAGATGAGGGTATCTTATCCTCGGACCATAATAGCGTGTGTTATTGTGCTTTCTTGCCAGCTATTCCAAGCTTATGAGCAAGTCGCTCTCTGAAAAGTCGAGCAGACCAATGACGATGAATTTCAGCTTGGTAACTTCCCCAGTCAGAGGCTATGCTGAGGAAAGGGGGTGATGTTGGAGGGTAGATGGTCCGTTTCGTCCCGCGGGAGAAGCCTTGTGTGGTAGGAGGCTCCCTCTGTGGTTATCCTGTGAAGCCGCTACGCGTGGTTCACGTCAGATGGCACCAGGGAGGTGATCAATGATGAAGCGTACATGGTTTTGGGCTGTCCTCGCGATGGTAGTGACCCTGAGTTTGGTGACGGCCTGCGCGACGCCGACGCCGCAGGTGGTCGAAAAGGTCGTCGAGAAGACCGTAGTGGTCACGAAGGTCGTGGAGAAGGTTGTCGAGAAGCCGGTCGAGGTCGTGGTCACGCCGACGCCCGCGGTGCGACCCGGTGATATCGTGATCAAGGCGATGGGGTATGGTGGCCCCTCTGATATCACGCGGGTCACGAACCTGCAGGAGGCCGCCGGCCGGCTGAACAAGAAGTTCAAGGCGGAAGGGAAGGACATCCGCATCATCTTAGAGGTCTCCGAGTTCGAGACCGCAGGGGATATGGACGGCTTCCGCCAGCGATTCGTCCTGGCTTCTCAGGCGGGCACGGCTCCCTGCATCCGGACATCCTCCTACACGGAGATTCCGGAGTGGGTGGAGGCCGGCTACATCATCCCCCTCGACGAGTATATCGAGCAGTATCCGGACGTCTTCGGTGACACTTTTGAGGCCCTGTGGAAGGCTGTGACCTGGAAGGGGAAGCGCTATGGCGTCCTCCAGGACACCGAAGTCCGCGTGGTCTTCTATCGCAAGGATAAGCTGAAGGAACTCGGCTGGAGCGATGAGGAGATCGAGGCGCTGCCCCAGAAGGTCATGGATGGCGAGTTCACGCTGGATGACCTGATCGCCGTGGCTCAGGAATCGGTGGAGAAAGGCGTCACCAAGTGGGGTATCTACCATCGGCCTAGCAAGGGCAACACCTTCCTCCATCCGTACTTGGCCTACGGTGGCGTCCTCCAGGATCCGGAGACCGGCAAGCTGGTGCTGGATGAGACCGCCGCGCTGGGCAACCTGGAGTTCCACTACAACATCGCCCAGGTAGCCAAGGTCACCCCGCCCGAGATCACCAGCTACGGCTGGCGGGATGGCATCCATCCGGCGGTCGTCAAGGGCGAGACCCTCTTCTGGTTCGGTGGCACCTGGCACTGGGCCGAGTACCAGCGGGTGGACTATGGTCAGGGCAAGTGGACCACGGAGGACATGAAGAAGATCTTCGGGGTGATGCTCTACCCGGCGGCTGAGAAGGGCGGCAAGCCGGTGACCAGCTCCAACCCCTATGTCTACATGATCTCCTCGTCCTGCCAGACCCCGGATCTGGCCTTCCAGGTCATCGCCGAGGCGTCCAGCCCCGATCTGGTGGTTAAGCACGCCCTGGAGAGCGGGCATCTGGCCTGGCGCAAGGCGGCGCTGGAGGTAGAGGCTTACAAGCAGGACGAGTTCACCAGCAGCGTGACGCCGTATCTGGAGTACACCAGCTTCATGCCCGCGCATCCGCAGTGGAACGATTACCTAACCATCTGGTACAACACGATCCAGGGCGTCGAGCTGGGTGAGCTCACACCCGAGGAGGCTCTGGACTTCTTGAAGAACGAGCTGCAAGCGGCCCTCGGCGATGAGCTGATCATCGTGGAATAGGTCGCCGCGTCCGGCAGGTCAGATCCCGATGAGAGGCTCTTGATCGCGCCTGTCCCTCCGCTCCCCGTCCCTCGGATGCGGGGGGACAGGCGTTCCATGTTCAAGGAGGCTTGGATTGACCAGCGAAGTGACTACCATAGAGACGTTACAGGAGAGCACTGCTTCGCTTCCCGCTCGCCTGCGAAGCTGGGCGGCTTACGCCGTGTTTTTGGGCCCCTTCCTCTTTCTCGTCACCACGTACTTTTTCCTGCCGGTGATCCTGACCACCGCGCTGTCTTTTACGGGCATGGACAGCAAGATGCAATGGGAGTTCGTCGGCCTGGAGAACTTTAGGCGACTGTTCTCCGACCCGATCATCCCTAAGATCGCCCGTAACACCCTGATCTACGTCGTCTTTACGTGTCTGTTCAACGTAGCCTTTGGTTTCATTCTGGCCCTTCTCACAACTTACTTTGTGGAACACGAGAACGTCGGCCTCGTCTTCCGCTCGGTCTGGTTGCTTCCCCGCATGACGCCGCCCGTCATCTACGTGCTCATGTGGCAATGGTTCGTCTCTCCTACGGAGGTCGGGCTGATCAATCAGATCCGGCAGGCTTTTGGGATGTCACCTCAGGCGTGGTTAGCACGGCATCCCATGCCCATCGTCATCCTGGTCAATGGTGTCATCGGGGCCTCCTTTGGGATGATCGTCTTCTCCGCCGCCATCAAATCCATCCCCGTTGACCTCATTCGGGCGGCGCGTGTGGATGGTGCCTCGGATCTAGCCATCGTCCGCCGTCTGATCATCCCGTTGCTTAAATGGCCGATCATGTTCCTGACCATCTGGCAGACGCTCTCATTGCTGGCCTCATATGACTACATCCTCCTGCTGACAGATGGCGGCCCCTTCTATAAGAGCGAGGTGTGGGCATTGAACGCCTATCATCGCGCCTTCTCCAGCCTGCAGTTCGGTTATGGCGCCTCGATCGCTCTAGTCCTGGTCATTGTCGGCATCCTCCTCACCATGATCATGCTCCGCCTGTTCGGCTTCGAGCGCATGATGGAGCCGACCAAAGTGGGTGCATGACTGGGGGGAGAGATTGGAAAAGAGAAATTGGAGATTGGGGATGGGAGCTCAAGAGACGTTAGCACCGACTTCCGCTGAGATCATCGCGAGGGTGCCACTGGGAGAGCGGATCCGGATAAGGGTCGGACGTTTCCTAGCCTATGTGCTCATTACGCTCGTCTCGGTGCCCATCGTGGTGATGTACGTCTGGCTCTTCATGCAATCCGTCAGCACCCGAGTTCTTCTGGGGTTTATCCCTGAACATATCACCTTCGAGAACTGGCGATTCCTCTGGAGCAAGGTCACCATCGGAGCGCGGACGTATAGCAGCATATGGCCCGTGGTGGTCAATACCCTCCTCTTTGCCCTCGGTGTCACGTTCTTGGTCGTTTTGGTGAGCACGTTGTCCGGCTTCGCGCTCTCCCGTATGCAATTCCGGGGGCGCACCCAACTGACCCGTCTGACGATCTTGCTGCACGCCTTCCCTGGTGTGACGCTCCTGATCGCCATCTACTACATCCTCTACACCATCTGGAAGATCCCAGTCATTGGCCCCATCTTCGGCTTGAACAGCATCTGGGGAGTCGTCTTCGTGAAATCGGCCCTGGAGATCCCCATGGCAGCCTGGATCGTGAAAGGCTTCTTTGATGACATCCCTTGGGACATCGAGTGGGCCGCTTACGTGGATGGCTGCACCCGGCTGCAGGCCTGGCGACGGGTGATCATGCCGGTGATACGCCCTGGCATCGCCTCCGTCGCCATCTTCGCCTTCTTGGCCGGGTGGTCGGAGTTCCTATATCTCTTCACTTTTATCTTCGATCAGAAGAATTACACGCTGTCGCTCTACGTTAAGCAGCTGATCGGGGATTTCAAGTTCGTGGATTACGGCCTGCTGTCGGCCGCGGCCTTGTTCTATATGATCCCACCTCTGTTGTTCTTCCTCTTCACGCAGAAATCATTGCTTAGCGTGTCCTTTGGTGGCGTAAAGGGCTAAGGAGTTGGTGAAGATGCGAGTTCTCCTGAAGGACCTGCGTAAGGAGTTCGGCAACGTCGTGGCCGTTAACGATCTGAATCTGGAGATCGAGCATGGGGAGTTCGTCTCCTTGCTCGGCCCCAGTGGCTGTGGGAAGACGACGACCCTGCTCATGGTGGCAGGGATCTACAAGCCTACCTCGGGGTACATCTATTTCGGAGATCGGATCGTCAATGAGCTGCCGCCCAAGGACCGTAACATCGGGATGGTGTTCCAGAGTTATGCCCTGTATCCCCATATGACCGTTCTCCAGAACATCACCTTCCCCCTTGAGCTGAAGAAGGTGCCCAAGGAGGAGCGGATACGCCGAGCCCAGAAGGTGGCCGAGATGATGCGGATCGGCGATCTGATGGATCGCAAGCCAGCTCAGCTATCAGGGGGGCAACAGCAGCGGGTAGCCTTATGCCGAGCTCTGGTGAAGGAGCCAGATATCCTCCTCTTCGATGAGCCGTTATCGAACCTGGACGCCAAGCTGCGGGTGAGCATGCGCGGCGAGATCAAACGCCTGCAGAGGGACTTGGGCATCACCGCCATTTATGTGACGCACGATCAGGTCGAGGCCATGACCATGGCCGACCGGATCGCGGTCATGAACCAGGGGCAGCTTCAGGCCTTTATGACGCCAGATGATATCTACAACCATCCTCCCAACCTGTTCGTCGCCGAGTTCATCGGCAATCCACCGATGAACTTCCTGGAGGGTTCCCTTCGGGCTGAGGATGGCGGGTTGACCGTCGTCGGCCCAGGGTTCTCCCTCCGGTTACCTGATGCCGTGGCCGCCCGGCTGAGGGAGAGGAACGCCCCACAGGAGGTGATCCTGGGTATTCGGCCGGAGGACATCTACCTTGATTCCCAGGGGGAGATCTCAGCCGAGATCTACCTGATCGAGCCGCTGGGCCGCGACGATCTGCTGGATTGCCGCTTGGATCACACCAGATTACAGGTCCTGGTCCCCACGTCCTTCGAGGGAGAGATCGGCGACCGGGTCTCCCTGCGATTTGATCTGGACAAGTTGCAGATCTTCGACCCGAAGACGGAGAAATCGCTGCTCTGGATGTAGAAGGAGAACCTGAGAGCAGGATCTAAAAATGCACCATGAAGTAGGGGCGCACGGCCGTGCGCCCCGTTTGCATCGATTTAACGACATAGGCGAGGGTTTCTGCCTACGGTTTCTCACTATTGGCTCATCCGGTGGAAATGTGGGCTAAGGGTAGGGGCCGGCATGTTAGCTCCCTACCAGCCTTTCTGGAGATGTGTGTCACCCTTTTGGGGACCAAGCCCCCAGAGGGTTGTGTGGGAGGGGGATCCTCTCCACAGATATGTAGCTTAACTTGATGCCTATAGGGCGCACAACCGTGCGCCCTTACAATTGGGCACCGTATCATGAGGGTGAACATGCTTCAGGTGCGCGACCTGGTCAAGCGATATGACGGGTTTACTGCCGTGGATCACCTTTCGTTCGATGTGTATTCCGGGGAGGTCTTCGGCCTGCTCGGGCCCAACGGCGCGGGCAAGACGACCACCATTCGCATCGTCATGGACATCTTCAAGCCTGACGAGGGGAGCGTGAGCGTCCTAGGGCATCCACCGGGGTTGGCCCGAGAGCGCATCGGTTATCTCCCGGAGGAGCGCGGCCTCTATCGTAACCTGAAGGTCATCGACGTATTGGTCTACCTGGCGGAGCTGAAGGGGACGCCGCGCGCCGTCGCTGAGCAGAGGGCCAGGACCTGGCTTGAGCGGGTAGATCTGGCTGAGTGGTCCGAACATAAGGTTCGGGACCTCAGCCGGGGAATGCAACAGAAGCTTCAGTTCATAGCCTGTCTCGTCCACGATCCGGAGTTGATCATCCTGGATGAGCCCTTCCAGGGGCTGGATCCGGTGAACGTCGAGCTGATCAAGCAGCTCCTCCGTGAGCTACAGCGAGAGGGCAAGACGATCGTCTTGAGCGCTCATCAGATGAACCTAGTGGAGGCGTTATGTGATCGGATCGTGTTGATCCATCAGGGGAGAGCAGTCCTGTACGGCCCGTTAGATGAGATCAAACGCCGGTATGCCCCTCGCATGGTACGCGTGCGCACGTCCGCTTCTCTCCCCGATATGCCTGGTGTGATGGAGGTTCAGCGCCACGCGGACGCGTACGAGATCACGCTACAGGAGATCGCTCCTCAAGAGTTGTTACGGTTATTAGTGGAACGAGATATCCCTGTGGAGGCGTTCGAAGTCTCCAGCCCCTCTTTGGAGGAGATCTTCATCGCCGTCGTCAAGGAGGCGGCCCATGCATAAAGTGTGGATCATCGCCCGGCATGAGTACGCGGTGAACGTGCGGCGGCTCGGCTTTATCCTGATGACGGTGCTCGTCCCCCTCCTGGGGGCGATGGGCTTGCTGGTCGCCGCCTTCTTCGGTGGGGAGGCGACGCAGTTCTTCGAGGAACATTTCGCGATGGAGCCCAAGAACGTGGGCCTTGTTGACCATCTGGGGAACTTCACCCCCATCTTGCCGAAGTATCAGGATCGCTTTCGTCTCTTCGCCGATGAGGAATCCGGCCGCGCCGCCATGATGGCGGGCGAGATCACGACGTTGCTGGTGATCCCCGAGGATTATATAGCCACTGGTCGGGTGATCGTATACAGCAAGGGGAGCAGCTTCAGCGCGGCCGTGTTGGAGGAGTCCTCGCTCGTGCGTGCGTTCTTCGTGGACCATCTATTGCGGGATAGGGTCGATCCGCTGTTGCGGGAACGCTTGGCCGTCCCCATCAGGCCAGTCGTGGTCAGCCTGGCTGCCGAGGGACGTCCGCAGGAGGGGCCGCTGAGCACGGCGCTGAACATCATCGTGCCCTATATCCTGGGTATCCTGCTCATCATGACCATCTTCGTCTCCTCGGGCTATCTGTTGCGCGGCGTTGCTGAGGAAAAGGGCGATCGGATCATCGAGATACTTCTATCGTCGGTGACGGCCTGGGAACTGATGGCTGGCAAGGTGATCGGGTTGGGAGCCCTGGGATTGACGCAGGTGCTCATCTGGCTAGGGGCGGCGCTTGGTCTCGGCGGCGGCGCGGTGGGATTGCTGGGTGTCGCCGTGACGCTGCTCTCCCGGCCGGAGGTCTTTGTCCTTGGGTTGATCTACTACTTGTTGGGGTTCCTAGTCTATGCTGTATCGATGGGTGCCGTGGGCGCGCTGGGGAGCACCATGCACGAGTCCCAGCAGTTGGCGGGCATCTTCTCCCTGGCGGCGGCCATTCCCTTGATGCTGAGCGGCTTCCTGTTCTCGGATCCCAATATGCCATTGGCCAGGGTATTGTCCTGGTTCCCCCTGACGGCTCCGACGATGATGTTGATCCGGCTGCCCATGACCGAGGTGCCCCTTATCGACATCGTGGGCAGCATCGTCATGCTCATCTTGAGTATCCCGGCCATCCTGTGGGCTGGGAGCAAGGTGTTCCGTATGGGGTTGCTGATGTACGGTAAGCGTCCGACGTTGACGCAGGTTATCCGGGCGCTCCGGGAGGCTTGAGTGAGCAGCTAGACATTCTGCGCTAATCGTGTATCCACGCTGAAGGATATCAAGACTGGTTAGGAGTTAAAAGAGACTCTTTGACTGCACGGTACAGCGATGTATAATGTGATGTACATAAACGATCGCCAAGAGGAGGGAGGATAACAAGATGGCGACCAAGGTGCGGAAGCAGGTTTATATCGAGCCCCATCAAGACCTGATATTGAAGCGTCTGGCGAAAGAGAGAGGTTTGACCGAGGCGGAGATCATCCGGCAGGCCATTGACCAGCATACTCGCTCCTTTCGCTCTCCCTGGCGTAACTTAGCAGCCTGGGAGGAGGAACGCGCCTTCATAGAGGGCCTAATTCAGCAAGGGCCCGTCGCTGGCAAACGTACCTGGCATCGAGAGGACCTGCATGAACGATAGGGTCCTGGTAGATACCAACGTCCTGGTTTACGCTTACGATCGCGCGGAGCCCGAGAAGCAACGGCGGGCCTTGGAAGTCTTGGATTATCTAGCCGTAAGTGGAGCTGGCGTGATCAGCACACAAGTGTTAGCCGAGTTCTTCGTCGCTATCACTCGCAAAATCGCCGCTCCTCTGTCCGCGATAGAGGCATATGATCGGATGAAGAACTATCTTCAGAGTTGGACAGTAGTCGATCTGACAGGGATGGTGGTCCTGGAGGCAGCGCGCGGCGTACGTGATCATCAATTCAACTTCTGGGATGCCCAAATCTGGGCGACCGCCCGCTTGAACCAGATTCCCATCATTTTCAGTGAGGATTTCAACGTGGGGCAAGTGACAGAAGGGGTTCGCTGCGTGAACCCCTTTGCCGAGGACTTCAGACTGGAAGACTGGGTAGGAAGGTAGAGGGATGATCATCGGCGGTGTTGCAGTCAACTCTCCTCAATCAGGACACCTCCCTCGGTCGCGTCATCTGGTCCCAATATAACTCCGCCTCCTCCCGCTCCAGCTGGCTCAGGTGGCTCCGATGACTCCTCTCCTTCTTCCTCCTCGGCAGCCTGCAGACGATTTAACGCCTCCCACTCCTCAGGGGTCAACCTGAAGTCGATCGCCCGCTCCAGGAGCACATCCACGAGGGCGGCTCGTACTAGCCGTTCCAGCTCGCTCACCGATTCGAACGTCTGCCACTCCAATCGGGTCTCTCGTAGGAAGATATTAGCCGCCGGAGTGTGCGCGCCGCGGCGCACCAGCGGCACGACCCGCCGGCCGCTTCGACGGGCCGTGTCCCACTCCACGCCCACAGGGGCGGAGATGTCGTGCCCTATGATCAGGAAGAACAGATCACAGCGCGCGACGACGTCCAGGCCAGATGGCGTCGCCTTGCCTGGCGGTGGCGTCCGTTTGATCTCCCATCCCAACTGCACGGGCAACGCCGCGACCACGCGGCCGATGACCTCCCGTTCCACATCCAGATCCGGTCCTGCGCTCACGAAGAGATGAAACCGAGTTGACATCGATGCGCCTCCAGCGATGGGTTTTCAGGATGGCATCTGCAGCGCGCTGCGTGCCAGGAATAGCGCGGTGATCAACCCTAACGCCCACCCCGCGATGCACACCTCCGCCACCACTGTGTTGACATCCCCTGTCGCCCGTTCCAGCAGCGTCGGCGTAGGGGTGGCGGTCGGCGTGCTCGTCGCCGTCGGGGTTGGTGTCGGCGTACTCGTGGCCGTGGGTGAGGGGGTATAGGTCGCTGTGGGCGAAGGCGTAGGCGATAGCGTGACGGTCGGCGTCGCTGTGGGCGTATGAGTCATCGTAGGCGACGGTGAGGGCGTCGCCGTAGGAGAGGGTGTGGGCGAGGG
>DUEN01000063.1 GCA_011176545.1 Caldilineae bacterium | reverse complement strand
GGGGCAGGATGTTACGTCGAGTTGCTTGCGTCGCAGAACGCGCCACTTCGCTTAACTTGACGCGTATGGGGCATTCCTTGTGGACGTCCCAAGCTTCCCAGATAAACGCAACTGTCCCATAGCCAGAATATGCCTCTCCCCTTTGTGAGATGGCTGTGACGGACAGGGCGCACAATGGAGAAGGGAGGCCACCTGGTCCCTACTTCTAGCCAATGAGCCCAAAGGAGGAGAGACCCATGAAGAAAGTAGCCAAGTTTCCCTGCATCGAAGTGATCATTATAGGACTCGTCCTCCTCTTCCTGGCGAGTCCCATCCTCGCGTCGACCATTACCTTCACCTTTTCCGATTTCGCAGGATATGGATTCGCTCCAGATCCCAGCCCGGGGCAATTGGATTCCGACATATGGCGGATCAAGGGACTCTCGGATGGTGATGGGGAGTTCGGGGGCACGCATACGGATGGCGACTTCGCACGCGGTATCTCTACAGGTGGCGAGATACCAGGAGGCGTGTATGCCTTCGAGGTCGCAGATCAAAACGTCATTCTCGGGATCCAACCCACTGCCTCGGACTTCAACCCTGGAGACATCACGCTGAAGATCATCAACGACACTGGCGATACCATCACGGATGTATATGTTGAGTACGAGATCTGGTATTACAATGATCAACCCCGAGCGAGCGCCCTCAACTTCTCTTACTCCACGGACGACACGAACTACACAAATATCCCATCGCTCGACTTCACCACGCCAGAGGATGAAGACCCTTCTCCAAGCTGGCAATTCGTTTCTCGTTCGACCACAATCTCCGGGATGAATATCCCGCCCAATGGGATGCTCTACTTGAAGTGGACAGGACGTGACGTAGGGGGACAAGGATATCGGGATGAATATGGGATTGATAACGTCACCGTCCAGCTCCAGACGACGGGAGGTATCACAGCTGTCGACCTAAGCATGCTAGACGCTTATAGCAGCGTATCCCACCCTCCGCTGTTAGCCGGCATCTGCCTCATACTGGCGATAGCTGCCATTATCGGTTATCGGCGCACATGATCTCTCCAGGTGACCGGCACCGCGCAGGTGCCGGTCACCTGACCCACCGCTCACTCCTCCAATGGCGCCAGCGATTCAAATTCAGGCACTTCGACCAGATACACGTTCCCGTAGCCCGTGTGATCGCTGGTAAACAGGACATGCCGTCCGTCGGGCGTAAATCGAGGATGGACGTGTGTCTGCTGGATGTGGAAGCTGCTGCGATGGCCACAGAGAACGCGCGGCCCCTCGATCTCCTCTCCCTCCCACCGCCACAAGAGCAGATATGGCTTATCGCGGCTCCCATCTCCCACGATCAACCGGCGATCATTACTGTGAAAGTGCATCGAATGAGCGGCGATGGTCGCTTCCTGCCGCTCAGAATTGTCATAGCGGATGAAGCCGAAGATCGGTCGATCTCCCACCGTACCATGATAGCCGATCGTCTCCCCATCGGCGAGCCAGTACTCATGGCCGATCCGCTCCCCTTCCTCCTCCCTGGGGCGGATCTTCCACACCCGGCCGGTGTCCAGGTCAAGTCCCCAAATGCGCTGATCCACCAACTGCCACGGTCCCTCATGGCAGAACGTCAGCAGCCGCGGCCGCGTCGGCGACGTATTGACGTGCCCGATCCAGTAACGCTCCTCCCAGACGACCTCCGTCCGGCTGCCGTCCGTTGCGATCTCGACGATCCGGGACAAAGGTCGCGCTTCCCAGTACTCGTAGAACCCCACATATCCGTGGGATAGCTCTACCTGAAACCGATCCGACAGGTCCTCAAAAAGGCCGACGCACACGGAACGCCCATCGGCGGTGCAGTTGAGCATGCTCACCCGGAAGCCATCGGGAGCGCGATAAATGACGCGCTCCTCCAGCGAGTGAAGATCCAGGGCGATGAGATCCTGACCGTACCAGAAGTACGCCTCGGGACGCGTAGGGTTGACGCTGGTCGCCAGGAAGCTGATCTCCTGCGGTGGATCTAACGGCGCCAGATCCGTCAATTGCGTGATCTCACCCGTCTCCAGATCCAAGCTGAACAGGTTGGTGCGGTTCTCCCGATCGGAACCGAACAGCAGGCGTCGCCCCTCATCGTACCAGCCAGGGTTCGTGAAGTATAGATGGTGACTATGTCCCTTGTAATCGGTCAACTGCCGCACGACACGGCCGGTCAGGGGATCCCGCCGTTCCCGCCACTCCGCTGGCCATACCTTTCCCTTCATGATCTCCTCCTTCGACATGGATGCGACGATGGATTTTTTGGAAGCGATGACGTCAATCGCCTGGGTATGTGGCCAACCACACCACCAGGAGCCCGCTCAAAGCCACGGCGACGATCCAGATGCCCACGTAGAAGAGGCGGATGGCGATGGAAGGTGAGGCGCCGATGGGGTTCAGGGGATGTTGCACGGTGCCTAGATGAGGCAACAGCCACAGGCTCACACCCGCCAACAAAGCGAAGGCGAAATGGGTGAACCGCTCATCAGCCACGAGGCGGGTAATGCCGAAGACGGCGAGTAGCGCCCCAGCCAGGGAGAAGGTGAATCGCGTGCGTGGCTCAAACCAAGCGATGAACACCCCCCAGGTCATATAGGTGGTCACCATACTGAAGATGGTATGCAACAGCCAAATGATGATCACCGCCTCGATGATCGCCTCGCCCCAAAGGGCCCATGGGCGTCGCAGGTCAACCAACACCATCAGGTTGATGGGCAGGCTGACGGCCAGCCAGGTTGCGGCGACGCGCACCAGCGCGCCATGCAGGTACACCAACTTCACCGCCCCGCCCAGCACCCGCTCCGACGGCGAGAGCCATAGGAGCACCACAAGGCATACCGATAAGATGACCGCCAGCATCTTCAAGCGGGGACGAACGATCGTTAACGCTCTCTCGAACATCGTCACAAGACCTCCCTCCCACATGGTTCGCAGTATATCACGGGGCGAAAATCCGGCAAAGCATAACCACACATGGGTATACCCCCACACATCGAGCGCCCCACAAAATATCAATTCGAATATCAATAAATACAAGGTAATACTTGACAACTTCAAGATCATGCGCTATATTAAGATCGAACAATTCAACGTTGATTTTAAAATATAGGAGGATACTTCCGCGCTATGCCTCCAGGCATTTACACAGGAGTAGAGAGATGATCTATCCTGACTATCGTGTGGTAATATACTTTGAGGAGGCTCGAAGGCAGGACGCCCTTCGAGAGGCAGAGATCTCGCGCCTGCTGTGCCGGGAGAGTATAGATCGCCATCCACGGGGAAGCCTCTCCCGTTGGGCCCGCAGGGCCCTGGTTCATGTGGGACATCTGTTGGTGGCCTTAGGCAGGCGGCTGGAATGCTATGGAGAGCCAACAGGCGTCCTCTCATCCACACGGCGGGCCAGATCGCGGCGGCCGGATGAGGCACTCGCCTCCTGATCCAGGATGCTCAACGATAAACGACGAGGGAAGGGAGACATGCGACCATTACCCACACAATGCCCACTATGTAGCGGCGACATCACGGTCACCAGGCTATACTGTCCTCATTGCGATACCACGATCGAGGGCCATTTCTCCGTCGGGCCGTTCTCGAAGCTCACGCCCGAACAACTGGAGTTCGTCGAGATGTTCGTGCGGTGCGAAGGGAAGCTCACCCGCATGCAGGAAGAACTCGGCCTGTCCTATCCGACAGTCCGCAGTCGCCTGCACGAGGTGATCCGGGCGCTGGGATATGAGCCTGGCAAGGAGGAACCCGTCGGCCTGACGGAGGAAGAACGGCGACGCATCCTTGACGACCTCGACCAGGGCAGGATCACCTACGAAGAGGCGATCCGGATGTTGCAGGGAGAGTAGAACGCGAAGGGATATCCAATCCCATCACTAAGGAGGGGCGAACATTGACTACAACAGAAGAACGCATGAAGATCTTAAAGATGATCGAGGAAGGTAAGATCACCGCCGAAGAGGGAGCACGACTCCTGGCGGCGCTAGCTGGCGACCGGCCCAGCGGCCGGCGGCGGGAGCCCAGCATGGGTGTAAGCGGCGGCAGCGCCCGATGGCTCCGCGTCCGCGTTACGGACATCGCCACGGGCCGGCAGAAGGTCAGTGTCAACATCCCGCTTGGCCTGGTCAACGTCGGCCTCAAGATCGGCGCCCGCTTCGCGCCCGATCTTGAAGGAGTGAACCTGGAAGAGATCGTCGAGGCGATCCGGTCGGGCATCTCGGGCAAGATCATCGACGTCATAGACGAAGAGGACAAGGAACACGTCGAGATCTTCATAGAGTAGGGACGCACGGCCGTGCGTCCCTACCCCCGGGACTATCCTCCCCCAACCCGTAGGCCGGTGACGATGTCCACCAACGCCTCCAGGCCGCCGACATTGCCTGGGAACACAATGTACACCAGCCCAGGGTAGCGGCTCTCCGGGCCCAGCCGCCATACCGGCACCCCGGGCAGGATCTGCCCCAAAACCAGAGAGCGCTTCACCCCCAGCCCCAGGGTTGCCACATCACTGGAAGTGATTCCTCCCTTAGCCAACAGATATCGCGGCCGCGCCGTCATCGCCCTGACGATAGCGACGAGCCCATCGGAGATGCGTCGGCCGATGAGGAGACTGCTCTTCGCGTCCTCGCCGGTGATCAACTGACGGCTGGTAAACACCACGGCATCGCGCCCGTCACGCAGATATTGATCGGCAAGCCGGGCGACACGTTCGATCTCTCTCACCCTTTGATCATCGTCCAGGAGCGAGGTGACGTCCACCTCGACGCCGATGACGCCGGGCAGGGCTAGCAGAGCGTTGAGCTGACTCGTCGTCCGGGGTACGTGCGACCCGACGACGATCAGCGCGCCGCCAGAACCCGGCAGATCGAGGTCCTTCCATGTTAGAAGAGGCCGAGGCGAGATGCCCGCACGGACCCTGACGAAGGAGGCCGCGGTGCGATAGAGGAATCGCTTCCCCTGGGCCTCGGCGGTCAATAATCCTAAGACGAACACCTCTAGATCACGCGAGCTGGCGGCGTTCACAATACAGACGCTACCGCGCTCAAGGCCCATGAGGATCTCCGTCACCCGCTCCGGACCACCCCGCCGAAGATCCTCGATCGAGACGGAAGCCACCGCTTCGGCCGGGATGCGTCCCTCCGTCTTCTCCTCAACCCACTCACGTAGATTCGACGCGCGATAGCCGAAGGCCGCGTCACGCGCGAACTCGGTCTCTCCCGCGGGCACCAGCCACTCATCCTCGGCGACATAATGGACATCACGGATAGTGTAGCGTCCCCCTTCCAGCAAGAAGGGGATGATCAGCCAAGCGTCAAAGCCATCTCCCAACGCCTCGGCCAGGGCCTCCACCTCGCCGGGGAAGTGCCCCCGCAACGTAGAATCGCTGCGGCTGACGACGACGAAAGAGCGGCCAACCTCACGTCCTGCCTTTACCAAGTTTCGGCCGATCTCCATGTTAAGGGCGCAGGCCTCCTCCAGCGGTAGGCTACGCGAATTGGTCAACAGGTAGAATGCCGACAGTTCGCTGCTCAACTCATGCCGCAGGGCCGTCACAGACCATTCCGTCAGCACCGGCACGCCATGAACCGTCTGCGTACCCGTAGGGTCATCATCCAGAACCACGACCTTGCGGCCGCTGGCCTGCACCTGGCGTTGGATCTCAGGCAACAGATCATCCGGCCATTCGTCCGGAAGCCCGGCTAGAAGGTCATCGCGTCGAACGCGCGCGGTCATCGGTCACACCTCGGCCTGGGATATGCCAGAGAAGTCTACTCAAGCTGGGCATATTTGGCAACATATCCATGGACACCTCACCGATCACGGAATGACGAACTGGCCACCGGCAGTTTGACCGAACGTAAGCGCTATGAGGCTCCATTGGCATTCCTGTAGGGATTCAGCGGCGCTGACCCCCTGCCTTTGGCCGGGATGATGAAGGGTTACTTGCTTCAGAGCGCCAAACTCCTTGACCGTTCTCCTGCGCGGGAGTAGAATTAAACGGCCATTCAATGCCGACGGCTCATAAACGACTTCCTACCCGGAGCAAGGCTATGCCTTTCCGTAAATCGATCGGTCCAACGTGGAAACCCGATCCGAAGGACATCATCATCGTGACGAACACATCAGGAGAGAACCTGGCCCTCCACCTGCCCACCGGCCGCATGCGTCTGGAGGCTGGACGGAGCAGGATGATGATGGCCAACACTCTGGAGCTTCCAGAGGTGAAGGGGTTGCTTGAGGCGGGCAAGATCACCTGGAAGCTCCTGAAGGACAGCCGGCGTTAACATCCCAGACTGCACAGGCGGAGGACGGAGAAAGGGATCTTTTCATGTCCAAATTGGTCCTATTAGATGGCCATAGCCTGGCGTTCCGTGCCTATCACGCGCTGCCGCCGGACATGGCGACGTCTCGCGGCGAGCAGACGAATGCCGTCTACGGCTTCACCTCCATGCTCCTCAACATCCTCCAGGAGGAACGCCCCGACTACATCGCCGTTGCCTTCGACGTCGGTCCCTCCTTTCGTCAAGAGATCGCGCCGGAGTATAAAGGCACCCGCGCCCGGATGCCTGACGACCTCCATGCGCAGATCCCGCGCATTCGCGAGATCCTTCAAGCGTTTAGCATCCCGATCTTCGAGATCGAGGGATATGAGGCCGATGATCTGTTGGGGACCCTGGCCCGCCAGGCTGAGGGCCAGGAAGTGAAGACCACCATCTGTTCCGGCGATCGGGATCTGTTCCAGTTGATCGACGAGTACATCCTCGTACGCTATACGCCGGGCGGCCCACGCCCCAAGACGATCATCTACGACGCCGAAGCCGTGCGCCGACGTTATCACCTGGACCCCTCTCAACTCGTCGATCTTAAGGCGCTGATCGGGGACAAGTCGGACAACATCCCGGGGATCCCGGGCATCGGCGAAAAGACCGCCACGCAATTGCTTAAGCAGTACGGTACCCTGGAGGGTATCTACGAGCACCTAGACGAGATCCCACGCAAGCGCGTCCGAGAGGCCCTCATTCAGTACCGGGATCAGGCCTTCCTCAGCAAGCAGCTGGCCACCGTCATCACCGACTTACCCGTGAAGCTCGACCTCGAAAAGTGTCACGTCAGCGATTTCGATCGCGACCGGGTGCTGGCCCTCTTCCGCGAGCTGGAATTTCGCAGCTTAGTGAGCCGGCTGCCGGAGAGCACGCGGCCTACCACGACGAACTCAGCGACACAGCTTCCCCTGTTCACCGTGGGGCTCTCAAAGGGAGACCGGGCGACACCTCCGGGGGATACCGTCCTCGTCGTAACGACGCGCGAATCCCTGGACCAGGTCATCGCCTCCTTGCGAGAGGCCTCCCTGTTCGCCTTCGACGTGGAGACCACATCCACCGACGCCATGAGGGCGCAACTGGTCGGGCTGGCGGTGGCATGGGGTAAAGGGCAGGCCGCTTACATCCCCATCGGCCATCAGCCAGACCTGGACGGATCGAAGGACCAACTCCCCTGGGACATGGTGCGAGATGCGCTGGCCCCCATCTTCGCCGATCGACGGCAACTCAAAGTCGCCCACAACGCGAACTACGATATCACGATCCTGCGTCGCTATGGCCTCCATGTCGAGGGCGTCGATTGGGATACGATGATCGCCGAGTGGCTGCTCAATCCGGCCAGCCGCAATCTCGGCTTAAAGAGCGTGGCCTTCACCCGTCTGGGCGTGACCATGACGGAGATCACGGAGCTCATCGGCAAGGGGAAGGCCCAGATCACCATGGACGCGGTGCCCGTCGCCGAGGTCGCCACTTACGCGGCCGCGGACGTGGATGTCACGCTGCGCCTGGTCGAGCTCCAGAGGCCCGAACTCGAGGAGAAGGGCCTGTTCCCCCTGTTTCGGGAAGTGGAGATGCCGCTGGTGCCGGTCCTGGTGGACATGGAGATGACCGGCGTGGCGTTGGACGTCGATCTGCTACGCGAGATGTCCCGGGAGCTCGGGGAGCGTCTGGCCACGTTGCAGGAGCAGATCTTCGAATGGGTGGGGTATCGGTTCAACCTGAACTCGACACAGCAGCTCTCTGACGCGCTGTTCGGCAAGCTGGCGCTCCCCACGGCCGGGCTGCGCAAAACCGCCAGCGGCCATTATTCGACGGCCGCCGGCGTCCTGGAATCGCTGCGCGGGCAACATCCCGTCATCGACCTGATTCTGGAGCACCGCAGGCTGGAGAAGCTGCGCTCAACATACATCGACGCCCTGCCCCAGATGGTGAATCCCGAGACCGGTCGGCTGCATACCAGCTACAACCAAACGGGGACGGAGACCGGCCGTATCAGCAGCTCCAACCCGAACCTGCAGAACATCCCCATCCGCACGGAGGAAGGGCGCCGTATCCGCAAGGCGTTCGTGGCCGCGCCCGGCTGGCTGCTCCTGGCCGCTGACTACTCCCAGGTGGAGCTGCGCATCCTGGCTCATGTCTCGCAGGACCCGACGATGCTGGAGGCCTTCCGCCGCGGGGAGGATATTCACGCCAGCACCGCGGCGAAGGTATACGGCATCCCCATCGAGGCCGTGACGCCGGAGCAACGTCGCGTGGCAAAGGCGGTGAACTTTGGGCTCATGTACGGCCAGAGCGCTTATGGGCTGGCCCAACAGACGGGGATGGATCAGGATCGGGCCGTCCAGTTCATCGAGGCTTACTTCAAGACGTATCCTAAGGTGAAGGAGTATCTGGACCGGACGCGGCGCCAGGCGGCCGAGCATGGCTACGTGGAGACGCTGCTGGGACGCCGTCGGTATTTCCCGGAGCTGCAACGGCCGAGCGTCTCGCGCAACGTGCGGATGGCAGCCGAGCGCGCGGCCATCAACGCGCCGATCCAGGGCACCGCGGCCGATATCATCAAGATTGCCATGATCCGGCTGCACAGGGCATTGTGTGAGCGCGGTATGCGCAGCCGGATGATCCTGCAGGTGCACGACGAGCTGGTGCTGGAATGTCCCGAGGAGGAGTTGGCCGAGGCGGCCGCGCTGGTGAAGGAGAAGATGGAGAATGCCTTCCAACTGGACGCGCCGCTGAAAGTGGACCTGGAGGCCGGGCCCAACTGGTACGACCTACAACCGGTCGAAGTCACCAAGCGCTGACGATCAACGTCATCCTTCATCAACCGCTGGTCTTCCTCAAGGGAGACCAGCCGTCAACCGTCCTTCGTCTTTCGTCATTCTTCATCCAGGGAGGTTCCAAGCATGGAAGTCACCGTTCACTATTTCGAGCAGCCAGGACCTCAAAACACGGAGACCACGCTCCAGGCCGCGTTACAACGAGCGCGAGCTCTGGGCATCCGTCAGGTCGTGGTGGCGTCTTCCCACGGGAAGACGGCCCTCCGCGCCCAGGAGTTATTCGGCCCTGAAGGCATTCGGGTCATCGCCGTATCGATATGTCATGGGTTTGAGGACGTCGGCTGGACCATGACCCCGGAGGAGCGCCAGAAGGTGGAGGCCGCTGGCGTCACCGTGATCACTGGGATCCACGCGCTGGGCGATGATGTCAGCAGCGCCTTCAGCGAGAAGTATGGCGGCCGCGCGCCGAACGAGATCGTCCGGAGCACCCTGTATTGCTTCTCGCAGGGCACCAAGGTGGCCATCGAGGTCGCGTTGATGGCCGCGGACGCGGGCCTGCTAGATATGGATCAGGATGTGATCGCCATCGCCGGCACGGATAGCGGCGCGGACACCGCGCTGGTGTTAACGCCCGCCTATCCCCGCAAGTTCCTGGACCTGCGCGTGCGCGAGATCATCGCCAAGCCGCGATAAGGCAGGCAATGGTAGCTCCACACTTAACCGTGGTTGTTGCAAAAGCGCCATATCCGTGATGAAGGACACAGCATGTAGGGCCGGTTTCCATACCGGCCACAAGATGGCGGGTAAGAAACCCGCCCTACATGCCCTCCACGGTTGAATAGGGTGCTACCCAGGCGATGAGCCTCGGAGAAATCTATGGCCGAGATCCGCATCGAAGGCGTGTATAAACGCTTCACCAAGACATCTTTCCCCTTCAGACGTCGCGGTAAGAGGAAGGCCTCCTCTCCTGAACGGGGAGAGGAGGCGGAACCCTACATCGTCGCCCTGGACGGCGTGGACCTGACGATCCGAGACGGCGAGGTGATGAGCATCGTGGGGCCTTCAGGGTGCGGCAAATCCACGCTGCTGCGCATCATCGCCGGGCTGGAGGAACCGGACCGCGGCCGCGTATTGTACGACGGCCGCGACATGAAAGGTGTACCTCCCAGAGATCGCGGCATCGGCATGGTCTTTCAGGACTACGCCCTCTATCCCCACTGGGATGCCTATGACAACCTGGGCTTCTTCTTTCGACTCCGCAAACGGGAACACGAGATCCCTCCGCGGGTGAAGGAGGCGGCTGAGATCCTGGGGGTCGATTTCAAATACTTGCTATCCCGCAAGCCCCCCACCCTCTCAGGTGGCGAGCAACAACGCGTGGCCGTCGGCCGTTGCATCGTGCGCGATCCCCAATTGTTCCTATTCGATGAGCCTTTATCCAACCTAGACGCCAAGCTGCGATCGGACACGCGGGTCCAGATCAGGCGCCTGCTCAACCGATTCCGCGTCACCAGCGTCTATGTCACCCATGACCAGGCGGAAGCCGTGGCCATGGGCGATCGGATCGCGGTCATGAGGGAAGGGCGCATTATCCAGGTGGGCACCTTTCGCGATTTGTATGACCGGCCGGCGGACACCTTCGTAGCCAGCTTCTTCGGGACTCCAGCCATGAACCTCCTGCCAGGGCACCTCGAAGGGGATGCCTTCCTCCACGGCTCTCTACGTATCACGCTGCCACGACATCTGCGAGCGGCCGCCCGAGCGGGGCAGCCAGTCTATCTGGGTATCCGGCCGGAGCATCTCCATCTCGCCGAGGAGCCCCAGGGGGCCATGGGCGTCGTCGAGGTGGTCGAACACGTCCCCTCCGCTCGGACGCAGTTCGTCCATATACGCCTGGAAGGCCTCCGCTTGGTAGCCACTGCAGATGAGAATCTCCCTATCCATCAAGGGGACCGCGTCTCCCTCCAACCTACCCCTGAGGCGCTCTACCTGTTCGATGGGATCACCGGAAAGAACCTGATCACGACCGAGTAGCGCGCCGCAATTGCCCGGCCTATCCTTTTGTGCTATCATAAACCGGCGAGGAGGAAGTGTCATCATGGCGGATTGCCCGAATTGCGGCACATGGAATCCTGATGACAAACGGGTCTGTTGGCGCTGCCAGACGCCCCTTCCCAAACCGCAACCTGAGAAACGCCGCAACCCGGCTATGCTTTGGGGCCTGCCCTTGTGGACGTGGGTCATTCTGGTGCTCATGACTATCATCTTCTTCGTGACCCAATGCGGCCTCCTGCAGACGATGCCGCGCTAGCGCTGACAGCAGATGGAACCTTGTCTCATAGGCTGATACGATCACCTGTACGCGGCCACATGAGCACACCACCCGACACCCAACCTCAGATCGCCTGCCGACTGCTGGCATGGGCCAAGCAGCATCTGCGCGATCTTCCTTGGCGACACACCCGAGATCCCTATCACATCTGGGTCGCCGAGGTGATGCTCCAGCAGACGCAGGCAAGCACCGTGGCCCCGTTTTTCACCCGCTGGCTAGCACAATTCCCCACGATTGAGGCCCTGGCCACCGCCCCCATCGATCAGGTGCTGAAGGCATGGGAAGGCCTGGGTTATTACGCTCGAGCTCGCCATCTCCATCAGGCAGCCCAATGCATCCTATCCGAACATGAAGGGCGTCTGCCTGCAGACCGGGACCAGCTCCTGGCCCTCCCCGGCATCGGCCCCTACACCGCGGGAGCCATTCTGAGCATCGCCTTCGGCCAGGATGAGCCCGTCCTGGACGGCAATGTACGCCGGGTTCTCTGTCGCGTCTTCAACATCACGACCGATCCTCGCCGGGCCAGCACGCAACGTCGCCTTTGGGAGCTGGCACGCTCGCTCCTTCCGCCCGGCCGGGCAGGGGACTTCAACCAGGCCATCATGGACCTGGGCGCCACGATCTGTACCCCACGCTCCCCCCTTTGCCCCCAGTGCCCGCTGATGGATCTATGCGAGGCAGCTCATCTGGGCGTCCAGGAGCAACGGCCGGTCTCCCGGCCGCGCCGCCGCATCCCGCATTACGATGTGACCGCGGCGATTATCTGGCGCGATGGCCAGGTCCTCATCACGCAGAGGCCGCTTGAGGACATGCTGGGCGGGCTATGGGAGTTCCCCGGCGGCAAGCGAGAGCCCGGCGAGACCCTGGCGGACTGCCTGAAGCGAGAGATCCGCGAGGAGCTGGGCGTGGAGATCATCGTGGGCAAGCCGCTCCCGCCCATACGCCATGCCTATTCCCACTTCCGCATCACCCTGTACCCCTTCCACTGCCAGATCCAGCGCGGTGAGCCCCAAGCGCTGGGCTGCGCGGCCTGGCGGTGGGTCACGCCCGACCAGTTCGATCGCTATGCGTTTCCAGCGGCCGATCAACGCATCATCGCCTATCTGCGGGAGCGAGGAGCGCCTCGCCCGCATCAGGAGGATCGCGATGCCTGAAGTGATCACCCTGGGCGAAGCCCTGGTTGAGATCATGCGCCCCGGTGTGGGGATCCCTCTGGATCAACCCGATACCTTCCTCGGCCCCTATCCCAGCGGGGCACCGGCCATCTTCGCCGACGCCGTCGCTCGGCTGGGCCTCTCATGCGGATTCATCGGCTGTGTGGGCGCCGATCCTTTCGGACGGTGCCTGACCAGCCGACTCCAGGCCGACGGCGTCGATACCTCCTGGCTGAAAGCCATAGATGACGCAGCCACGGGCGTGGCCTTCGTGGCCTACTATGAGGACGGCAGCCGCCAGTTCATCTTCCACATCGCGGATGCAGCCGCGGGACGCCTGGGGCCGGAGCAGATCGATAGGGCATATATCCAGAATGCCCGTTGGCTCCACATCACGGGCTCGTCGCTCTCCGTCAACGAGTCCATGCGCCAGGCCTGTTATCGGGCAGTGGAGCTCGCCTCTGAGGCCGGGCTCACCATCTCGTTCGATCCCAACCTGCGGGCGGAGCTCATGGGACCGGAGAAGGTACGAGATCTGGTGGAGCCGGTGCTGGCGCACGCGGCCGTGATCCTCCCCAGCGGCGAGGAGGCGCGCTTGCTTACAGGGGTGGACAATGACGCGAAAGCGTGCCAGGCTCTCCTCCAGCACGGGGCGAAGATCGTGGCGCTCAAGCGCGGCGCGGAGGGGAGCATCCTCTTCACAAGGGATGAGCGCATCACCGTGCCCGGGTTCGATGTCACCGAGACGGATCCCACCGGCGCTGGTGATTGCTACGCGGCTGGGCTGGCAGCGGGGCTCCTCTGGGGATGGGAGCTTGAACGAGCGGCCCGGTTCGCCAACGCCGTGGGAGCCCTGGCGGTCACCCGCCAGGGCCCCATGGAGGGCGCGCCCTGGCGCGAGGACGTAGACCGCCTCCTCCAATCGTCCACCACCCGATCTCGCTGAGAGCGTGTCCGAGAATAACCCTGCCTGACACGGCGGCGGCTGAAAGCGCGCCGCCTGGATAGCTTTAGATCGATTGCCGATCCATCTTTCAGATACGCCCTGAGGTCACCTATCCTGATCAGGAGCCGTCGTGTAGTCATGAATCCGAAACTCCGTCCCATCCGTACTCAACCGGTGATCCACCATGGGCAGCGCGCGATCGCGCTGCAAGATCCGCTTCAGATCTCCAGCCAGGTCGTGATCCTGCCCCAGCGGCTGGCACCATTGTTGGCCCTATGCGACGGGACACGAGATCTCGACATGCTGCGCGCCAGCCTGGCCGTGCGTGGCGGTGTCTATCTCACCCCTCGCGAGGTGGAGCAGATCATCCGACGGCTGGACGACGCGCTGCTGCTGGACAACGAACGATTCGCTCAAGCCCGACAGCAAGCTCTGGAGGAATACCGATCCGCGCCATGCCGCCGGCCGGCCCTGGCCGGCCTCTCCTATCCGGCCCTCCCCAACGCGTTACGTCATTACTTCCAGCAATTAGTACAGCGCGTCCCTCACGGGAAGCCGGACGATTCGGCCGTTCGCGCGGTGATCAGCCCTCACATCGATTACCATCGCGGCGGTCCGGTATACGCCCAGACCTGGGCCCAGGCGGCGCCATCAATCCGGGAGGCCGAGCTGGCCGTGATCTTCGGCACCGATCACAACGGCAGCCTGGGGCAGATCACGCTCACCCGACAGCACTACGCGACCCCCTTCGGCACGCTTCCCACCGAGCTGACGGTGGTGGACGCCCTGGCTGACGCGCTCGGCGCCGAGGCAGTCTTCATGGAAGAATTGCATCACCGCACCGAGCATTCCATTGAACTCGCCGTGAACTGGCTTCACTATTTCCTGGACGGTCGGGATATCCCCATCGTGCCCATTCTCTGCGGTTCACTTGAGCATCACGTTCAAAACGGGACTGATCCAAGCGCCGACGCCACGATGATGACCCTGATCGAGGCGCTGCGAGAGGTCACGGCTGGGCGTCGCGTGCTGTGGGTAGCCGCGGCCGATCTGGCGCATGTGGGCCCGGCATTCGGCGATCCGATGCCCCTGGACCTAGTAACGCGAGCCCAATTGCAGGCGGCCGACGAGCGCTTGCTCAAAGCGATCGAGGCTGGCGATCCCCAAGGCTTCTTCGAGGCGGTACAGGCCGAGCGCGATCGATGGCGCGTGTGTGGCCTCACCCCCATCTATCTGACCCTACAAATGGTCACCCCGGCCTCCGGCCGGATCGTCGCCTATGAACGTTGCGCGGCTGACGCGGAGAATGGATCTGTAGTCACCATCGCCGGAGCGCTGCTGAGTTGACCCGTGATTCACGCGCCGAGTCATGGCGCGAAAAACGACCTGGTACCCAAGTATCCAATCAGCATGTGAGGTGAGCATCTAATGAGCACATCCAAGCGCGATCAGACTATCGTCCTGCTCATCACCCGGGACGGCATGGGATCAGCGGAGCCGTCTTTGCAGCAAAAGCTGCTCAAGAATTATCTGCGTCTCCTCGCGGAGAGTGGGATGCTCCCCGCCGCTATCTGCTTCTACACGGAGGGGGTCAAACTGGTCACGGAGGGCTCCCCCGTGATCGAGGAGCTCAAGGCGCTGGAGGAACGAGGGGTTCACCTCATCATCTGCAGCACATGCCTGAATTACTTTGGCTTGACCGACAAAGTGCAGGTGGGCATCGTCGGCGGCATGGCCGATATCATCGAGGCACAATGGCGCGCGGATAAGGTGATCACGCTGTAACCGTTGCGGAGTCTGGTTATCGGGGCCACCTTGTAGGGGCGCAGCACCGCTGCGCCCCATAGAGGTATGGACTTTCCACTTTTCCTGATCCAAGGCAGCCACAAGGGCTGCCCCTACACAGAAGCGTTCTCAGACAGAGGAAGGCTCGGATACACTCCTTTGCCTGTTCTTGATCCGGGCCAAGATCCTGGCCTCCGGCAGCCGCTTATAGAAATCATCCAACGGATAGCAGCCAGAGACGAGCCCATTGCGCGGGGCTGAAGTGCAATCGCTGAAGGTGCGACAGATACGTTTATGCTGCAACGGTCGGCCGGCTAACACGTCGGCCACCATGTCCGGATATGTGAGCGCCATGCGCCCCAACCCCACGAAATCGGCCCATCCGTTCCGCACGACGTACTGGGCCACATGGGGAAGCCATTCCTGGAGATACGAATACGCCGAGCCGACGTAAGCCAGCTCCGGTCGATGTTCCTTCAACTGGCGTACCACGTTGATCTGTCGGGCCACGCCGATCAGGGGATCCTCCGGCGGCCCATAGCCGTCTGATGGCGGGAACATGGCAGGACGCTGGATGTGGGGATTGTAATAGGGGCTTCCCGCCGTGACACACACCAGCTCGATATCCAGGGAGGCCAGCAGATCGAGAAAGGCCAGCGGCTCGGTCAGATCGATTCCTACCCCCGTGCCATCACCGCCGAAGGCGTAGCGGTATCTGCCATCACCGATCGGGTCCGGCTCGCCATATCCATCAGGGCCGCGATGGAATGGGACGAAGTCGAAGGCGCTGAAGCGAACCCCAATGTCCAGGCCGGGTGCTTCAGCTCGAATGCCTATCACCACCTCTCGAAGGAAGCGGGTCCGGTTCTCAAAACTTCCCCCATATCGTCCCTCGCGCTCAAACGCGCTCAAGAACTCATGGCCCAGATATCCGTGACAATGCTTGATGTCCACGAAGGCGAAACCCGCCCGTTGCGCCAGTCGGGCGGCGTGCACGAAATCCTCCACCAGTTGAGCGATCTCGTCATCCGTCATCACGGGGCTATCGGGATCGATCCCGAATCGGCGATCCAGGATAGGATGGTGGTAGAGGATCATCGGCTTTAAACGATCATCCTCGTCAGGACAGGCGAAGCGGCCTGAATGGGTCAACTGCAACCCCACGAGCAGGTCATCCGTGCGGCCGAATCGCTCAGAGTGAGCGGATACGAGCTCCTCGCGCAGCCGCGCCAGGTCACCGACGGTATCCTCCGTCAGCACTAACTGGCGCGGGTTGCCTCGGCCATCGTGACGCACGGCGACGGCCTCTCCGCCCCATATCAACTTAGCACCGCTCATCCCAAAGCGACGCCATCGTCGGAAAGTCAACTCTGTCGGCCGGCCATCTCGGGTGCCGTCCCAGCCCTCCATGGGCAGGATGGCGAAGCGGTTCCCGATGGTAAAACCGCTCCTCAAGCGATAGGGCTGAGCCAACGGCGCATCGGGGCCGGAAACCAACTCCTCATCGAGGGGCAGATCAATACCCAGCGAGCTCACATAGGCTCGAAAAGCCTCAGCGCTCTTCAGCGCGGCGATGCGACGATATCTCGCCATTCTCCCTCCCAACTATAACCTGCGCAGGTGAAATCCCCCATCCACATGGATCACCTCACCCGTGGAGAAGGGGAAATATCCCTCAGCGATGGCCACCACTGCCCGCCCGATATCCTCTGGCTGTCCCCATCGTCGGATAGGCGTGAGCCCTTCCGCGATCAGCCGATCATATTTCTCCTTGACGACGCTAGTCATGTCCGTCTCGATGATGCCCGGGCGGATCTCATACACGTTGATCCCATACTCGGCCAGACGGTCAGCGTACAGGGCCGTGACCATCGTCAGGCCGGCCTTCGAGATGCAATACTCGCCCCGGCTGGGGCTGCTGGTGAAGGCGCTGATCGAGCCGATGTTGATGATCTGGGGCCGCTCGATCACGCCGGCCGTCACCAACTCGATCATGACCCTGGCCACACGCTGGGTTAAAAAGAACGGCCCTTTCAAGTTGACGGCCATCACCTCGTCGTAGCTCTCCTCCGTCGTCTCGAGGATATCCACGCGGCGTCGCGGCGCCATGCCCGCGTTGTTGACCAGCAGATCGATGCGTCCGAAGCGCCCCAGGGTCTCGTCCACCAGCCGCTCGCGATCGGCGGCGTCAGCGATGTTCGCCTGCACGAGAAGGCCGCGCCCCCCCGCCAGCTCGACCAAGCGTAACGTCTGGGACGCGGCCTCGGCATCGGCTCGATAGTTGATCACGAGGTTCCAACCATGTTCAGCCAGCGCGACGGCGATCCCTCGCCCGATCCCGCGGCCGGCCCCTGTCACCAGCGCGACTCGCCGTTCGCTGACATGGACCTGTTCGTCACGCATCGCGAATCACCTTGCTGATCACTTCCAGGAAGAAGTAATCGCCCCACATCACACTCTCGTCCACCCCTAATCCCTTGCGGAGGTGATAGATGCCATGCTTCAAAACGCCCTCCCAGCCTGGGGTCTCGATGGCCAGGAACTCCGGCTCCGTCAGCGTATCCAGGATGCGGAGGGCATACTCACGATACAGGCGCCCGCGGGTCGGGTCTCCCGTTAACTTTGCCAGGTTCCACATGCCGCTGGCGGCGATGGCCGCGGCGGAACTCTCATAAGGGAGGGACGGGTTCGGCTCGTCCCAATCGTTAGGCGGCACCCCGTGCTCCGGGGTACGCTCTATGTAGTAATGGGCACAGGACTCGGCCGTAGCCAGGAAGCGGGCATCGTTCGTGAACGTGTACGCCGTGCCGAAGCCGTACAGGGCCCAGGCCAGGCCACGAGCCCAGGAGGAGTCCGACCGCCAGCCCTGGTGGGTACTCTGACGCAGAAACTCCCCCGTCTCCGTATCGAAGATCCCCTCATGGGCGGTGCTGCCATCCCCCCGCACCAGCACGCGACGCGTCGTCAGGCAGTGACGATAGGCGATATCCCACAACCGCTCATCTTGAGTCTGCTGGGCCGCATAAAAGATGATGCCCACGTTCATCATGATATCGATAAAGAGGCTGTTCTCTGCCACGAAGGAGCAAAGGTAGCCCCCTTTCTCTTGAAAACGCAGGGCCAGCGTGCGCCCCGCCTCTATCACCACCTGGTTGATCGACTCATCACCGGTGAGGTCATACCACCGCTTCCAAGTGGGCCAGAAGAGGAACCCCAGATCGTGCACGGTCCGGTCCGTCTTTCGATGTTCGATGAGCCGGGAGTAGTGTTCGGCCTTCTCGCGCCACCAAGGATCTCCGGTATGCTCGTAGAGCAGCCAGAGTTGTCCACCCAGGAATCCCTCGCACCAGTTCGTCCAGGCCTCCCCCTCATGCTTCCATTTCCCATTCACCGTATACATGGGGAAGTAATCGGGATACGTCTCAATCAGGTAGCGCAACTGCCGACCGGCGAACTCCAAAGCCATATAACATTTGTTCAATAGACTTGCACGCGGGACCATCCATCTCCTCTCATCCCGGGATGCCAAGTCGTATAAATCACGAAAGCTCCCAATGGACCAGAGTTCGGCAGCCCAGACGCGAACAGTGATCCGCTGGGAGCCTTGGATCATGATCAACTCAACACAGGCGCACGAGGACGCGCTATGAGGGCCTGCTAGGTCTTATAGCGTTCTATCCGTTCACGCTCAAACCGGGGAGTGGTAAAGAGCCAAGATCAAGGATCGCCCACCGTGCCGATGAAGCACCTATCGGGGACGCCTCACGCGGTATCCTGCCTCGGCGCCATCAGGCCAGCGGATTCCATATACTTGGTATAGGCCTCCAGCGCGCTCCGATTATGCTTGCGCACGACCTCCTCTAGGAGATCTGGATCACGGGCACGCAGAGCTCTTAAGATCTCCCAATGCTGACGCTGGGCTTCCGGCACCCGATGGGCGAAGACATCGCTCAAGTAGAGCTGGCGCAGGCGTTCCCAGTGATCGACGACTTTCGTCATCAGCGCGCCCACTAACGGCGTGCCAGCTCGCTCACAGATGAACTGATGCAGCCGGATATTCTCCTCAGACCATCGATCCAGGTCGTCGATGAGGTTGTCCATCTCCCGCAGCCGCTTCTCCATCTCGTCGAGGTCCTCGTCGCTCATCTGCTGGCAGGCAGCGCGGCCGCTGATGATCTCCATGGCCTCTAAAAGTTGGAAGACCTCACAGACCAGCCCGGAATGGACCTCGGTGACTGTCGCGCCCACATAGGGCTTGATGGTCACAAAGCCATCCGCTTGCAACTGTTGCAGTGCCTCTCGAATCGGGATTTGGCTGACGCCAAGCTGGGACGCCAGGTCGTCGATGATCAGGCGTGTCCCTGGCTTCAGCTCACCTTTGAGGATCGCGGCACGCAAGGAGTCGTAGACCAATTCTTTTTTGCTACGGAAGCCGGTGATCTGGCGCATAGCCAACCCCTTTCATTAATCAAACATCGAAGGCCAATGTCGGTATATTTTATAGGGAAACGGGCGGCTTGTCAAGCTCATTGCCTTGCACATTAAGCCATAGACAATCATCATATCATGTTGTAGGATGTTTCGCTGATCCTCCCGATTTCCCCTCTTAATCAAAGCGTTCATTTTGGCATAGACAACACACAGCGGTGACAGTGTTCTATATCGCCATGGTTCGTCAGGGTAGGGGCGACCGGCCAGTCGCCCTACCTTAAGGATGCACGCGTGAGAGTATCTGCCCTCAGACCATGGTCACGCGCATGCCGTCTTCTTGTCAGGTATTCCAATATGAGCGAATCAAAAAGAGAGTGTCCGGCGTGAACGACGCCGGACACCCTCCATGTACACGGAGGTGCGATCAGGCTCCCACAGCCCTCCCCTGACCACTCATGAGATCAGGCGACTTACGATCAGTACACCTTCGCCCACTCGTCGATGTTCTCCGCGTTGAAGCGGAACGGAGGCCCGAGCACGATGTACACGTCATCGCCATCGACCTGGATGGTGTACTCACCCAACCGGCCAGCCTCGAAGGTCTCCCCCGCCTTCCCGGTGATCTCACCGGCGAGCATCCGATGAGCCACGTAGGCCGTCAGGTACCCCAGATCCACCGGGTTCCACAGGGCGAACTCCTCGCAGCAGCCGTTCTTGACGTACTCGGCCATCTCGCTAGGGAGCCCCAGGCCGGTCAGCTTGATCTTGCCGCACAGGCCGGCATCCTGAAGCGCCCGGGCCGTCGCGGCGATGCCCACGGTCGTCGGCGAGATGATGCCCTTGAGGTCCGGGTAGGACTTGAACAGCCCCTGGGCCTCATTGTAGCTCTTCTCACGCAGGTCATCGCCGTATACGATGGCCACCAACTCCATCTTCGAGTACTTCGGATCCTTCAGCTCCTCCTTCATCCACTCGATCCAGGTGTTCTGGTTCGTCATGGTGGAGGCAGCGCTGAGGATCGCGATCTGGCCCTCATAGCCGATCTGCTCGGCGATCATCTGGACCTGTACCCGACCGATGGTCTCCATGTCCGCCTGGCTGATGTGGAGCTGGCGACCGGCTGGGGCGATGCCCGAGTCGAAGCTGATCATCACGATGCCGGCATCCATGGCCTTCTTGCCCACGGGGACCAGGGCATCGGGATCGTTCGCCGAGACGGCGATGGCGTCCACCTTCTGGGCGATCAGAGCGTCGATGATCTCGATCTGCCCCTCGGCCGTGGGCGTCGCCGGACCCTGGAAGATGATCTCGTCACCCAGCTCCTTTGCCGCCTCCTGAGCGCCACGATTCACCGCCTCGAAGAAGGGGTTCCCTAAGTTCTTCACCACGATGGCGATCTTGTACCCTTTGGCTGCCTTCTCCGCAGGGGCCTGCTGGGGGGCCACAGGCGTCGCAGGCGGTGCACACGCGGCCAATAAAGCGACTACCGTCGCCATTGCCAGTAGCGCAAAGATCATTCTGTGCTTCATTCCTGCACCTCCTCCTTGGTTCTTTTCCTAATGTCCTGTTGGACTCTTCCGCCTGATCCCATCCTCCTACGTTGTGGAGGGCTTCGATACCCCACTTAAGCGCTCAGTCGCCTAGCAGCCAGGCGACGCAACAGCTGAGGTAAGAGGATCGCTACGATGAGGAGCAGGCCGACCACAGTAGTCTGCACCTGCCCCGGCACGTTCTTCAGGCTCATCCCATAGCGAACGACGCCGATCAGGAACAGCGCCAGCACAACCCCGACCATGTTCCCCTGGCCGCCGAAGATATCCACCCCGCCCAGGACCACCGCCGTGATGACGTCGAGCTCGAACCCCGTGGCGATGTTGGGCCGGGTGCTGCCGAAGCGAGCGGCCAAGACGAGCCCTGCCAGCGCTGACATGAAGCCGGACATCATAAAGAGGAAGATCTTAATGCGGTCCACCGCCACGCCGGAGTAACGGCAGGCCAGCTCATTGCTGCCGATGGCGAACACATAGCGCCCGAACGTGGTGCGATGTAATACTAACCCGAAAAGCACGGCCAGCACGGCGAAAAGCACCAACGGCACAGGCACGGGCGTCCCCGGGATGTACCCTTGTCCCAGATAGGTGAACTCGGGAGGATATCCAGTTACCGCTTTATCCCCCAGTACTACATAAGCGACGCCCCGGTAGAGCGCATACGTGCCCAGGGTCACCACCAGGGAGGGTAACCTCACCTTCGCCGTCAGCACGCCGTTGACCCAACCGGCCAACGTACCAATCCCCAAGCCCAACAGGGAAGCCAGCCAGATATTCACTCCCTTTTGAAAAATGACGGCCATGAGCACCGTGGACATCGCCAGGATGGAGGCCACGGAGAGGTCGATATTCGCGCTGATGATGATGAAGGCCATGGGCAGAGCGATGATCGCCCGCTCCATGAAGTTGAACGTCATGTCGAACAAGTTGCGGACATCCAGGAAATACGGCGAAAGGGACGCGTTGATCACGCACACCAGGATCAGGAGGGCCACCAACAGCCACTCCCAACGCAACAGTATCCCGCTCCACGTCAGGCGTCGTCGGGTCACCATGGCATCGGACGTCACGAGGTCTCCCCTCCAGCCTGGGCGCGCACCAGGCGCCGCGAGATCAACGCATCAGCCACCACGGCCAACAAGATCACCAATCCTTGCACCGCCAGCTTCCAAAACGGCGAGATCCGCACCAGGTTCAGCGCGTTGATGATGATGCCGAGCAGCAGCGATCCCAACAAGACACCCGGTACCGTCCCCGATCCACCGAAGATGTTCACCCCGCCCACCACGGCCGCGGCCACCGTCTGAAGCTCAAACCCCATCGCTGAATCGCTCTGCGCCGAGGCGTAACGAGAGACCCATAGGACGCCGGCCATGCCATACAGCGCGCCCGAGATGACGAATACCAGCATCTGCACACGTCTCACGTGGATTCCCGCCACCTGGGCCGCCAACGGATTGCTGCCTACGGCATAGATCTCCCGTCCCAGCCGCGTGTGGTTCAGGAAGTAATAGGCGATCAGGGCCACCAGGAAGGCGATCAACACCAGGTTCGGGATCAGCAGAGGTGTGGCCTGGGCAAAGGCCTTGAAATTCTCCGGCAACTCGTGGGCGTCCACCCAGGCGCCACCGCTGATGGCGAACACGAGCCCCCGATAGACGCTCAGGGTACCCAGGGTCGCGATGATAGGAGGCACATTCCCCTTGGTCACGACCAGCCCGTTGAAAGCTCCCAAAACGATCCCGACCCCGATCCCCATGGCTAATGCCACCAGCGGCGGGATGCCCCAATGGGCGCTGATGGTCATGCCCACGATCATGCCCGACAGCGCCAGCCCTGACCCCACGGAGAGGTCGATTCCTCGGGTGAGGATCACCATCGTCTGCCCGATGGCGACGATGACCAACACGCCGATGTCCAGCAGGATGTCCCGGAAATTATCCAGGGTGAGGAAATACGGGCTGCGCAGGCTGACGACCACCACCAGCGCCACGATGAACAGCAAGATCCCCACCTCGCGAACGCCGGCGATGACGAGGAGCCAATCGCGGCGGGTCCGTGCACCCGGCAGGCTCATACCCTCACTCCTTGCACATGGCCGGTGGCTGCCATCATGATCTTCTCCTGGGTAGCCTCGGCCCGCGTGAACTCCCCGGTCACCCGCCCCTCATACATCACCAGGATCCGATCGCTCATCCCCAGAATCTCGGGCAGCTCCGAGGAGATCATCAGGATGGCCATCCCCTCCGCGGCCAACGAGCTCATCAACTCGTGCACGGCGGCCTTCGTCCCCACATCGATTCCCCGCGTCGGCTCATCCAGGATCAGGATATGCGGACGAGTGGCCAGCCACTTGGCCAGCACCACCTTCTGCTGATTCCCGCCGGAGAGCTCACGTACCCGCTGCCATAACCCGGCCGCCCGCACATCCAGCCGCCGCGCGTACTCCCCGGCCAGACTCTCCTCTCGATCTCGATCCACCCACCCCGCCCGGGCGAACGACTGCAGGATGGGCAACGTGATGTTCTGCGTGATCGTCATGGGGAGGATCAACCCCTGCTGCTGTCGGTCCTCCGGCACGTAGGCGATCCCCATACTCAAAGCCTCTTGAGGGCTGCGGATCTGCACCTCACGGCCGTTCAACCAGATCCGACCCTGGTCCGCTGGCTCCACGCCGAAGATGGCCCGCGCCACCTCGCTCCGGCCCGCTCCTACCAGGCCGGCCAGCCCTAGGATCTCCCCAGAATGCAGCTCGAAGGAGACATCGTAAAAGGCGCCCGCCTTGGTCAACCTCTCCACGCGTAAGGCCGACTCACCGCGCGGCACCTCCTGCTTCGGGAAGAGGTCCTCCAGCGTACGCCCCACCATCATCCGGATGATTTCATCGGGCGTAACCTCGGACGTCAACCGCGTGCCTACGTAGCGGCCATCACGCAGAACGGTGATACGGTCCGCCAGCTCGAAGGCTTCCTCCAGGCGGTGAGAGATGAAGATGATGGCCGTACCCGCATCACGCAATTGCCGGGTGATACGAAAGAGCTCGGCGACCTCCTGAGGGGTCAACGCCGAGGTCGGCTCGTCCATGATCAACACCCGGGCGTTAAAGGAGAGGGCCTTGGCGATCTCCACCATCTGCTGGTCCGCCACGCTCAATCCCCGCAGCTTCGTTCGGGGGTTCAGGTCGATCCCGAGGGCATTCAGAAGTCGCTCGGCCTCGGAGTACATCTTATGCCAGTCGATACGTCGGGTGACCGGCAATACGGGCTGATGGCCCATGAAAATGTTCTCGGCGATGTCCAGATCCGGGAACAGCGTGGGCTCCTGATAGATGGTGGCGATGCCATGCTGCAAAGCCGTCAGAGGGTTAGGGAACGAGACGCGCTCACCTTGAAAGATGATCTCTCCGGCATCCGGCTGATGCACGCCAGCGATGACCTTGATCAACGTGGATTTGCCCGCCCCGTTCTCCCCCAGCAACGCGTGGATCTCGCCGCGGCGGAGATCGAACGACACGTCGATCAACGCCTGCACGCCGGCAAACGATTTACTGATATTACGTAACTGAAGGATCGGTTCCGTATCCGTCTGGTCAACCATGAAAGGACTCACCTATGGATGGATGACGAAAACGCCATATCTACGCCTGAGTCGCCAGACACAACCGAGCATCTTTGGAGCTTAAAGCTACGGCAGAAAAACAGAGGAGCACGCGAGGACGCCTCATCGGATTCGCGTGCTACGGATTGCAAGGGGAGCGATCTGCAAGATATGTATAGCACGAAACAGCCTGGGTGTCAACGATCACGCGTCGTCCGATCCTATCAATCTTATCAATACGAACCACGAAGAGCTTTCAACCCCAGGGCCACCAAACCGCCACCCACGAGCAAGAGGAGGGCCGCCGCTTACAGGTAGGAGAAAAGCAGGGGCGACTGGCCGGTCGCCCCTGCTTTTTACCTCACCTCCTAAGGCACACAACATATGATACCTTTATGGAGTGAAGCCACTACATATAGTACAAGGTAGGGCGGGTGGGATTCGAACCCACACGGGCGCAAGCCCAGCGGATTTTAAGTCCGCGGCGTCTACCGTTCCGCCACCGCCCCACACCCCAATGATAGCACGATATCCAGGGAGAGGCAACCCGCTACCCCGAGCCAGACGCCTGTTCAGGGAGTGCCAGAGGCTCCCCAGAGGCCAGCTGATCAACATGAAAAGGGCCGACCTTGACGCCGGTCGGCCCATGTCGTATGATGGAGGCGACGGCCGGATTCGAACCGGCGATCGGGGTTTTGCAGACCCCTGCCTTAACCACTTGGCTACGTCGCCTTGCACACTTATATTCTAGCCTATCATCCCAGGGTTGTCAACCCGCCAAATCCCGAAAACATGAACAACTATAACGAAGGGGAAGGACGGTGCCTATGCGAGATCTGCCTTATCCCACCTACCGTGATCAATTGCTCACCTGCAAAGAATGCGGCACTCGCTGGATATGGACCGTCACAGAGCAACGCCGATTGGCCGAGGAGGGGAAACTCACGGATCCCCCTGAATACTGTCCCGTCTGTCAGCGCCTGATCCCCTCCCCCGGATACCAACGCGGCATCGTCAAATGGTACAGCATCCAAAAGGGCTACGGATTCATCACGATGCCATCAGGCGACGAGATCTTCTTCCATCGCACGGGGATCAACCCCGACTCACCTGTGCCCGATGAGGGGGATCTCGTGGAGTTTAAGATCGAGAAGACCTATCGCGGCCCCCAGGCAGCCTCGGTGACCGTCCTGGAGCGAGCCGAAACCCTCCCGGCCAAGCTCCTTCATCTCAGCAAAGCGGAAGAGAAATAACCACACGAGCCTAAACCAGATCGCCGGCCGGGCGCTACACGCCCCCGGCGATCCCCCTAGGCCACGATCGGCCGATGTCCCTCTCGAGCGACTTCCTCCAACAAGGCATCATAACATGAAGCCAGCTCACCCCAATCGTATCGAGAGACCCCCTCTCGCAATCCCGGAGGGGCTGGCTCTCGCGCCTCGAGAACCCCTCGCAACCGCTTCACCAAATCCTCAAAATTCTCGTACAGGCAGAGGGCATGCCACTCGTCCGGGATCAGCTCGGGATAGCTCAGGCGGCGCGGCAATAGGGGCAGACAGCCACAATAGATCGCCTCGATCACGGCCACGCCGAAGAACTCATGCAGGGCTGTGCTCACCACCACATCCGCGTGCCATAGCAGGCGCGCGTAATCCGCCCGCCGCTCAGCGAACCCCCAGTGCACCACCCGATCCCCCAGCCATCCTCGCGCAGCCTCAAACTCCTCCGGCTTCTGACGAAAATTCTCGCCCGCCACAGCCACGCGGAAAGACGCCCCCTCGGATATCAGGCGCTCCAGCGCGGCGAAGAACTCGCTTGGGTTCTTATCGTACTCCCAACGCTGGTTCCACAGAATGATGGACGGGCCTGGCGGGGGCGGCTCCTCCGGCCGCAAGCCATCCAATCCTCGCAGGTCGCATCCGACGGGCAACACCTCCGCCCGCGCCCGCACCTCGTCGATCAACTCCAGGTGGTTATAGTCTGGGAAGTGCTTCAATAGGCGGGGCAACTCGTCGAAGAACTGCTCCAGGTGAAAGCGTGAGTTGAAGCACACTCGATCGGCCGTGAGCGTACTCAGCCAGTTGATCATGCCATAGGTCAGATCCCGCTTCTCGCCCGGCGGCAACGGATAAGTCAACTGGTTCTCGTGGAAATAAAGGACGATCGGGACATCGGCCAGCCAGGGTCGGACAAGGGCCAGGAACGCGGGCAGATTCACCATATCGGAGGCCAGGATCACATCAGGGCGATCCCCCTGTCGCCATAGCTCGGCCGCCTGCCAGGCCAGCTCCATGGCCCCACCCTGCATGCGCCACTTCCAAAAGCGGCCGGCCATAGCGAGCACGTTCGCCTGGTGACGGGTGTACCGAGCGTATCCCTCCGCCCATGCCCGATGAGACCCCGTACAATAAGGCTCAACGATCCAAATCCGCATGGACCTGTTGTCCCTCTGCGACCTCTACGCCTCGGCGGTTTTATTCTCTTCGCTCATAAGCTGTCCTTACCCTTGAAGGTAGAGACACAGCATGCTGTACCCCCACCTTAACATAAGCGATTCACCTAGGCCGGGACATCCTCTGGCATCCTTATCTCACAGACCTGACGCGTGTTGGCCGACTCCCGCGCCCACAGACAGGTCAACGCGCTGAGGATCCCCGCCGAGAGCGGGCTACGCGAGGGACGCCGATCCCGCATCGCCATGAGGAAATCGTAGCACAGCTCCCGATCGCCGCCGAAGTGCGGCATCTCCCCCGTGAACTCGATCGTCTCCACCACGGGCGAGGTGTGCCGATACACCTTGATCTGGTTCTGATACCAGTCGAACTCGAGGGTCCCCTTGTACCCATATAGCCGGGCGCCCCGCCGCGCCGCCTTGTAGCGAATGAAGAAGTTCTGAGTATAGCTGGCCTGCACGCCGTTCTCGTACTCGATCAAACAACTCCCCACGTCCTGCAGTTCGATGCCCTCTGAGAAGACGCAATACTCCCCTCTCCGGTCATACTGCACCCGCTCACCCTCGTAGCCGAATCGGAAGCGGGTGAAGGGGCTCTCAGGGCATGTCTCCCGCTCATCGCAATCCCGGCATTTGAGATCGAAGGGCTTATCGCCGCCGAAGACCCGGCGGGCCTTCATGGCGCTGATCCACCTGGGACGTTGTCCCAGTAGATAGGAGATGTAGTCGAAATCATGAGTGGCTTTCTGGAGGAACAATCCCCCATCCAGCTCATAATTCCGATACCAGCGCCGAAAATAGACGGTCCCGTAGGGGACATCGTTGAACGCTACCACCTGTTCAATGGACCCAATGCGCCCCGATTGCACGATCTCGCGCACGGCCTGCAAGATCGGGGTGAGTCGAAGCGGGAAGGAGACCACGACCGGCGCGGGATAATCCCGAAACGTCCTCTCCAGCCGTTTAAGCTGCTCGAAAGTGATGGCGACGGGTTTCTCCAAGAAGATGGGGAGTCCGGTAGGGGCGACTTTGCAGGCCATCTCCGTGTGCAGATGGCATCGCGTGCCGATCATCACCCCGTCCAGTTCGTCGGCATGGGCCAGCATTTCATCAGCCGACTCATAAAACCGCGTCTCGGCGAGGAAGGGGTCCTGGCGCGCCTGGATCTCCGCCGCCCGGGGATCGGCGATGGCGGCCACCCGATAGGGGATCCCGAACACCGTCATCGCCTTGGCCATATGCTCGATCCGGTGCCCATATCCGATGATGCCAACTCGTAACATGGCGTTTACCCCGCTCACATCATCGAACGGAGCTTCTCCCAACCAGGCACCTCCGTCATCTCCACCGTCCGACCCGTATCGGATGCCTGCGTGGCCGCCAGGCCGATGGCCACCGCCACCGACGCCTCAGCCGGGCTGATCGCCCGTGAGGGCTGCCCACGCATAAAGGCGGCGAAATCATCCAGGAGGAAGACATCCCCTCCCCCATGCCCTTCGATCTCCGCCTGCCCGGGGATCGTCAGGGAGATGCGTTCCGCCTGATCTATGCGGTCCACCTGATGGCGTCGCCAGTACAGGAGCTCAGGGCTGCTTAGCCGCCCCTCTACCGTGGCTTCCGTCCCGCCAACGCGGATCCGCCGATCGGTGAACGGGGCCACCACGTTCAGGGTGTAGACGGCCAGCGCTTCGTTTTCAAACTCGACCTGGGCGATCCCATGATCGAAGGTGTCCTTATCAGAGTTGTACAGGCAGAGGTCCGGGGGAGGTCCCCCCTTCGCCTCGCGGATCGCATCCAGGCGCCGTCGGAGCGGCGAGACGTGTCGCGTATCCCGCAGATACGAGTCGGGGCATTCCGGCTCGATGGGACACTCGCTGCACCGTTCCCCAGCCTCCGGCTTGGGCACATAATAGGTCAAGCGCGCGCTGGCGCTGACCCGAATCGGCCAGGCACCGGCCAGCCAATATAACTGATCGAAATCATGACAGGCCTTGGTGATCCAGAGGCCGCCGCTGTTGCGGCGCAGCCGATTCCATCGGCGGAAGTAGGTGCGGCCGCCGTAGTAGAATTCGTCGGTCTGGATGGTGAGCACCCGCCCCACGGCGCCTTCGGTGATCATTTGGTGGATCCTGCTATACGCCGGGGCGAAGCGGAGGTTGAAGCCCACCATCGTGCGCCCTCCCGCCTCCCGGTCAGCCTCGATGATCTTCAGGCAATCCTCCAGGGTGATGGCGAGGGGCTTCTCCACATACACATACTTGCCCCGTTCCAACGCGGCCACCACCGGCTCCACATGGTGTCCATCCGG
>DUEN01000062.1 GCA_011176545.1 Caldilineae bacterium | reverse complement strand
GCCATCTTCTCCACCTCCGCGTTGCGGATGGCCGTCTTGACCGCCCGGATGGCGAGTTTACGGGCCTCGTCGCCTGTCCGCATGGCCTCCTTGAGATCCTCGTTTAGCCTGTCGATGAGCTTCGTCGTCATTCTGAACAACCTCTCTGCCTGGGTGACGGGCGTCTCTGGATGTAGAGACGACGTATATGACGCCCCCTGTTGGTCTTCGCTTAGACAAAGCAACCCCGATATGAGCGAGGCATACCTCTCCCTCTTACGAGCGATACGGAATGTGTGACCCGTATCGCTCTTGCCATAGAGCGCAGAAAAGGGCGCCCCATAACCTCATGTCCCTCGGCCACTTCGGCACCTGACGTGAGAGGACGGGGCCCCCTTATATCACGTACCAGCCACGGGGATCCTCCCGTGGCTCCTATGAGACAATCGCGATTATACCTGCCGTGATCCTTCGCGTCAAATGGCCTTCGACGCGAACCTCCAGGCGAGTTTTAGCCTTTCAAACCGGTCAATGCCACCCCCTTCACCATCCGCTCCTGGAGGATGAGGAACATGATGAGAGAGGGCAAAATGGTCACCGTGCCCGCGGCCATGAGCAGGCTGGTGTAGTCGCCATACTGCCCCTGGATGTAATAGACGGCCAACTGGGCCGGGAAATAGTCCGGCTTTTTAGCCACCAACAGGGGCCAGAACAGGTCCTGCCAACTGAAGACGAAGGTGAAGATGCCCAGCGCCGCGGCGGCGGACTTGATGAGGGGCAGCATGATCCTCCAGAGAATCCCAAACTCGGAACATCCGTCTATCCTGGCCGCGTCGATCAGGTCCGTAGGAATGGTGAGCATGAATTGGCGCATCACGAAGATCCCGAACGCGGAACACAACCCTGGCACGATTAACGCCTGGTAGGAATTGATCCATCCCAGCCGGGCCATGATGACGAAGAGCGGAATGGCCTGCAGGAAGAAGGGCACCATCATCGTGGAGAGGATGACCATGAAAAGGATGTCCCTCCCAGGGAAGCGGAGCTTAGCGAAAGCATATCCAGAGATGGTGCTCGTGATAATGACGCCCGCGGTGACGCACCCACCGATGAAGAAACTGTTGAGCAGGGCGCGCCCCAGAGGCGTCACTTGCCAGATCTCGACGAAGTTTTGCCACCTCCATACGGTGGGAAATAGCTTTAGCGGGATAGCCCTCGCCTCCTCCTGCGATTTGAAGGCCGTGATGACCATCCAGAGCAGCGGCGATGCCATGACGAAGGCCCCGACGAGGATGAAGAAACTTACCGCCGTATCGACGAAGATCCTCCGAACCCTCATACTGGCCAGGAACGAGGGACCTTTACTGCTGACAAATCGGGCACTGGGTGGATAGGATCGTCTTTCGAGTTCTACCTCGGCCATATCGCCTCCCGCAACTACAAGACCTCTTCGCCCGCGCGTAGAAGTCGCAACTGAAGTAAGCTCAAGATAAGGATGATGAAGAACAGGATCATAGCCATGGTGGCCCCATAGCTATACTTGAAGTACCCGAAGGTAGTGTTGAACATGAGTAGCACCGTGACCTCAGTGGCGCGTGCCGGGCCACCCTGGGTCATCATCTGCACCGGCGTGAAGACCTGCATTGAGCCGATGATGTTCAAAACCAGACATAGCGCCAGGGTCGGCCTGAGCATGGGGATGGTCACGTGTCTAAAGCGCTGTAACGCGTTCGCCCCATCTACCTTAGCCGCCTCGTAGAAGGTGTTGGGGATGCCCTGCAACCCCGCCAGGAAGAGGATCATGTAATATCCCGCCCATTGCCATACCTGCATGACGACGATGGCCCGCATGGCCGTCTGCGGGTTAAGCAGCCAGGTAGGGCCTCCCAGGAGGTGAACGATGAACTCTGGCATGTGGATCATCTCAAAGATCTGGGCGAGCACGCCCCAGCGGGGGTTATACAAAACATTCCCGAAGAGGAGATTGATAGCCACGCCGGGTAGGACGACGGGCATGAAGAAGACCAGTCGCGCGAACCCGACCCATCGGCGGGTATGATGGACGAGAAGGGCCAGGGCCAACCCCAGGGAGAGCTGGCCGATGAGCGCCCCGATGGTGAACTCCGCGGCGTGCCAGTAAGAATAGGCCGCGCGCGTATCAGCCTGTGGTAGATTGAGGATGGGCCGCAAGCCCAGGAGTGACCCCACGCGGGAGTTGACGATGACATCCTGAGCCACCATGACCATCCCGCTCAGGATCCTCCGATAGTTGAACAGCCCCACGAACTTCAACTCTTTCAAGGGGGTGAGGCCGTCCCAATTAAAGAAGGTGATGTAGAAGGTGAAAAGGATAGGAAGCCCAAGGAATAACACGAAGAAGATCAGGAAGATCGGTAGCGTGAAGATATAGCCCCATAATGCCTCTTGAAAGGCCAGGCTCCTGAACCTAGACCTTCTCCGCTTGGTCGCCTTGAGAGAGGTCTTCGCTGTAGCCTCCGCCATATCTTTCGTCCTCTTCTGAGCGATGATCAACATACCGTGGGCATTGCTTGCCGCCGGAGCATCATGCCCCGGCGGCAAGCCTCAGGTCCTGCGATTCCTTTATCCCTTTGGGAACGCCTTACTCAGGCCCCATACTGCTCCGCGAGGATGCGGTTGATCTCCTGCTCGGCCTCCTGAGCTGCCTCCTCCCAGCCCTTCTCGCCGAAGGCGACGGCATCCTCCAGGGTGCCCATGACCTCATACATCTCGAACATACCCTTGACGAAGGGCATGGGCACGGCGACGTCCAGCGCCTGCTTGAAGACCTCCTTCATCTGATCGGTGAAGAACTTGGGCATGTCGAGACCGTCGTGAGGAGGCATGAAGCCGAAGACGTCCACCATGAACTTCGGCATCCGGGTCTCAGGCAGCTCGTTCAGCCACTTCAGGAACTCCCACGCCTCATCCTTGTGCTCGCTCTGGGAGGAAACGGTGTAGAGATAGATGCGGGCCTCGGACTTGAAGTTCTTACCCGTCTGGGTCGGCAACAAGGTGACGATCGTATCGTTGAAGAGCTCCTCGCCTCCCTCTCGCCAGATGCCGAAGTTCCCATACCAGGCGTCGAGCTGGATGACGCAGCCCAGCTCGTTGGGGTAGGCATCCCACCAGCCCACGAGCCCGGCCGTACTGGCGTCATCGGTGATGCAAATGTCGTACCACAATTTCATGATCGCACGGCCGACCTCGCTGTTGACGTTGCACTTCAGGTTATCCAGGTCGATGAAGGGCTCGCCCTCCGCCTCATGCATGGGCACGCGATTCACGAAGTGAGGCTCGGCGTAGCCATCCTGCCAGATGTACCCGGCCCGAACCTTCTTGCCGGCCGAGTCGTACTTGGTGAGTGCCTTGACCTGCTCGCGCATCTCGGCCCACGTCTTGGGTTGGTCGGCGGGATCAGCGCTCAGCCCCACCTCCTTCAGGGCCCTGGTGTTGATCCAGTTGACGGCGCACTGGAGCTCGGTGATGTACCCGTAGGTTATGCCCTCCACGGTGGCGTACTCCACGCCTGCCGGGTTGTAATGCTCCCTGATGTACGCCTGGATCTCATCAGGAGGCGGAGCGAACATACCCTTGGGCACCAGGTCGGGCAGCATACCGCCGGAGAGATGGTAGATATCGGGGCTGGTGCCGGCCAGGAAGTCCGCGATGTAGAAGGCGATCCACTCGGGCTCATCGCCCGTGGCTCCGTGGCGCTCGGTGTGGATATAGATGTTCTTCTCCTTGCCCGGCCCCAGGTTCCACTGATCGCACAGCGCCTTATAGTCGTTGAAGGTCGTACCCGACCAGTGAACCGTCTGGCGAAGCTCGATAGCGCCCGACCAGACGGGGACCTCCGTGGGCGCGGGCACGGGTGTCGGAGTGGGCAGGACGATCTCTACCTCTCTGGTGGGGGTGGCCGCCGGAGCAGCTGGCGCGGGAGCGGCTGGCGCCGGCGCGCAGGCGGCCAACACCGCGCCTCCAGTCCCTAAGATCGAGAGCCTGAGGAACTCCCGGCGGGTGATCGATTTGCGTACCTTTTCGTGTGCCATTTCTGTGCCTCCTTGTCACTGTGGAACGCTGATATCGGATCTCGAAAAAGTTATTAACGGACACGGAGGGTTGAAACGACTAAATAACACTTTGACGGTAGACGTAAAGACGACCTCCCCGCGTATCCACATACCCTGAAAGGGCATGAAGCGGGACCACTAAGGAGTGTTTTTCAAGAAATTATTATGACCTACACAAGACAAAACTTAAAGCTTAAGTCCGCGGAGTTGGCTTCGTCGAGGACAGCAAATGAATATACGTTCCCCGATAACTTGATGATCTTCGGGGACCGGGATGACCCTTGTAATATCAGGAAAACGGACTCAGAGTTCTCTACCTTGAGGTCTGCTGAGATCGGTATGAATCAAGAATGGGGGAGTCCATAACAACAATATACCGCATCTTGCATATGTTGTCAACGGTTCAATCTTTAATGGACGCTTCCGGCTTCGGCCAGACGCGACGCGGGGGTTTCAAACGGCCTCCCGCACGACGAGCCCGATCCCATAGATCGGCCCGCTTGGCGGCCCAGAGGCGCTGCCGCTCGCTGGGTTCTCTCCAACGGATCTTCTGTCCGGGTATCACCCCTACGCAGGTCTCCGTGCTGAGGAGGATCCAGGCGACGGACACGGCGTTTCGCAAGACCGCCCGCACCACCGGCAAGGGATCTAAGATCCCCATCTCTGATAGGTCGCCATATTCCCGGCGTAGCACATCGTACCCGATGTTGGGGTTATCCAGCTTCTGTTGGAGCCAGCGCACCTGGCCTACCACGGCCCCGCCGTCCTCGCCCGCGTTGGCGGCTAGCTGCCGTAGGGGTGCTTCGAAGGCGCGCTGCATGCATCGTAAGGCGGCCGCCTCCTCGTCATTCTCTGCCTTCACCTCATCCAGGGCCGGGATCGCATTGAGCAGGGCCACGCCGCCGCCGACGACCACGCCCTCATGAACCGCGCCCCGGACGGCCGAGAGCGCGTTCGTGAGGCGTCTGCGTCGCTCCTTACGCTGGGCTTCGGTGAGCCCCCCGACCTGCACGATAGCCACGCCGCCAGCCAACCTGGCCAACCGCTGTCTGAGCTTATCCCGCTCCGTCTTGCTCTGAGTGAGCTCCACCAGCGTCCTGATCTCCCGTATGCGCCTCTCGATCTGGGAAGGATCCCCCTTTCCCCCGATCAGAGTCGTCATCTTGTGCGTGGCGATCACCCGATTTACCCGCCCCAGGTCGGCGGGCGTGACAGAGGATAGGGGCCGTCCGATCTCATCGCTGAGGAGGGTCGCTCCCGTGAGGACGGCGATATCGCGGAACATGGCCTTCCGCAGGGCGCCATAGGCCGGCGGCTTCACCGCGAGACAGCGAAAGCGCCCCTGCTGCTGGTTGACGACTAGGGTGGCCAGCGCGGAGCCCGTCACCGCCTCCGCGATCACCAGGAGCCGGGGCTCATCGGCCTGCGACAGCCGCTCCATGATTGGGATGAGCTCTTCGGCCTGGGAAATCTTACGGTCGGTGACCAGCACATAGGGATCCTCTAAGATGGCCTGCCCGGTCTCCTGATCAGTGATGAACGCGGTGGAGAGATAGCCGCCATACCAGTGCATACCCTCATGATATTCGACCTGCACCCCTGGCCCGAAATCTTCCTGGATATGGATGAACCCATCCGGCCCCAGCCTAGTGATGAGTTCCCCGACGAGCTCGCCGATCTCCGGCTCGTCGGAGGCGGCGATCGCCACCTGAACCGTCTCGTCCATAGTTCTCAGGGGCCGGCTCATCCTCTCCAGGGCGACCTGCGCTGCCGCCGCCCCCTTGGCTAGGCCGCGTCGGAAGAGCATAGGATTGGCCCCCGCGGCGATGTTCTTGATCCCCTCCCGACAGATCTCCTGGGCCAGGATGATGGTGGCGGTCGAACCGTCACCAGCCTTATCCCGAGTCGCGATGGCCGCCTGTCTCAAGAGTTGAGCCCCCATGTTCTGGTGAGGGTCCGGCAGGACGATCTCCTCGGCCACCTTCACCCCATCGAAGGTGACCAAGGGGGAGCCATCCCCCTGTCCCAGGGCGACCGCGCGCCCTCGCGGGCCAAAGGTGGTGCGCGCTGCACTGGCGAGCACGTCCATGCCCGCTTGCAGCGTATCACGCGCCTCCTCAGAGAGCAAGATAGTCTTCTTTAGTTTCTGGTTCAGTTCGTCGAAGCTCTTAAATTCCTCAAATCCCATTGTATTGTAGCCGACACTAATCCTCTGGTAGGAGCGCAACGCCGCTGCGCCCCTACCCATGGATCGGATGTGTCGTAGAGGCAGCCCTCATGGCTGCCTGACTTCTTTTTCGTCGATGCCGTTAAATTGATGCCTATGAGGCGAAGCACCGCTTCGCTCCTCGCCCCTTTCGCGTCGCTTAACTTTCACGCATATGGGGCGAGGCATGCCTCGCCCTACGAAACTTCGAAGCCCAGACATCATGCTTTCAACCAGCGCCTGTCTATCCTTCAGACACGCTCTATGGGGGAGGATCGGAGAGCCCAGATATGATCTTCACGCCCCTTGGGCGTCAGTGACATCCTCGCGGGGCTCCTCTTTCTCCGTGAACACGATGAGGGCGAGAATGGCCACGCCAATCACGATGGCGCTGTCGGCGATGTTAAAGGTGGGCCACGTCTTGTCGTCGATCCCGATGGTGATGAAGTCGGTGACGCGCCCCAAACGGACCCGATCCACCAAGTTGCCAGCGGCCCCACCTAACTGTAGTCCCAGGCTGAATTGGACCCAGAACTGCCCGTGTGACAGATAACGGCTATATACCAGGATGGCGATGATGACGACGATGGCGATGATGACGAACAGGAGGCTTTGATCCCGAAAGAGACCAAAAGCGGCCCCCGTGTTCGTGACATGGGTGATGGTGAAATAACGGGACAAGGCAGGGATAGGGGCCCACTGTTCATTCTCCGCCAGGTTGCGCAGGACCCATGCTTTCGTGGTTTGATCCAGGGTGAAGATAATCAACGCCAAGATGAGGATGATCCGCTTGCCCAGTTTGTCCAGGATCGGCATAGATGTTCCCCTACTAATGGACGTGCTTCGAAGATGTCAATATTGAACGCGCGAAAAAACAGTCGAGCAGTTCGCCTATGGGTGACGCGTGATCAACGGCTCACAGCTCAACGCGGCTTTGGCAGTGAATACAATAGACTGCATACGGGATGGCCTTCAGCCGGGCGAAATCGATCTCACAGCCGCATCGCTCGCACAGGCCATATGTGCCGTTATCCAGCTTCTGCAAAGCTCGCTCCACCTCTTCCAGTAGGCGTTGTTGGTTGCGATGCAGTGAAAGGCCGGCGGCCTGGTCGAAAGCCTCCGTCCCATCGTCAGCCATGTGGTTGCCCAACCCAAGGTTACGGCGCGACCCGGCTTCATAATGCGAGAGCTCAGCTCTCAGGCGATCCCGCTCGGCTTCCAGCATCCTCTTCAAGCGCGCCTCATCGCGTGGCATGATCTTTTCTCCTCGCCGATCTTTGGCATCCCTAGCATGTGGGCCTCATTTTACCCCATCTGCTCCGAATCGCCAAAGACTATGGCATTTTCTAGATATAGGCTGCAAACTAAGATTCGCTCATGCCTGTTCGATGCCGATGATGACTTCCTCACGGTCCAGACGGAAGCGCGCTTGAGGTGCCGAGTCCGGCGGTGGGCTGGGCTCCAGACGCACGGAGAGCGTCTCGCCTGCCACATAATCTCCAAACCGCGCCAGGGCGCGGGCCAGCCGGTCGGCCCCCTGCACGTAGGTCACGATCTGATCGGATAGCTCCAGGCCCGCCTGCTTTCGCAACTCCTGGATACGTCGCACGAGCTCACGGGCATCTCCCTCCGCCTCTAGCTCTGGCGTCAGGGATGTATTGACCGCGACGATGCAGCCAGGCTCCTCGGCCGTGCTATAGGGTGGGTGCGGCCGCGTGCGTACCTCAACCTCATCCGGTTGGATCTCGACCGTCTCCGCGCCGACCTGCACTGTGATGGGCTGCCCGGATCGGATCCGCTCTGCCAGTTCCCTCTGATCGAGCTGGCTCACAGCCGCGCGCAGCCGTGGGAACAGCGATCCGTACTTCGGCCCCAACTGCGCGGGCAGCAGGTGGATCTGGACGTCAACGAGCTCATCGGGGCTCTCGACCATGCGTAACGACTTAACGTTCAACTCCTCGATGATCTGATCCGCCACTCGGTCCAACGCAGAGCGGTCTTGAGGCGAGCGTAGCCAGACGACGGCCTCAGATAGAGGCTGGCGGACCTTGATCCGGGCCGCCTGGCGGGCGGCGTGCCCCAGACTGGCAACGCGCTGCGCTAGACGGACGTCCGCCATCAGCCGCTCATCGATCAACGCCGTGTCGGCCTCAGGCCAGTCAGACAGATGCACGCTCTCCGGGGCGTCGGGACGAGCGGAGCGGACCAGGTTCTGATAGATGGCCTCCGCGATGAACGGCGTGAAGGGCGCCAGCAGATGGCTTAGGGTGACGAGGCAGGTATAGAGCGTGTGATAGGCGGCGTTCTTGGCCGCGTCGCTCCGCTTGCTCTCGCCGACCCGGCTCCAGAAACGGCGTCGGGACCGGCGTACGTACCAGTTGGACAGGTCATCGACGAAGCGTTCAATGGAGCGGGCGGCTGTGGTGACATCGTAGTGATCCAGCCGCTCGCTCACCTCGGTCACGAGTCGGTTCAACTCGGAGAGGATCCAGCGATCCAGGGGCTGGAGCGCGTCGGCCGGGGGGGCATCTCCGGGCTTCCAGCCGTCGATGTTGGCGTAGTTGACGAAGAAGCTGTATGTGTTCCACAGCGTGAGCAGGAACTTGCGTACCACCTCGCCGACGAGTGCCACGCTGAAGCGCCGGGAGTGCCCCGGTGGGGTGGCCGTGTACAGATACCAGCGCAGCGCGTCGGCGCCATGTGTCTTAAGCACATCCCACGGATCGACCACGTTGCCGCGGGATTTGCTCATCTTCTGACCTTGCTCGTCCAGGATGAGCCCCAGGCAGAGGACGTTGCGATAGCAGGGCTGGTCGAAGAGCAGGGTCGAGACGGCGTGGAGCGTGTAAAACCAGCCGCGCGTCTGATCCACCGCCTCGCAAATGAAATCGGCCGGGAATTGCTCGGCGAAGATCTCCTGGTTCTCGAAGGGATAATGCCATTGGGCCACGGGCATGGACCCAGAATCGAACCAGCAGTCGGCCACCTCCTGTACCCGGCGCATCGTCCCCTCGCCACAGTGAGTGCAGCGCCAGGTGATCTGATCGATGTAGGGACGGTGCAGGTCGATGGGCTGGGGCTCACCCCGGGGGGCGATGCCTCCGCGCTCTCCGGGACGTAGCAGTCGGAGGGGGATGCCGGTACGCTCGGACAGCTCCGCCACGGAGCCAATGCACTCCTGATGGCCGCAATTATCGCAGATCCAGAACGGCAGGGGCGTGCCCCAGTATCGGTCGCGGCCCAGCGCCCAGTCCACGTTGTTCTCCAGCCAGTTGCCGAACCGCCCGTATTTGATGTGTTCCGGATACCAGTTGATCTGTTCGTTGTTGGCGAGCAATCGATCCTTGTAACGGCTGGTAGCGATATACCACGTGGTCTTGGCGTAATAGAGCAAGGGGGTGTCACATCGCCAGCAGAAGGGATAGGTATGCTCGTAGATGCCGCTCTTGTAGAGCAGGCCGCGCGCCTTCAACTCCTCGATGATGAGGGGGTCGGCGTCTTTGACGAAGAGCCCCCGCCAGGGGCTGACCGCGTCGATGAACCGGCCCGTCAGATCGACGGTCTGCAGGATGGGCAGCCCGAACTGTTGCGCGGCCTCCATATCCTCGGCGCCGAACGCCGGCGCGATGTGAACGATACCGGTGCCCTCCTCGGTGCTGACGAAATCGCCGGGGATGACGTAGGCGTAGTCCATTCCCTCCACTGGGAGGAAGGTGTACAGCGGCTTGTAGTGCTTCCCAAGGAGGGATTTACCCTTCATACGGCGGACGACCCGGTACTCGCCCTCTAGCACGTCCAGCCGTGCCTCGGCCAGGATGAGCCGCTCCTTCTCCCCGTCCGCGTCCTCGTGTTCGACCTCCACGTAGGCGAGGTCCGGTCCGACGGCCAGCGCCACATTGCCGGGCAACGTCCATGGCGTTGTGGTCCACACCAGGAAGTACATGCCAGGCTCATCCTTCAAGGGGAATTTCACGTAGACGGAGGGATCCTTCGTGCCTTCCTTATACCCCAAGGCCAATTCGTGGCTGCTGAGAGGGGTCCCGCAGCGCGGGCAATAGGGCACGACCTTGTAGCCCTGGTAGATCAGGTCCCGTTCCCACAGCTGTTTTAAGATCCACCATAGGGACTCGATATACTCGTTATGGAGCGTGACGTAGGCGTTTTCCATATCAATCCAGAAGCCGATCCGCTCCGTCATCCGCTCCCAGTCCTCGACGTAGCGGAAGACGGACTCCCGGCAGCGCTGGTTGAAGCGCTCGATGCCGTAGTCCTCGATGGCCTTCTTGCTGTCGAGGCCCAGCTCCTGCTCCACCTCCAGCTCGACGGGCAGCCCGTGCGTATCCCACCCGCCCTTACGCAGCACGTGGTAACCGCGCATCGTCTTATAACGTGGGAATAAGTCCTTAAACACCCGGGCCAGGACGTGATGCGCGCCCGGGCGCCCATTGGCCGTCGGAGGGCCTTCGTAGAACACGTAGCGCGGCGCGTCCTTTCGCTGCTCCAAGCTTTTGCGGAACGTATCCTGGTCGCGCCACAGGGCCAGGATCTTCTCTTCCAGCTCAGGGAAGTTGACGGAGGGCGAAACCGGCTTGAACATGGGATCCCTATCCTCCTTGCTCTTCGACTGGGCTCGAGATGGGCCTGCCCCATTATACCCTAAATCGCCCATGAGCAAGACTCGCGTCACAAGCGATGGAAAACCATCGCTTCCTTCATGCTTTCGAGAAGCGATGGCATCCCAATAGCAGACATCGCAATCTTCTGTGGGCGACGCATGCGTCGTCCTGCGTTTCTGTCGCGTATGCCAATATGAGCGTTGATATTTGAAACGCTCATATCGGCATAGCCAACACGAGGGAGCGCAGCGGCGCTGCGCCCCTATCCAATTCCCCGGGGGCGGCGAGGCGATGCATACCTATGTCGCGTATGCCAAATAAGAGTGATTAGAAAAGTGCTTGACAGTCAGGCGTCCCCGTGCTAATATCTTAAGTGGTACTGGTAACGTTACCGGTAAGCATCTCGAAACGGCTCGCAAGGCTTCTCTCGTCTCTCGTCATGGACCGGGGTCGGCCGGAAATGGGACGACAACGTACGCGAGCTTCTTCTGGCAGGAACGTCTCCCCTACGATCGTGGATGTGGCGCGCGAGGCTGGCGTCTCCGTCTCCACGGTCTCCCGAGTCCTCAACAATAAACCCGACGTAGCCCAGGCCACACGCGAGGCCGTGCGGGCCGCCATTCGTCGGCTGGGGTACGTCGCCAATCCTTCAGCCCGACGGCTGGCGGGGGGGCGCACCGGGATCATCGGCCTGGTTGTCCCCGATTTCATCACCCCTTATGCCATGGAGATCGCCCGCGGCGTCGGTGAGGCGGTGAGGGAAGCCAGCTATGATCTGATCCTGTATTCTGCCGGCCAAGGACGCGAGAACCACAGAGGAGAGGAAAGGGAGCACGCCTGGTTGAATATCCTGAGCCGCGGCCTGGTCGATGGCCTGCTCCTGGTGTTGCCCCGGTCCTCCGGCGAGGCGCTTATAAGCCTCGCCCATCGCGGCTTTCCCGTCGTTCTGATCGACCATCGAGGCATCGATACGGATCTCCCCTCCGTAGTCGCGACGAACCGAGAAGGCGCGTTGGAGGCGACTCGCTATTTGTTGAGCCTGGGGCATCGCCGGATCGGGTTCATCACGGGATTGCTGAACTATCACGCCGGCGCCGATCGATTGGCGGGATATCGTGAGGCCCTGGCGCAGGCTGGCGTCCCCTATGATCCTTCCCTGGTGATCGAGGGGAACTTCCGTCGTCAAAGCGGCTACGAGGCCGCGTTGGCTTTGATGCGACTACCCGATCCGCCGACGGCCATCTTCGCCTCCAACGACGAATCCGCGCTGGGCGCGTTAGATGCCCTGCGCGATTTGGGCTTACGCGTTCCTGACGACGTCTCGCTCGTGGGGTTTGACGATATCTCCGCCGCGGCGGAGACGAGACCTCCTCTGACGACGGTACGTCAACCCCTCATGGAGATGGGATATCAGGCCGTCCAGCTCATTCTTGCCATGTTGAATGGCCGCTCCGATGTGATGCAGCAGATCCAACTTCCTACCCGTCTTATCGTGCGTGGCTCATGTAGCCCTCTTCAGAGCCCCCAAGAGCATTGACGCACGGTGTCCTCCTGCTGGGAGAAAGGCCTGACGAAAGGAGGTGATGAGGAAGAGAGGATCCAAGATGTGTGACTGCTCTCCGGATAGCAAGGATGGAGTGGCTGGAGAGCTGAGGGGGAGGAGGAAGATCCTATGGGAAGTGAAAAGTTTATATCTAGAGGTCTCTCGAATCCATCAAAGGAGGAGGAGAAAATGGAGGAGAAGAGGAGACTTTCACGCAGGGACTTTCTACGGCTCTCGACGATGGCCGCGGCCGGAACCGTGCTTGCTGCCTGTGCCACTCCGACCCCTATGGTAGTGGAGAAGGAGGTGGTCGTCGAAAAAGTCGTAACGCCGACGCCCGTTCCAGTGCCCAAGGAAGAAAAAGTTGTGATGGGGTTCCCTCGAAGTGAAACCCTATTCGCACAGCAGTTGACGGGACGTGTCGGGACCCCTGATAACTTCAACTTATGGGTCGGCTGGAAGTGGCAAGATCGTGGTTTGCAACAACTGGCGTGCGAGCCGTTGTGGACCATTGAGTACGCAGTCGGGGAGGTCATTAACAGCTTGGCGGCTGGCCCTCCCGAGTACAACGATGACTTCACCCAGATGACGATCAAGCTCAGGGAGGGGGTATACTGGAGCGATGGCGTGGAGATCACCGCGGACGACGTGGTGTTCACCATCGAGACGGTCAAGGCTACTGAGGGGATGAATTACCACGTCCAACTCCAGGAGGTGAAAAACGTCTACGCTCAGGACAAATACACCGTGATCGTCGAACTGTCTGAGCCGAACTCGCGCTTCCACACCTATTTCCTGGACCGGTGGGGATGCTGTCGGATTATGCCCAAGCATCAGTTCGAACAGGTGGAAGATCTCTTGACCTTTGAGTGGAATCCGCCACTGAGCTCGGGACCGTATGTCCTCCACAGTTACGACCCTGCTGGGTTCTGGACCGCCTGGGAGTTGCGGGAGGACTGGGAGAGGACGCCCACCGGGATGCTCTATGGCAAGCCTAAGCCCAAGTACGTAGTGTTCGTCACCCATCAGGACCCCGCATCGGCAGTTATCGCCCAGGTGCGCCATGAGCTTGACGCGGCCCAGTTGACCCTCGAGTCCTTGAGAGCCGTCCTGGCCCAGAACCCCTATTCCCGCGCCTATCGCCGTGAGTTCCCTTGGGTGGTTAACACTGACCCATGCGTTACTGGGCTCACTTTCAACACTTTGAAGCCTCCGTTCGATAACCGAGAAGTGCGGTGGGCTCTCACTCTGGCCATTGACATCGTCTCGTACAGTGCCAATGCTATGGATGGCGCGCTCATGATGAGTGCCCTTCATACTCCGTCTGTGCCTCTATATCTGAAAGAATACTACGAGCCGATGGAGTCGTGGCTGCGGGACTTCGCTCTGGATCTGGGCAACGGGGAGACTTTCAAGCCTTATGACCCAGATGCCCCTCTCCGGCTTGCCGAATATGCGAGAAAGCGCGGGTATGTGGTCCCCGAGGACCCCAAAGAAATCAAGAGAACCTTCGGCTATGGCTGGTGGAAGTACGCTCCTGATGTGGCGGCAAAACTGCTTGAGAAGAATGGCTTTAGCCGGGACAAAGATGGCAAGTGGCTCCTCCCTGATGGCACCCTGTGGAAGTTCACCATCCTCTGCGATCCCAACCCCGGTCATCACCACTATCAGAACGCCTTTGCTGCAGTGCAGGAGTGGCGGAAGTTCGGGATCGACGTGGAAGTGACACCAAATGAGAACTGGTCGACGCTCAATTTGCATGGTCAGTTTGACGTCAGCACAGCATGGCCAGCATATGAGCCCTGGGGAGGCCACGTTGACCTCTTCCGAACGTTTGACCAGTGGAACTCCGCCTACGTGGAGCCCGAGCTAGGGAAGCCACACTATGGCCACCTCTCCCGCTGGTCAGATCCGCGCCTGGATAAGGTCATCGCCGAGCTTAAGGACACCGACTGGAGCGATACCGAGCGGATCATTGAACTCGGCATGGAAGGGCTGAAGATCGCCGTCCAGGAGATGCCGAGTATCCCCACTTACACATACGTGGGAGCGGTCGCCTGGGACACCTACTATTGGACGAACTGGCCAGGTGCTGAGAATATCTATAGTCAGCCGTACCACCACTGGCCAAACTTCAAGTACATGCTGCCGTTCCTAGAGCCCACCGGGCGATGAGGTACAAGGTACGAAGCTGAAAGGAGACCACGAGCAGGGGGTTTTCCCCCTGCTCGTGGGTTGTAAGTTAGTGTAAAACAGGTAAACAGGGGGAAAGGTGAGATTTGTAAGACGCTATCTCATACCGCGCCTTATACAGTATGTGCTTGTGACTTGGCTGGGGATTACGGTGGTTTTTGTAATCCCCAGGCTGATGCCTGGTGACCCGATCGAAAGCATGATCGCCACCATTCAAGCCCAAGGCTCCTACAGGGATCCGGAAGCGGTCAAGGAGATGATTGACACATTGCGAGATATGTATGGCCTGGAAGAGGGGTTGGCTAAGCAGTACATTTCGTTCTGGAAGAGGCTTCTCTCTGGCGATTTTGGACCTTCATACTTCTCATTTCCAACCCCTGTGATTGAGTTGATAGGTCAATCTCTCCCTTGGACGGTCGGATTGCTCCTCACGACCACGCTCTTGTCCTGGATTATTGGGAACATAACTGGTGGACTTTCCGGGTATTTTACAGGGAGCAGGTTCTTGAGAATACTGGATGGAATAGTGATGTTCATCCGCCCTATCCCTTATTACGTTTTAGGGCTGACGCTCGTCATCTTGTTTGCCTATCTGCTTCCCATATTTCCATTTGGGGGAGGGTATACCATCGGAGCGAAGATTCTCTTCACTTGGAGCTTCATTAGAGATGTGCTTAAGCACGCCTTTCTTCCGGCCATGTCTCTGACCCTATTGGGTGCGGCAGTCAACCATCAAACCATGCGGCTCATCATCCAAGGCGTTAGGGAGGAGGATTACATACGATATGCCAAGATTGCGGCGGTCAAGGAGCGAAAGATCTTCAGCCAATATGCAATGAGGAATGCTATACTGCCTCAAATCACCGGGCTCACCCTTTCCCTTGGTCAGATATTCGGCGGCGCTTTGATCACGGAAATCGTCTTCTCCTATCCAGGGTTGGGCTTTCTACTTTACCGAGCCATCGTAAACAACGACTATAACTTGATTATGGGCATTACCACTATTTCCATTATAACTATTACTACGTTGATTCTGCTGGTCGACCTTTTGTACCCGTTGTTTGACCCCAGGATAAGGCTTAGATAAGCTTATTAAGCTGGAGAATAGAGTTAATGAAAACGTTGAGAGAGCTCTTCAGAGATGCCCGCTTCAGTATTGGAGCTACAGTGTTTCTGGTGCTTATCCTGCTCGCTCTCCTCTCGTTCTTTTCCCCTTATGACCCCATGGAGTGGCGTGTAGTCCCTCGTGACCTGCCTCCCTCATGGGAACATCTATTGGGGACAAATTCCAAAGGGCAGGACGTGTTCTGGCAGATGACGTTTGCGGTGCGCAATTCCCTCACATTGGCACTTTTCGCCGCGGCGCTCTCCAGGGTTATAGCTGTGGTAGTCGGCTTGTTAGCTGGCTACCATGGAGGCATCGTGGATCGGGTACTGATGTTCATCAGCGATGGGTTCTTGGTGATGCCGCTGTTCCTGATCATTGTCATGTTGGCGATGCTGGTGCGGGAGCGTATGAACATCGCGACTCTGGCGATACTACTCGGAGTGTTAGGGTGGGCATGGGATGCTCGGCTCATACGATCTCAAGTTTTGAGTTTACGAGAAAGAGAGTTCACCTACACCGCTCTTCTCTCTGGAACCCCTACGTATAGATTGATATTTAACGAGTACTCTCTCTTCATTATGCCTCTTGTCTTCTCCACACTTATCAATAACATGGCATGGGTGGTGGGAATGGAGATCACGTTGGCGCTTATTGGTTTGACGAACCCGGACATCCCCACCTTGGGAGCCATGCTCCGATGGGCCGTCAGCTATCAAGCAATGCTCCTCGGCCTTTGGTGGTGGATATTAGCCCCGATAGGGATCAGTATCGCCCTGTTCGTCTCTTTATATCTAGTATCTTTGGGTATTAGCGAGTACCTCGATCCCAGGGCCCGGATCCAACGGGTAGGAGTAAGGTAAGGAGAATGCATCGTATGTGGGTGCTGAAGGCAGAGCAGCTGAAATCTTTCTACATCCTGGATGTTTTTGGGGTCAGAAGGGTTGTCCAAGCAGTCAATGAGGTGGACCTGGAGATACAGGAAAATGAGGTGTATGGGATTGCTGGGGAAAGCGGATGCGGGAAGACAACCCTTCTGAGAACCCTTTTTGGCGACATCGAGCCACCGTTGAGGCTAGTGGGGGGAAAGGTTTGGTATCGAGTCGGGGGGGAGCAACTGGATTTGTTCTCCTTGAGGCCGGAAGAGAGGCGAGAATTACGCTGGAAATTCATATCTTACGTCCCTCAAAGCTCGATGAGCAATCTTAACCCAGTCATCAAGATCAAGGGAACGTTCAGGGACTTCTTAGAAAGTCATGTTCCTCATAATGCGAAGCGCGATGTGCTTGAAATCGCCCGGCGGCATCTCGTCGAATTGGGGCTGCCGCCAAAGATCTTGGAGGCATATCCTCATCAGCTCTCCGGGGGGATGCGCCAAAGGGTCGTCATCGCGTTGGCCTCCTTCCTCTCCCCGCGGGTTCTGATCGCAGATGAGCCCGTGACCGCGCTTGATGTGGTGGTACAGCGGGGGGTCCTTCAGCTTCTTAAGGAGGTCCAGGAGAAGCTGGAGAACACCCTTGTCATCGTCACACATGACATGGGTGTTCTTGCTAACATCGCCGATCGCATTGGCATCATGTATGCTGGAAAGATCATCGAGGAGGCCAAGGTAGAGGCCATCTTTGAAGAACCGCTCCATCCTTACACCAAATATCTGATCAATTCCCTCCCCCAATTCGGCGATAAGAGGATGCGGGAGAGCGCTCCTGGGGCTCCTCCCTCGCTTGTGGACCCTCCAAGTGGCTGTGCCTTCCACCCCCGGTGTCGCTTCGCAATGGAGATTTGTAGCCAACAAGAACCTAAGTGCCAGGATATGGGCGATCAACATAGAGTAGCATGCTGGCTGATGCAGAAGGGTGAAGATGACCAAGATTCTTGAACTTCAGGATGTCACCAAAGTATTCCACATAGGCAGTATGATCTCCAGGCTCAAGATCACGGCCGTGGACCATGTCTCCTTCCATATAAACTCCGCGGAGATCTTTGGCCTGGCTGGAGAAAGTGGATGCGGGAAGTCCACGATCGCACGGATGATCTTGGGCTTCGAGGAGCCTACATCGGGAAAGATCATCTATAGGGGAAAGGACGGGAAGCCCGTTGCCGGGAAAGAGGTCTGGCGTACCGCAGGGGTGCAGGCGGTCTTTCAAAATCCGTTTGAAACCTTCAATCCTTTACGGCAGGTAGAGCACTATTTCTTTGAGGCCGTACATAACTTTCGCCTCGCGAGCAGCCACGAGGAGGCTCTCGCACGAATTGACAAAGCCCTGGAGGCGGTTGGCTTGAGCTATAAGGAGATTGCCGGTCGCTACCCCAGTGAGTTTTCCGGCGGCCAACTGCAGAGGGTCTCTATCGCCAGGTCGCTTCTTACCGAACCTTCCCTGTTGATCGCTGATGAGCCGGTGTCCATGGTGGATGCCTCGCTCCGAATGTCTATTATGAACCTGTTTCGGGAGCTAATAGAGAGGTTTGGAGTAAGCGTGCTCTACATCACGCATGATCTCGCCACCGCCTACTACGTGTGCGACCGGATCGCCATCATGCTCAGGGGAAATATTGTCACGATGGGTGATGTGGAAAAGGTGCTTGTGGAGCCTAAGCATCCCTATGTGGAGCTTCTGCGGCAGTGCATTCCTGAAGCAGATCCGAGGAGGCGATGGACTACCAAAGTGCAGCTTGCGGAGAGCGAGCAAGAGGAGTACCTGCGGGTTGGTTGTAAGTTCGCCGGGAGATGTCCCTATGTGATGGAAAGGTGTAAACGTGAGGCTCCAAGGGACGTTTATGTGGATGGTGTGCTGGTCAAGTGTTTTCTCTATGAATAGAAGGGAGACGGCCAGTACCTCAAATTTGGACAATTAAGAGTGACTTGACTATGGGCAGGCTGATCAGTAGGCGTCATTTGTTGCATTGGGGGGCTGCTCTCCTGGGGACCACAGCTCTCGGGGCTTGCTTCCCTAGCTTCCGTTTACGCCCTGAGGTGGAAGATAAAGGGAAGTCCATTCTCGCGAAAAGAGAGAACCCAGTACATTTAACTTTTTGGGGATTTGCCTTCTCGCGCAATGAGTGGTACCGAGCCTTAGCCAAGAGATATGCCGATCAGCATAGCCAAATTACCATCAAAGTGATAGAGGTCGATGGCTATAAAATCCTTGATAGGCTCCTCATGGCACTTGCCGCGGGAACAGGAGCCCCTGATCTGGTGGATATTGAAGCCTCTCAGTTCGGCTATCTCGTCAGGAAGGAGCGGATAGGGTTACTCCCTTTGAATGGATGGGTGGCGGAGTATGAGTCCTATTTATATAGACCTTCAGCGCTCAGCCCCTGGAGCTGGCAGGGCAAGTACTATGGTATTGGCAATGAGCTGAACGCCTGTCTGCTCTTCTACCGTTGGGATCTCCTGGAGGAGGCCGGCATCGAGTATCCCATCAACACATGGGAGGAGTTCATCCAGAAGGGGAAGAACTACGTCGCCAAGACGAGGAAAAAATGGGTCTCCCTGTCGCCTACTGGTTGGGACTACTGGTGGATGATCGCCCAGGCCTTCAACGGCTTCTTCGATGAGGAGGGAAACCCCTCTTTCGACAATGAGGGCGGCGTCAAGACCATGAAGATGCTGGCCGACTGGAAGTGGGTCCACGATATCGTGGTCATGCGCGCCGAGGGCCAGGCCTGGTATGGCCAGATGTCCGCGGGTGAGTTCGCCGTCCATCTGGGCGCGCCGTGGATGCAGGGCTTCATGAAGGACAATGCGGCCGACCTGGAAGGCAAGTGGGAGATGCAGCTCCTCCCAGTGTGGGAGGATGGCTCCGGTGCGAAGAGCGCCGCTCACGGCGGTACAGGGACCTGCATCACCAAGCAGACGAAGCACGCAGAGGTGTGTTGGGACTTCATCCGTTTCTGCAACCTAACTAGCGATGGCGTGCTACTCGGCTTTGAGATGCAGAATCTGTTTCCCACGTGGAAGCCCGCCTGGGATGATCCTCGCATGCAGTTTGAGGATCCATACTTCCATAACCAGAAGCCAGCCAAGTTCATCACTCAGGCCGCGCCGCACATGCCGCCGGTGCATAACTCACCTTGGTGGCCAGAGGTGACCGACGCGTTCAGCCGCCTCGTCATCACTCCGGTGCTCTCTGAGGAGAGGCGGATGCCTGTGGAAGAGGCGATGGCACAGTGCCGCGAGGAAGTTGAACGTATTTTGTGTCCCTGCACATAAATATGGAGTTCCTAACAGATATGCTCTTCTTTATGACGAAGCAGGATGGAGGAAGGTTACAGAAACGCCTGTTTCCCTTCGCTTAATTTTGGGAGTGACTTTTGAGCCACTTCGTCATTCCTGAAGAGCGCCCTCCTGTGGTACAATGGGAGCGTGGAAGCCCAAGAGCGCGTGCTGAGCTTCACCGTCACGGAAGGGGGGCAGCGGCTGGACCGCTGGCTGGCTGATGCGCTACCTGATCACTCGCGCGCCGAGATCCAGCGCTGGATCAAGGAGGAGCGCATCACGGTCAATGGCGCCTGCCTCAAGCCGAGCTATAAGGTCGAGCCTGGCGACGAGATTCTTGTGCGCATGCCGCCCCCTCTCCCCACCGAAATCGAGCCCGAGCCTATCCCGCTGGACATCCTCTACGAGGACGAGAACCTGTTGGTGATCAATAAGCCCGCGGGCATGGTGGTCCATCCGGCGCCCGGCCGCGTGCACCGCACAGGAACGCTGGTGAACGCGGTATTGGCTCATGTGCCGAACCTGAACGTGGGCGGCGAGCGGCGCCCCGGCATCGTCCATCGGCTGGACAAGGAGACCTCGGGTGTCATCGTGGTCGCCAAGAACGATATGGCGCTTCGGGCGTTGCAGGCTCAGTTCAAACAGCGAGAAGTGGAGAAGGTGTATCTGGCCCTGGTGGAGGGGGAGATCCCCGTTACCCATGGCCGGGTGGAGGCGCCCATCGGAAGGGATCCTCGGCATCGAGAGCGCATGGCCGTGGTGCCGGAACACAAAGGCCGCCTCGCCATCACCGAGTTCACCGTGCGTGAGCGGCTCCCGGGATGTACGTTGATCGAGGCGCGGCCGCGCACGGGTCGCACCCATCAGATCCGAGTCCACATGGCCTACATCGGCCATCCCCTGGTGGGTGACCCCGTCTATGGGCATCGCCGGAAGCGACTTCGCGCCCCCCGTCAGCTCCTCCATGCTTATCGCCTGGGATTCCGACTGCCGGATACCGGCGAGAGGGTCACCTTTACGGCTCCCCTGCCTGCGGACTTCGAGGAGGTGCTTCGCCGATTGCGCGGTTGACCCCCGATAATGGCATTTGACCTGGACGCGCAAGTATGAGATAATCTACTCATCTTGCACGCGAATTGGCCACGGGGCCATCTTCCTTTCTTTCGCTATCCCAAACGGAGGGAGGTGATGCTATGGATTACAGTAGTAGTAACTCCGGCGCCGTAGCATCACCTCGGGATCTCCGATAGATGCTACGGCGCACAGAGAGGCCCCTCCCTAAATTGGGGAGGGGCCTCGCCCCTTGATACATTAGCGGACCTCGCCTCTGACGGGAGGGTGAAAGTCGAAGTTCCCCAGAAGGGCGTACTTTTAGCTCCTTAAAGGGTGTGCAGAACACTCAGATCTGTCCTGAAACAAGTGACTTCCACTTTTGCATGAATAGAACAGCTTCTCGGTAGCCCCTTGGAGGATGAGTATCATGTCAGGGCTTGATTTTCACCCCGATAGACGCACTCGCCGCCTGGCATTCGTTTTCATACCAGTTATTCTTGCCAGCATCTTATGGTTAGCCTCCCGTGACGGTCTCTGGGCTCGTCCGCACCAGCAGCATGAGACCATTTATGTTACCGTTCGCGGTCATGTCACACTTCAGCGTCCCGACAGTCCGCCACCTAGTGATCCCTGGGTGGTTCCTCTAGCGATCACGTTCACGCTGGCCAGCGAAATCACCGATACCACAAGTCTTATCACTGAGTCAACTACATATGCCATCACCGATCCGAGTGGCTATTTCACGGCTACAGCCTATTTGAACCAGGGCGTCTTCTACGACATCCGCGTCAAGAATCCTCATACGCTCCGTAATGTCAAGCGGGATGTGCAGGTGTTCGCCAACATTTCAGTCGACATGGGCACATTGCTAGAAGGAGATGCTAATAACGACAATCGCATCCGCATCAGCGACTTCGCCATCCTTCGCAACGCTTACTTCACCAACGAGGGCGATCCGGGGTTCGATCCGCGCGCGGATTTCAATGAGGATAACGCGATCCGCATCAGCGATTTTGCGCTCCTGCGGAGTAACTACTTCGCCACGGGAGATATCGAGGTCACCACGGTGGGGGCCGCCCGAGGCCGCGCGTCTCATCCGGCCGGAAGTGTGAGCCTCGCGATCATTCCCGGGTGGCAACAGGTCGATGTCGGGGATATCTTCACCGTGACCGCCGTGGTGGATGCCGATACGCAACCCATCATCGGAGCGGATGTGCGATTGACGTTCAACGCGCTCCTGTTACAGGGGCTCCAGGTCACCCCAGGGACCGCCTTTGATCTGATCCTCATCAACTCGCTGAAGGATGGGGAACTCCTCTTCAGCGCGGGGACCATGGGAAACCCTGTCTCAGGGCGCATCGAGCTCTTCTCCCTGACCCTGCGGGCGCTCCGAGCCACGCCAGCCGCGATCCTGCACTTCGCCGAGGCCGATGCCGTCGATGAGCTGGGGCGCTCCGTGTTGGGCGAAACCCGGGATGGGAAAGTGCAGATCGGCGCCCACTTCGAGCGCCTGTACCTACCGCTGTTGCTGAAGCGTGCTTCCATCGGCCTCTAGCCCGACTTCGTGACCCAGCGCGGGCTGGGCTGCAGAGGGAAGAGCTATCCGAGAGCCAGATCGAGGATTGAGGAGAACGGCCGTGAGATCGAAAGCGCTGCTTCTGTTGCTGTTGGGAATCGCGTTGCTTCTGTCACTGGCGTCGGCACGACCGGCCACCCATGCCACCGGCGCTGCAGGCACGGCCGACTTTGCCGTTCGCCCCAGCACCCTGACGGTGACCGTGGGCGATACCTTCACGGTGGACATCCGCATCGAGGGGACCGGGGATGTCGTGGGCGCGGACGCCGTGCTTCAGTCGGATCCTGCCTATCTGGAATTCCTCGATTTCATCGTGATCGATAATGGGTTGGACGAGATCTATCGAAATTATGAACTAGGCACAGGTATGATCTACTATAGTAAAATTGCTAATCCCTTCGATCCTCCTGTCAACCCGCCCTTCACCTTCGTCCGGTTACAATTTCGAGCTAAGCAGGCCACCACGGGTACCGCGCTGACCTTCGACCCCAACGAGACGGATATCCAGGACACTACGCCGAGCAGCATCCTCCGTAATTTGATCAACGGGCTCATCGTCATCGAGACGCCCACGCCCACACCCACGGCGACGCCAACGCCTACGGACACACCCACGCCGACCATTACGCCTACGCCCACCGATACACCTACGCCAACCATTACACCTACGTCCACTAATACCCCGACGCGAACGCCCACGCCGACCCGTACCCCCACTCCCACGGCGACGCCCACACCCACCGATACCCCTACACCCACCGTCACGCCGACGCCCACACCCACGCCCACACCCACACCGACGCCCACGCCTATCCCCGCCGAGCTCTGCGCACTGGTCTTTAACGATCGAGATGGGGATCGGGTCTACGACCAGGAGGAGTCACTGCTGGCCGGCGCCCGGCTCATCCTCTACGACGCGTGGTGGCGAGAGCTTGATCGCTACGTCACCGACGGGATCCATGAGCCTTATTGCTGGTCGGATTTGTATCCCACGCGGTATTACCTGGAGGAGGTCAACCCGACAGGCTATCTTTCTACCGTCCCCGATCTGTGGGCCGTCCCATTGGCTCCAGGTGAGCGATACACCGTCCTCTTCGGCGATCAGCCACGTCTCATACGGCACTACCTTCCCCTGCTTTACAGGGAATAAAAAGAACGGCGGGGACGACCTGGATTCAGACCGCCTCCGCCGTTACCTTTCGCTCATTCTCGTAGGGGCGACCGGCCGGTCGCCCCTACACAAATAGGGACAACGCAAACATTACCTACGTTTTTGTCGTGTATTGCCAATATGAGCGTTATCAACCGGGTAGGCACCCAGAGCTTATCTCAGGTACTTGCCCCATACCTCGTAGTGAGCCGGCTCTCCTATCAGGGCCACCGCGACGTAACGCGGGCGTTTCGGCTTGTTCAGCAGGCGCAGGCCGGCCTGCTCGGGCGTGCGATTCCCCTTTCGCTGGTTGCACGTCCGACACGCGGTGACCACGTTCTCCCATTTCGTCTCACCGCCCTGTGACCTGGGGATCACATGGTCCAATGTCAGCTCTGAACGGCCGGGCTGAGCGCCGCAATACTGGCATGTGTATTGATCGCGCGCCATCACTGTGCGTCGAGTCAACGGCACGCCGAGTCGACGCGGTATACGCACGTAATAGACCAACCGGATGACCAGAGGCACCGGCAGGGACATGCGCTCCGAACGCAATACGGCCTCGGTCGCCTCGACGATCTCCGCTTTCTCCTTGAGGAGGAGGACGACAGCCCGTTTCAGGGAGACAACGCTCAGGGGTTCGTACGTTGCGTTGAGGACCAAGACGCTGTGCATGGGACGCACCTTGTGAATACCAAAGCGCCCGGCCTCCAGTGGATGGGACCGGGCGACATCAGGGGTGACCAGTGGGACTTGAACCCACAGCCTTCTGGGCCACAACCAGATGCTCTGCCCCTTGAGCTATGGTCACCATGACTATAAAGCACTCAATCTTATAAAATGGTGGCGAGAACCCTCACATCACACGGTAGTAGTATAGCTATAATCGCCTCATATGTCAAATAACCGCTTCAACGGGGTATAGCATGAGCGTTTCGGCTAAGAGCACATTGTGCTATGTCCTCTGTAAGCTTATTGTAAGTCTTTTCCGTTGACAGCGTTGTGGGGGCCTGCTATATTTTAGTGTACGTAGTATGCATGGTGTTCAGCAGAGTAGGAATCGGGTTATAGAGGAAAATGATCAATGATGGTGAATAAGCGGCGGGTTTTCGTTAGCATTTTGCTAGCTAGCTTGGTGTCGCTCGCTTTCTCTGTCACCGGGGTGTTCGCCGATGATGGCGTGACATCAGGTACGGGGATTATCCATTCTGTGCCGCCTGTGACATCCTCGACGGTTGTTGATGCCTTTGAGGAGGACAACACGCCAGAAGACGCCCAGCCTATTGAGGTGAACGGCGAAGCCCAGCTTCACCTATTCGGTGTGTTGGATGATGTAGATTGGGTCTATTTTGAAGCGCAAGCAGGCGTGTACTATGTGATCGAGACATCCGAGCTGCTCGGTGAGACGGACACGGTCCTCTCTATCTTCACAGCGGAAGAGGATCCCGTGTTATTGGCCGAGAATGACGATTTCGCTGGTGATCGGGCAGCCCGGTTGATCTGGCAAGCCCCGGTGGATGGACGTTACCTCATACAGGTAAGGGAAAAGGCTGGGCGATATGGGATTGATGTAGGGTATCGGCTTTCCATCCACACTGCTGAGGATGGAGGCCAGGTAACCCCTGTGAAGGTGTCACCGTGTATCCCACCGCGTATGAGGAGGATGTAGGCTTTTCCTCTCCTTGAAACGCTCGATATCCGCTCAGGCCGCCGGAGAAATCTGGCGGCCTGAGCGCGTTATGGGCCGCGAAGAGCTCACATGGTATAATAGTGCAGGGATCGCCCATCACAGGGATGATAAGCGAGTTCGAGTTCCCTCGCAGGGATCCTGGGCTAATGTTTCGCCAATGAGTGTATGGCCCTGTCGTTTATTGACGAGCCAGAAGGTTTGCGAGACCATCGATCTTGCCCTCAATGTTTTCTAGCCAGCCTTCGTCTGGCCTCTTCGTCCTCGCTCGTCGCGGCCTGTGTTGGAAGAGGAGCCCTTCCCGCTCGAGCAAATATTGGGCATAATCGGCCTGGGCCTCGCGAACCCTGAAGAAGATGTCACCTCCATGAATCGTCATTCCGAAGACGTTGACGCCGTAACTTTGGAGCAGCTCCTCAATCATGCTGGGGGTACCCCCTATCGATAGCGGGATCAGAAACCCCACGCTGGGCTGATGCACTTTGCCCTGAATGAGCAGCCAAAGCGGGGTGATCCAGTCGAAGACGGCACCCAGTGACAGTAAGCGATTCATCGTGTCACCTCCTATTCCTATGTGTCTCTTCCTCGCGAATCACACGAGGAAGAGCTCTCTCATCTTCATGGTAACTTGAAAAGCTGGTCCCAGCCCGGGGGATCGTCCCCTTTAGTCCGAGGGAGGGTCCTCGTATGAAGATCGACGTGTTCTCCTTCCTCGTGGGGTTCCTCGTCGCTGGCGTGGCTGGCTTCATCTTCGGGCGCATCGCGAGATGGAACTTTGAAAGGCGGGCGACAAAGTACCCCATGGTGGTATTCACCCGGGAGACTCCGGCGGATGTGATCAGGCGAAGCCGCCGGGCTAGCATGAGGCTCGTATTATGGCTCTTCATCTTAGGGATATATGCAGCGTTGGTGTTGCTCATGCTCTTCGTCTGGACACGCTAGGTGTCCGTCTCATGTTGGACTCCCTTATATCCATGGTTTCTGTACATACAACGGTTGCTCCCAGTGAGAGCCATGGAGCACCTCTTCCAGATCGAGCGTTCTTGGGAGCGGACTTGGCTTCGGGGGACGCCGTTGTCTCCCCACAAGGAGAGCGAGGATATTACAGACTGTAGCAACATGGTGAACAGGGCGATGACGCCAGCCCTGGTAATTAACCATTATAGCACGGATGTTCTAAAGGGGTCAAACTGACAAGTAGTTATGGAGGAAGAGCCATGGCTGAGCCCAGAATTACAGCGATCGAGGTCCACGAGTATGAGTACACGATGCACGACCTGGGGACGGATTATAACGGGTTTAACTTGGTCTATGTCCCGGGTGGGCAGATTACCCTCAAGGGGTACATCATTCGCATCTTCACAGACGTGGGGCTGATCGGGGAGTACGCTGGCGGGAGGGCGGCGGAGTATGCCACGCTGCCGATGTTCGCCCATTACCTCATCGGCAAGAGCGCGCTGGAGCGGGAGCGCATCTACACGGATGTACGACGAGCGCTGCGACAGGTAGCCCGCATCGGCATCGCGCCCGTAGACATCGCCCTGTGGGATCTGGCAGGGAAATACTTTGACGCGCCCATCTACAAGCTCCTGGGCGGATACAAACAGAGCCTGCCCTGTTACGCCAGCACGTATCACGGTGATCACAACGGCGGGCTGGACAGCCCGGAGGCCTACGCTGATTTCGCCCTGCAATGCCAGGAGATGGGATACCCTGCCTTTAAGATTCATGGCTGGGGGCGGGCTCCCATCTCGCAGGAGATCGCCAACGTCCATGCTGTGCGTAAGCGGGTGGGCGATGCTATGGATCTGATGTTGGACCCGGCTTGTGAATACATCACCTTCGGGGACGCGCTGAAGGTGGGTTGGGCCTGCGATGATGCGCGTTTCTTCTGGTATGAGGATCCCTATCGAGATGGCGGCATCTCACAGTTCGCTCACCGCAAGCTGCGCCAGCTCATCAAGACGCCCCTGCTTCTGACGGAGCACGTACGCTCGTTGGAACCACACATCGATTTCGCCTTGGCCGATGCTACGGACTTCGTGCGTGGCGACGTGGGCTACGATGGCATCACGGGCGTCATGAAGCTGGCCCATGCCTGTGAGGCGTTGGGGATCGATATCGAGCTTCACGGTCCGGGCCCTGCTCAGCGACAGTGCATGGCGGCTATCCGCAATACCAACTACTATGAGATGGGGCTCGTTCATCCCAAGGCGTCCGCCAGCCATGACATCCCTCTCTACAAGGATGGCTATCGGGATGCGCTGGACGCTATCGACGAGCGCGGGCACGTCCCCGTCCCCCAGGGTCCGGGACTGGGAGTCGAGATCAACTGGGACTGGGTGAACCGGCGCCGCACCGGTCTGGTAAAATATCCCTAAGCGAGGAAGTATCCCTCATCACTCCGTGGAGGAAGGCAGATGGCAGAACGGCTGGCTCTTCATGGCGGCACCCCTGTGCGCACTGAGCCATTCCCGAGATGGCCGGTGTGGGGTGAAGAGGAAGAGAAGGCGCTCCTGGAAGTGCTCCACTCCGGGCAGTGGGGCATCGGCGGCGAGAAGACCACCCAGTTTGAGGAAGCCTTCGCTCGCTTTCAAAACGCGCGCTATGGGATCAGCGTCACCAACGGCACGGCCGCGCTGGAGATCGCGTTGCGCGCTGCTGGCGTCGGCCCCGGCGATGAGGTCATCATCCCCCCATACACCTTCGTCGCCACCGCCACAGCCTGTCTGGCCCTGGGCGCGCTGCCCGTCTTCGCGGACATCGATCCGGAGACATATCTCCTGTCCCCGACCGCGGCGGAGGCCCGGATCACAGAGCGGACGAAGGCCATCATCGCCGTGCATATCGGGGGATGTCCGGCCGATATGGACGCCTTTCCGGAGTTAGCGCGTCGTCATGGGTTGAAGCTCATCGAGGACGCCGCTCAGGCCCATGCGGCCGCCTGGCGGGGGCGTCGTGTGGGCGCCATCGGGGACATGGGCGCATTCAGCTTTCAATCCAGCAAAAACCTGAGCGCCGGCGAGGGGGGGATGATCCTGACCGACGACGCGGTACTGGCGGAGCGATGCTGGTCCATCCACAACGTGGGGCGGGTGCGGGAGGGGGCCTGGTATCAACATGAAACCTGGGGGGGCAACTATCGCATGACGCAGTGGCAAGCGGCCATCCTCCTGGCACAGATGACGCGCCTGGAGGAGCAGAGCGCCCGTCGCGAGGAGAACGCCCAGTATCTGAGCCAGGAGCTGACCAAGCTCGGCCTGAGACCCCTGGCCCGCGATCCCAGGGTGACCCAACACGCCTGGCATCTCTTCATCTTCCGATATGACCCCAACCTGGCGCGTGGTGCCAGCCGTGAAGCGTTCATCAAGGCGATGAACGCCGAGGGCATCCCCTGTTCGCCTGGCTACGTCCCGCTGTATGCCACGAAGGCGGTGCGTGAGGGGACGTTGGACAACCTGCATTGGGTGGGGCGTGATGCCAGCGAGATCGAGAGGCTTCACCCCTCATGTCCCGCGGCGGAGCGGGCCTGCTATGAGGAGGCCGTGTGGCTACCCCAGTACGTTCTCCTGGGCACTCGCGCCGATATGGACAGCATCGTGGAGGCGGCCGCCAAGGTGCTACGAGGGCTGGAGCCAGAGGCCGAGTAAGGGGTTTCACAGCGTCACACAACGTCGTGGACCGCTGATGGCATGAGCCGCACGGGCTCTGCCGTCTAGAAAGCCCATATGGAGGGAGACCTATGGCCGTGGAAAAGCTGCAAACCGATGTGGCGACCCGGGTCACACTGCAGCTCCTCGATGAGCTGCTGGACGACTCGGTGAGGTCCAAGGTGTCCGTCCGTCTGTGGAATGGGATCACTTGGCCGGACGATGCCCCGCGGCCGGTGACCATCGTGCTCAAGCACCCCGGCGCCCTGAGGGCGATGTTGTGGCCTGGCACGGAGGTGGGCCTAGCCGAAGCCTATCTATACGATGACTTCGACATCGAGGGGGACGTCGAGACGCTCATCGCCGCGGCCGACTCGCTGGCGCAGAACATCGGCGACTGGATGAAAAAGGTGCGCCTCGCGCGCGATCTATTGCGTCTCCCCTCGGGCCGTGAGCGCCAGGTGGGCCGCCGCGGGCCGGCTCGATTGTCCGGTAAACGGCATTCCATCGAGAGGGATCGCCAGGCCATCAGGTACCACTACGATGTGTCCAATGACTTCTATGCCCTGTGGCTGGATCGGCGCATGGTCTACTCCTGCGCGTACTTCCACTCCCCAGATGAGGATCTGGACACGGCCCAGGAGCGGAAGCTGGACTACATCTGTCGTAAGCTGCGGCTGCGTCCGGGCCAGCGGCTGCTGGACATCGGATGCGGCTGGGGTGGGCTGGTGATCTACGCGGCCGAACGCTATGGGGTGGAAGCCATTGGGATCACCCTGAGCAAGCCGCAGGCCGATCTGGCGAACCAGCGGATCGCCGAGGCCGGGCTGAGCGATCGCTGTCGGGTGCTCGTCCAGGATTATCGGGAGGTGGACGAGGAAGAGGCGTACGACGCCCTGGTCAGCGTTGGGATGTTCGAACATGTGGGAGAGGCGCTGCTGCCGACCTACTTCTCCCAGGCTTATCGCCTCCTGCGGCCGGGTGGCGTCTTCCTGAACCACGGGATCGCCAAACGGCTGACGGATCCACCCCCAAAGGGGCCGACCTTCTCGGACACCTATGTCTTCCCCGACGGCGAGCTGGTCCCCATCAGCACGACGCTTCGCGTCGCTGAGGAGACCGGGTTCGAGGTGCGCGACGTCGAGAGCTTGAGGGAGCACTACGCACTGACGCTGCGCCGATGGGTGGCCCGGCTGGAGGCCCGTCACGAGGAGGCGCTCCAGTACGTTGACGAGCCGACCTACCGCGTGTGGCGGCTGTTCATGTCCGGCTCGGCGCATGGGTTCACCGTGGGGCGGCTGAATGTGTACCAGTCGCTGCTGGTCAAGACGGATCGCGAGGGACGCTCCGGATTGCCGCTCACCCGGGAGGACTGGTATCGGACGTCGTGAGCCGGGATAGGAGACAACGCATCCGTCTTCAGGCAGATAGGGGCGAGACATGTCTCGCCCCTATCAGTCTGGAATGGTGAAAGTGCGTAGGGGGAAGCTCCGATCTGTGCCGTTAACTTGATGCGCATGGGGCGCACAGCTGTGCGCCCCTACATTTGATCATCCGTGTAAGATAGCATACTTGCGTCCCCTCTCTGCCACGCTATAATGTTTATAGTGTAGACAACCACAGGCGGTTGGCCTGTGGTTTTGTGTAAAGGAGGGGAACATTGGTCACTTGTTGCATCTGCACGCCCTGCCTGGAACTCACGGTATACGACGGAGAGGAAGCCTTTCACGCCCTACGCCCGGAATGGAACCCCCTTTTACATCGGTCTGGCTACGACACCCTGTTCATGACGTGGGAGTTTCAGTCTACCTGGTGGCAACATCATGGTGAAGGCCGCGCGTATGTGCTCACCTTTCGGAGGAGCCAGGAGCTGGTAGGCATCGCCCCGCTGTACGTCGTCGAGGTGGATGGGAAGCAGCATGTACGGTTCGTCGGGGGCACGGAGGTAGCGGATTACCTCGATTTCATCGTCGCGCCGGGATATGAAACGTCCGTTATCCGGCAGGCCCTGGACTGGCTATGTGGCCCGGAAGCGCCATCATGGGATATGTTGGAGCTGGTCAACGTCCCTGAAGAGGGCATCGCCTACCGGCATCTGCCGGGGATCCTCTCCTCCCTCGGTTGGGAAGTACACATTCAGCCGCCCCACGGTGAACCCATGCGCCGAGCCGGACATGAACAGCCGCCACACACGGTAGGTCGGCT